>JBHORD010000164.1:0-1705 GCA_042408355.1 Anaerolineales bacterium
AAAGAACTCGCTTGTGTAAACAAACTGCATGACTCGATGGACGACGTTCTTGCTTCTGCTGAATACATGCTGATGCAACAGAACGACCCAACCAGCATTTTTAGAATGTCGTTTTCTAAACTGTTATGAACGACTACTTAGAAAAGGATGAGAAATGACGCCAAGCCAAAAGTTTCTTTCATTTTGCATTCTCGCGCTGACCATGCTGGCGTGCAGTCTAACCGTTGACTTCGGCGGCCTGCCATCCAGCGCGCCTCCAACGCCGACGCTTTCCGGCATGGATCAAGTCTCGACGATGGTGGCGCAGACACTGCAAGCATTAACACAACAAGCGCGCCCTGCCATTCCGACAGAGACGTCCACGCCAACGCTCACACTGACGCCTACAAATACGCCCATGCCGCCGACCTTGAGCGTTAGCGCCGCGACCAATTGTTACGCCGGTCCCAGCGCCAGTTATGGATTTGTAATCACCATCTATCCAGGAGTCACCGTAACAGTCATCGGAAAAGATACGGCCGACAACTACTGGGTCATCAACGTCCCAAATTATCCCGGCACAGTCTGCTGGCTCTCGGGACAATATGCAAGCGTGAGCGGCGATACCAGCGATCTCCCCGCGCCGGCAACGCCGATGATTTCGAACTACACATTGAGCGAGCCAGCCAATCTGCGCGTCTCCTGCACCAGCCAGACCATTTCCTCCACGCCGACTCCCTGGTGGGGAAGCAGCGTCCAGTGGACTGTGGTTTTACGCTGGAGAAACACCGATCCCGATCAGACTGGCGTACGCATCTACCGAAACGGCCATCGAATTGCAACATTGGGCCCCCACTCAACTTCTTATACGGATGTTGTCGGCGGCTGGGGCTGGGGATGGGATTGGAGAGATGATGGAATCACGTATGGCGTGCAGGCGTTCAACAGCAACGAGGTTTCGAGCATCGTGACCATAAGCGTTTATCACTGCAATTAGATTCCGGCAAAACAGACAAAGACCTCGCAACGATCAAGTTGATTCACTGCGGGGTCTTTTTATTTGACAACACACAGCGATGCGAGGTTTATCTCGCATTTTCAGACAGCATGAATGCCGCCCTGCAAGGAAACCGCGTAACAGCAGTTAACGAAATAAGCGGGCAGGCATCGAATAGTGCCTTTGTGGGAATTGTATTTTCAAATAACGGTGGAATAATGATATGGAGAATACGATTCCGAGGAGAAGAGCATGAAACCGATCAAAAAATTATTCACCGTTTTTTGCGTTTTGGCGCTTGCGGCCATCGCCTGCAATTTTCCATCGAATACCCCAACGCAGACTGCCGCCGAACAGACTTCAACGCCCGACCTCAATGTTGCGCTCACGCTGGCCGTGCAGACCATCCAGGCGGCGACCCAACAGGCGCAAGCCGGCATCCCAACCAATACCGTACCGCCGCCTGCCACCGCGCCGACTGTCACTGTGAATTCCGATACGAATTGCCGCACCGGCCCAAATGTCAATTACGATTTGGTGATGCTTTTCAAGGCGGGTATGAGCGGGGAAGTCATTGGCAAATACACGCCCGCGAATTACTGGATCATCAAATATCCGGGCGGAGGCGGCAACAGCTGTTGGCTTTGGGGGCAATATGCAACCATTGTCGGCGACACATCCGGCTTGCCTGAAATGGTTCCGCCGCCATTGCCTCCCACGCCTACGCCC
>JBHORD010000168.1:0-11040 GCA_042408355.1 Anaerolineales bacterium
CGGCGGTCAACCGCAAAATCGCCGCAAGGAGAAGTAGAAATGAGAAACGTTTGGGTTATCGCACGCCGCGAATACAATCACTTTTTTGCCAGCCCGCTTGCCTATGTGGTGGCATTCGTCATCCTGCTCACGCTCGGCGTTATTTTCGGCTTGACCATTTTGGTATATTCACAAAGCGCGTTGAACGGCGGCTTTGGCGGACCTCCGCCTGCTCCGGATATCAGCAACATCACCGGCACGTATGTCTTTCTTCTAATTCTGACGATTCCCGCGTTGACCATGCGCCTGATCGCGGATGAAACCCGCATGGGCACGATGGAACTCCTACTGACCGCCCCCGTCCGCGACTGGGAATTGGTGGTCGGCAAATGGCTGGGCGGTTTGCTTTTCATGTTGACGCTCATCGCGGTGACATTGGTTTACCCGCTTGTGCTCAACAGTCTCGAAACGCCGGGCATTGACCAAAGTCAGATGATGACCGCTTACCTTGGAATGATCCTTGCGACGGCGGCGCTTTTGGCAATCGGCGTAGGCATATCGGCGCTCTTCTCGAATCAATTCGCCGCTTTCTTTGTCACCCTCGCCGTTTTTGTGCTCCTGTGGTGGCTGATCGGATTCCCCGCGCAATACGTTCAATCAGGCGGCGATCTTTTCACTTACTTAAGTATGCAAAACCATTTCGCAAATTCACTCAATACCGGCGTGATCAACCTGTCGGATATCGTTTACTTTTTGAGTCTCATTGCCGTGGGCTTGTTCGTCGGCTCAGCCGCAGTGGAAGCCCGGAGGTGGAGCTAATGAACAACAGGAAATCTCCGGCTCGTTACGCCGTCATCGGATTGATCGTTGCCATCCTCGCTTGTATCGCCACAGGCATTCTGGCAATTCTTAAAGGGACAATCGCCCTTCAATTGTACACGCCGGCGAATCCCAACACAATCAATATTGCGCTGGAAATCAGCGGCGGTTTGCTGGTTTTAGGATTGGCCGTTTACGCAATTCTCAACCCCGAAGGGACGCGCCGATTCTTAACCGGACGCCAGGCGCGCTACGGCTCGAACACGCTGGTGATGTCTTTGGCTTTTGCCGGCATCATCATCCTTGTCAACTGGCTAGTTTTTCAAAATCCCAAGTCATGGGATTTGACTCAGGATAAATCTCATACGCTTGCGCCGCAATCCATTCAGGCGCTGGCCGCCCTGCCCGCCAAAGTCAACGCGATTGCTTTCTATTCAGCTCAATCCTCCACCGACACCGCCCAGCAATTGCTCAACAACTACAAAACCGCGAGCAACGGCAAATTCGACTTCCGTTTTGTGGATCCAAACGCCGATCCGGTGCTGGCAAAGCAGTATGGCGTCACAGGCGACGGCAAGATCGTTTTGACCATGGGCAAAGCCGCCGAGACCGCCAACTCCGCGACCGAAACCGATATTGATCAGGCCATGATTCGACTCATCAGCCCCGAGACGCGCGTGATTTATTTCCTCACCGGTCACGGCGAACCCGACATCAACGGAACGGATACAACCGCCTTATCCACCGCGCGCTCGACGCTGGAAAGCAAAAATTACACGGTCAAGACGCTAAACCTGGCCGCCACCAATAAAGTTCCAGATGACGCAAAAGCGATTGTTGTTGCCGGTCCCACCAGCCCATTGCTGCCTCAGGAAGTCGCCCTGTTGAAAGCTTATGTCGCAAAGGGCGGCGGCTTGATTGTCATGGAAGACCCGACCGTGTTCACCAACTTTGGAACGAGCGATGATCCGTTAGCCGATTATCTGAAAACAGATTGGGGCATCACGCTCGACAACGATGTGGTCATTGATCTGACCAGCAATCAACCCCTGAACACCATCGCCTCCACATACAGTTCGACAAGCCCGATCACGCAACACACCACAACGATTACGATTATGCCTGGTACGCGCAGTCTCACACTGGCAAAGACCCCGCCCGCCGGCGTGAGCCTCACAGGGCTGATCCAGACTTCACAACAGTCATGGGGCGAAACCCACCTCGATAAAATCAAAAATAACGAGCAAATCAGTTTCGATCAGGCGACTGATATTGCCGGTCCGCTGACTGTGGCCGCAGCTGGCGAGAACGCCACCACCGGCGGCCATGTGGTGGTATTCGGAAATTCCGCTTTTGCGACCGATAAAGCTTTTGATGCATACGCCAACGGGGATGTGTTCATCAACTCTGTGGATTGGGCCGCGCAGGAAAAGAACTTGATTCAAGTTACGCCGCGCACCCCCATCACGCGCATGTTCAACCCGCCCAATCAATTTGTTTTCATTTTGATCCTGCTTGGCTCGGTAATCGTTTTGCCCGGCCTGGTCGTTCTGGCCGGCATCTCCACCTGGCTGACGCGCCGCAGACGAGGCTAAATCTATGATTCGCAGAAACACATGGATATTGATCATTCTTTTTGCCGCGCTGGTTGGCTTTGCTTTCTATTTGCAAAACCAGAAAGCCAGACAAGCCGCATCGGCCACACCAACCAGTTCTACCGTGTTTGTATTCAACACAGCGACGGACGGTAATCCGACCGATATCAAAATCGAGTCTTCCACGGGCGTCACGGTCGAAGTGGCCCGCGAGTCAAGCGGCCCATGGGCTGTGAAATCTCCGGTGGCGATGGGCGCCGATCAGGCCGCAGCCGAAGCGGCCGCGACGCAAATTGGCTCCCTGCGCGTCCTCGGCGATTTCCAACTCGGACCCGATATCGTCGGTTTGGATAAACCGTCTTATACAATTACAATCGTTTTCTCCAGCGGCAAGACACACAAACTGCTGGTCGGTTCTGTCAACCCCATCCAAACCGGCTATTACACACAACTGGACGGCGGCAAGACTCAAATCGTGGATAAGCCCGGTCTGGACGCGCTGCTTGGAATCGTCACCAATCCGCCTTACGCACAAACGCTGACGCCCACCGTGACCCTAACGCCTTTCCCGACCTCCACAGCCACCGCGACGCCGACGATCCCGCCCACGGAAACACCGGCTGTATCGTCCACGCCCGGAACGCCTTCTCCGGTCACGCCGGTTCCTTCCTCAGCGGCCTCCCCGGCTCCGGTAACGGCAACCGCCGCCCCGTAAGGGGCGAGGCGGGGAAAGCGTCTTGTTTATAGAACAGAATTACAGAATACCGTCAAAAAAGAACAGGTATTGATTTTCACATAAAAAGAGTGTATTCTAAATTGAACCCAAATTCAAACATATTGGAAGAAAGAATGGATGTAGAGAAAATTATTATCGGTGACGAGGAAGAAGAATATCCCGCCATTGCACGTTTGATCGAGTTGGGACGCCAGAAATCCTACGTCACACTCGATGATATTTTGCATTTCTTCCCCGAAGCTGAACAGGATGTGGAACAACTGGAGGAGGCCTTTTCGGCTCTTTTAAGCGCGGGCATTCCGTTCGTCGAAGATGCAACGCCGGGCGAACCGACGGAGGATGAACTGGCCGCCGTCGAAGAAGCGGGAGCCGAGCCTGAACCCGATCTCTCGCTCGACGACTACCTCGCTAACATTGACACAGACGATACGATCGGCCTTTATCTCAAAGAGGTCAGCCGCGTCCCGCTTCTCAACGCGGAAGAAGAAGTGGCGCTGGCTCAGCGCATCGAACGCGGACGCATGGCGCGTGAGGAACTCGCCAAGGGCAACGTCAGCCCGCGCCGCCGCGCCGATTTGCGCAAGCTCATCGAAGACGGTTGGGCCGCACGCGAACATTTGATCACGGCGAATTCGCGCCTCGTAATTTCCGTCGCCAAAAAATACATGGGGCGCGGGGTTCCGTTTCTCGATTTGATTCAAGAAGGCAACATCGGCCTGATCCGCGCCACGAAGAAATTCGATTATCGCCGCGGACACAAATTCTCAACGTATGCAACGTGGTGGATTCGTCAGGCTGTGACGCGCGCCATTGCCGATCAGGGACGCACGATCCGCGTGCCTGTCCACATGGGCGATCAGATCAACAAGTTATTGCGCGTCCAACATCAATTGACTCAGCGCCTCGGACGCGAGCCAAGCGTGGAAGAATTGGCAGACGCCCTGGATGTGCCGCCCAAGAAAGTGGAAAACATGATTCAAGTGGCGCGGCGTCCGCTCTCGCTCGAAACGCCCACGGACGATGAGGAGGATTCCGTTCTAGGCGATTTTATCGAAGACGACGAAGCGCCTCCGCCCGATGACACTGCCACATATAACCTTTTACGCGAACATCTCGGCGAAGTATTGAACGGCTTGCCGCCGCGCGAAGTCCGCATTTTGCAATTACGCTATGGTTTGCTCGACGGACAGGCGTACACGCTCGAAGAAGTGGGCCGTAAAATGGGCGTGACCCGCGAGCGCGTGCGGCAGATCGAAGCCCAGGCGCTCAGCCGACTGCGGCATCCCTCCATTCGGCGAAAGTTGCGCGATTATCTCGGCGAGTAACATCAAAACCAATTTCACAAAAGCGACGGTTCATGTGCCGTCGCTTTTGCTTTCTTGCATTTGCATAAAATTTTCTTCCGTCCAGAAAGAATTGTGTAAAATCAAATCATGTCGGGCGAAACGAGCAACCCCAGAGTTGTGTTTATTGGCATACTCATTCTGGCGCTTGCCGCGCGTTTGCCGGGCATCGCCTCGCGCCCAATCTGGTACGATGAAGCGTTCACGATCCTATTCGCCGAAAAGGGTCCCGCGGCCATGCTCTATGGAACTCTGACGCCCACAGGAGCGGGCGCCGCGGATATTCATCCAATCGGTTACTACATGATGGCCTGGCTGTGGATGAAGGTTTTCGGAGAATCGCTGGCTTCCATGCGCACCCTCTCTATCCTGCCAGGGCTCGGAACGGTTTGTCTTCTATACCTGATTGCCAGAAATCTCTTCAATGAGAAAACCGCGCTCACCGCCATGTTATTTGCCGCGCTCTCTCCGTTCCAGATTCACTATTCACAGGAAATCCGCATGTATTCCTGGATGACGATATGGCTTTTGCTCGCCACCTATGCATTCGTCCGCGCTTCAAAAACGCAAACGTGGTATGAGTGGCTCCTGTTTGCGGTCTCTGCCGCAATGGCGCAATACATGCAAAGCCTGGCCGCATTTTATCTGATCGCCCTGGCGCTAACGCCAATTTTTCAAAAGGATTGGAAAACATTTAAATCCGTTGTCCTGGCCGGATTGGGGGCGATATTGTTATATCTGCCATGGTTGATTCAACTTCCCGCTCAATTTGCAAAGATCGCTCAATCGTATTGGGTGACTCAGCCCGCCCCTTCGCGCCTCTTTACACTCCTGCTTGTATTTGTCACAAATCTACCTCTGCCGAATGCGTGGCTGATGCCGGCCCTGTTTATTTCACTGACGGTTGCAGTCATCGGCGGCTATCAGACATTCCGCGCCGCCGCCGGACATATCGAAACGGCGCCAGGCGGATTATGGATTCTGTACTTATCCTTTGTCCCGCCTCTCCTGCTTTTTCTTTTTTCGCAGTGGAAACCGGTTTACATCGAAAGAGTTCTGCTTCCATCTGGAGCCATGTTCCTGCTCTGGCTGGCGTGGGCGTTGACTTCCGCCCGACCGCCGCAACCAGTTTATTTGTTTGCATTGATTCTGCTGGCGACCGCCTCGGCGATGGGAATATATCAGCATGTTACATACGCCGATTTCCCGTACGGCGATTTTCAAACGCTGGATTCTTCCCTGCGGGCTCACTTTCAGCCCGGGGACGTCATTGTGCATTCGAATAAATTATCCCTTTTGCCGGCCATTTATTTTGACCGCGCACTGCCGCAAGTCTACATTGCTGATCCGCCGGGGAGTCCGGAAGACACGCTGGCCCCCGCCACGCAGGAAGTCCTGAATGTGAATGCGAAGGATAACATTCAATCCGCGGTCGGAAACGCGCCGCAGGTCTTTTACATCATCTATCAACAATCCATTGACGAATATAAGGCCGCCGGCTACACAACCCATCCTGACCTCGCATATTTGAACTCCCACTTTACCCTCGTTTCGCAAAATAAATGGGGCGGACTTCTCCTTTATCGCTTTTCAAGGATACCCTGATGCGGCGCGATAAAAACGAATTGTTGTGGGCCGCGGCCGCATCGGCATGCATTCTGATTCTCGGTTCGATTCCGACATGGGCCGGCCGCCTATCCCAAACATCCGATTTGCATTTTCGCGGCGTTTACTTCGACCCACAGGATTACGCTGTTGACATTTCGATGATGCGATCAGGAATGCTGGGCGAATGGGCATACCAATTCCGGTTTACCGCCGAACCGCCCCACCCGGCTTATGTCAGGATGTTTTATGTTGCGCTTGGGCATATCAGCGCCTGGCTTGGGCTGGCGCCGGAAACCGCCTACGAATCAACGCGCTGGCTGTTTGGCTTCGCGGCTTTACTTTTGCTTTACGCATTGTTCCGTAAAATCTTTTCAGAGCGCTTTTGGGCGCGCGTCGGCTTTCTGCTTGCCGCGCTGGGTTCGGGGCTTGGCTGGCTTCAATTGATATTCCACTGGGTTCCCGGTTCGATCACGCCGATTGATTTCTGGTTAATTGACGTGTACATCTTTTTCAGCCTGTCGCTTTTTCCGCATTTTGCATTCGCATTGGGCGGAATGTGCCTGGCGTTGATTTTATGGCTCGATTATCTTGAGACCTCCCGCTCCCGAAACATAATCTGGATCGCCGTAACCGCGATACTGGTTCAATTCACCAACCCAATCGCGTTCGCCGTTGTGGACGCCGGCTTCGCAGGCGCGACTCTTTTTGCGTGGTGGTCGAACCGCAGGATTCGCTGGGCCGATGCCGGCGCCCTGATGATTGTGGCGCTGGTGCAGATTCCTCTGTTTCTATACAATCTGATTATATTGACCAAAGATCCGTTATGGAGTCAATACACGGCGCAAAACCAAACATTGTCGCCGCCATTGGTTTATTATGTGTGGGGGCTTGCGCTCTTTTTACCGTTCGCCGCGGCGGGCATTGTCACTGCTTTTCAAAGAAAGAAGGCGGCATGGGGAGGCGCGGCATTTTGGGTCCTCGCCGCTTTTCCGCTGGCGTATGCGCCATTTCCAATTCAGCGCCGTTTTCTGCTGGGCATCACCATTCCGCTTGCGATTCTAGCCACTGCGGGGTTGATGAATCTTTTCGAAGCGGCGTCCGCACGAAGTCCGGGTTTGAAGCGATGGCGGCCGCCGTTGATTTTATTATTTATTTCTTTTGCTTCGATCTCAAGCCTCGCGCTAAGCCTCGGGCGCGCCCGCTTCATGCAGACGCACCCGGCTGATTTCTTTTATCCGGCGGGCATTGACGACGCCGCACAATGGCTCGAATCTCATGCGCATCCCAATGATGTTGCGCTGGCGTCAGAACAAACCGCGCAGGTGATCGCGCAAAAAACAGATTTGCGCGTCTACTTTGGACACGAAATGGAAACGCTGAATTTTGCGGCCAAGCAAAATATCGTAACGGCATTCTACGAAGGAAAAGAGCCGGATGACTGGATCCAAAGCACGCCGATCAGATGGGTCGTTTACGGCCCGCTCGAACAACGCATCAACCCGCAATTTACCGCCGCTCCGAATCTCAAGCTTGCATATCACAATCAAGATATCCGGATTTTTGAAGTGAAATGAATCAAGAGTCGAAATTCCCAACCGCCTTCCTTTTCCCCCGCCTGCGCGACATTGTCTTTATCATTATTTTCGTCGGCGCATTGGCGCTTGGGCCGCGCATGTTGAACACCGACAGCGATTTGGGGCGCGACCTGGTTCTCGGAAACTACATCCTCAATGCGCATCAAATCCCGACCCGTGACCTGCTCTCGTTCACCAAAGCCGGTCAACCACGACCTCCGTACGAATGGCTGGCGCAGGTATTATTTGCCGCGGCTTATCATCTGTTGAATTTGGACGGCGTAATGATTCTGACCGCTGTTATTCTCGGCATAACGTTTGCCTTTATTTACAGCGACAGCGTTCATCGCAGCGATATGCCGCTCGCATCTTTGATCGTCGTCCTTTGGGCCGCGGTGGCGTCATCAGTCCATTGGCTAACGCGCCCGCATGTTTTCTCTTTCCTTTTTCTGGCAATCTGGATTTATGGCCTGGAGCGAATCCGTCTCGGACAAAAATTCCGTTTATGGTTCTTCCCGCTTCTGATGTTGGTTTGGGCAAACACGCATGGCGGATTCATCTTTGGATTCCTGGCCTGGGGTGCCTACCTGGCGGCGTGGCTGATTGACGTTTGGAGAAAGCGGGCCAACGTCAGTGTCGGAATAAATCTTTTGACGGCAGGCTCAGCTTCATTCGCCGCAAGCGTCTTGACGCCCGATCTCTGGCATAACTGGGAGGCAGTGTTCAGCAACAACAGTCTGTATATCTTGAGTCACACTGCCGAAACCATGCCGCCCGATTTCGCTCTGCCTGCCGTTTGGCCCTTTGCCGGCTTATTGATTTTGACTCTGATTCTGTGCCTCATTCAATGGCGGAGAATGCCGGCAAGCCATGCCTTTCTTCTGGCGGGGTTGGCGGCAATGAGTCTGCTGATGGCGCGCAACATCCCATTGTACGCCATTGCCGCCGCGCCCATTCTGAGCAGGCTGGCAGGCAAAACAATCCGCCCGCTTTCGTATTGGACAAAAATCGAAGACGCGTTCACGAGCATCGAGGCGTCTTTACGCGGCTTCTTATGGCCCGCGGTTTTCGCGGCCGCAGCGATGGGCTTTTTCTCCTTCCATGCAATCAAAACCGGAACGACAATTTATCAATTCGATCCGCGGGTTTTCCCTGTTCAGGCAACCGATTGGATCAAGGCCAATCCAATGGCCGGAAACATGTTCAACGATTCCAATTGGGGCGGATATTTGCTCTATCGGCTCTGGCCCGCTCAGCGCGTTTTTGTGGACAGTCAAAGCGATTTTTACGGGGAAGCTTTTATGCGTCAATATTCGGGCATTTATAACGGCGAATCGAATTGGGAGGCGGAACTGACTCGCTACAACGTAGACTGGATCATCGTCCCGCATCAGACAGGATTGGCGGCCGCCATGCTTACAAACCATAGCTGGCAGGTTGTCTATCAGGATCCCACAGCCATCATTTTCAAGCGGAAATAAATCATGACGCTCCAACATCGCCGGCAAAGAACAATCTTTCTTGCAATCGCCGCGGCCTTGATCGGCCTACTGGTGAGGCTGGCAATTCCGCTGACGACTTCGTTTCCAATTAACGACGGCGGGTTGTTTTATACAATGATCCACGATCTGGAGCGCAATGGTTACGTACTGCCGGCGTTTACAAGTTACAATCACGCCTCCATACCGTTTGCGTATCCGCCGCTGGCGTTTTATCTGGCAGGCTTTCTATCCAACGCGCTGTCTCTCGATTTGCTGACACTGCTAAGAATTTTCCCTGCCATTGTCAGCGCCGCCGCCATCCCGGTCTTTTATTTTCTCGCGTTCGACTTGCTTCAATCCGAAACCATCGCCGCATTAGCGGCCTTGATCTTCGCGCTGACGCCGCGCGTTTTTGAATGGCAGACCATGGGCGGAGGCATTACCCGTTCTTTTGGGTTTCTATTCAGCCTTTTGACGTTATATGGCGTCCATAAACTTTATGCGACAAAATCCAATCGCTTCGCGGTCTGGACTTCGATCTTCGGCGCGTTGGTCATCCTTTCCCACCCCGAGGCCGTCTTGCAGACCGCGCTCGCCGCGCTGATCATCTATCTGTTTGCCGACCGCTCTAAAGCCGGATGGATCCGTTCGCTGGCTGTTTCGTTATTGGCATTACTGTTGTCCGCTCCGTGGTGGCTGGCTGTTTTATACGCACATGGCTTGGCGCCGTTCCTCGCGGCATTGTCAGCCGCGCGGCAAGATAGCCCCAACCTTTTCCTGAGAATATTTTTCGCGTTTCAATTTGAACTGACCAATGAACCTTATTTGCCCTTCGTCGCCATATTTGCAGTGATCGGATTCTTTCAAAATCTTGGCAATAAAAAATATCTATTCCCGGTTTGGATGCTGACAGCGTATCTCATCGAACCGCGCAGTGGATCGCTTTACATGATGCTGCCGCTATCCATCCTGGCGGCAATGGGTCTGCATCAAATTTTGAAATTTATCCAAAACTACAATGAACCGGAAACAACCTCATGGTTCAAAAAACGAACTCCGCAATGGTTCTTTGGCTTTCTCGTGTTTTATCTAATCGCCAGCGCGTATGCCGCCGAATACATGATCCGTTCTCAATACACACTGACCGATTCACAAGTCCAGGCAATGAATTGGATTCGCGATCACACTCCGCCCGACAGCCGGTTTGCCGTGGTCAGCGGCCACAACGCATTGGCCGATCCGGTCTCCGATTGGTTCCCGGCGTTGACAAACCGGATCAGCCTTGCGACGGTTTTCGGCTACGAATGGGTAAACGACAATCGTTTTGAGATACGCGTCCAAAAATTCACGGCTTTACAAAACTGTATCAATCAAGACGCGGCGTGTCTCGATGCGTGGATGCAAAAATATGGCGTTGCTTATCAATACGTTTTCATAACCCATGCGCCAGCGAACGTCCCGCCGCTCGGACGAAGTTTATTGCAGTCGGCTCGTTATCGGCCAGCGTATCAAACAACGGACGCGCTGCTGCTCGAGCGCGTCCCGTGACCGCACGATGTGCCGGCGCAATTTCTTCAAACCACTGCATCTATCATCAATGCAAGAAAAATAAACGCCAGATACATACTCGTCCAGCGATACATCGTCCAGGCGACCTTATTGCCGGGAACCGTCCAGACGCGCCACGCGGCGTAAATCAACAAAAGCCCAAGCGCCAGCGCGCACACGAGATAAACCATCCCGGTGGCTTTGACGATCGGAAGCAAAAGCGAAACGCCGACGAGAACAAATGTGTAAATCAAAATCTGCAAGCGGGTTTCTCTTTCGCCCTTGACCACCGGCAGCATGGGTACGCCGGCGCGTTCATAATCATTCTTGCGGACAATCGCCAGCGCCCAGAAATGC
>JBHORD010000172.1:0-3484 GCA_042408355.1 Anaerolineales bacterium
CCGTATGTCACCTTTGCGCTCCCGACGGTGAACGCCAGGCCGCTGAAGTCGATTCCGCCGATGATCAAGCCGATCAACGGCATGATGATGTCGCTCACCAGCGAACTCACAATCTTGCCGAATGCGCGGCAACGTGATGGACCTGGCCGTGGCGGTAATCATCGGCGGCGCATTCGGCAAGATTGTGAGTTCGCTGGTGAGCGACATCATCATGCCGTTGATCGGCTTGATCATCGGCGGAATCGACTTCAGCGGCCTGGCGTTCACCGTCGGGAGCGCAAAGGTGACATACGGCAATTTCATCAACAATGTGGTGGACTTTCTCATCATCGCTTTTGTGATCTTCCTGATGGTGCGCGCCATCAGCAATCTGGAAAAGATGGCCTCGAAGCCCGCGCCAGCCGCCGCGCCCACCACCAAGGAATGCCCTTATTGCTTTTCAACCATCTCGATCAAAGCCACGCGCTGTCCAAACTGCACATCGGAATTGTAAAAACGTTATTCGATATTCGTGCTTCGACAGCCGGTATTTGATTTACCGGCAACTCACTATCGAATATCGAGTACCGTGACAATATGGATTTTCTCGACAAGCTCAACCCCCAACAAAGAAAAGCGGTCACAGCCGGGAGCGGACCCGTTTTGGTGCTGGCCGGCCCCGGGTCCGGAAAGACGCGGGTGCTGACTCAACGCGTTGCATATCTGATCGCGAACGAAGGCATCCGTCCGTATCGCATCCTGGCTGTGACGTTTACCAACAAAGCCGCGCGCGAAATGCAGGCGCGCGTCGAGAAACTGCTTGGCAGGGATGCGACGCAGGGCATGATGCTGGGGACGTTCCACTCGATCTGCGCGCGTTTGCTTCGGCGAGAATCGGAATTCCTTCCCCTCCAATCAAATTTTGTCATCTTCGACACCGACGATCAGGAGCGCATCGTCAAAGCCATCATCAAAGAATTCAATCTCAACGATAAGTTGTATCGCCCTGCGAGCGTGCATGCCGCCATCTCAAATGCAAAAAACGAGCTTATCGGCGCGGACGATTATCCGATTACCAATTACAAAGATGAAGTTGTCAAGCGTGTTTATGCTGAATATCAAAAAAGGCTGATCGCCAGCAACGCCGTGGACTTCGATGATCTATTGGTTTATACCGCGCGTTTGCTGGAAGACAATCCCGCCGTTCGAGAAAAATACGCGCGGCGATTCGAGCATGTGCTGGTGGATGAATTTCAAGACACAAATTTAGCGCAATACACTTTATTGAAACAGCTTGCATCCGCGCATCACAACATTTTTGTGGTCGGCGATCCCGATCAATCGGTGTACCGCTGGCGCGGCGCGGACTGGCGAAATGTACAGCGCTTCGAACAGGACTTTCCCGAGGCGCAGGTCGTTTTGCTCGAACAGAATTACCGCTCGCGTCAGACGATTCTCGATGCGGCTATGTCGGTCATTGACCGCGCCCCGCACCGCCGTAAAAAACATCTGTTCAGCGACCGCGGCGCGGGCGAGAAGATTTATTTTTACGAAGCGCCCGATGATTATGCGGAGGCGTCCTTTGTTGTGGACAGCATTGCCCAGCTTGTCGCCAGCGGCGAGTTCGAACCCCGCGATTGCGCGGTAATGTATCGGACCAACGCGCAGTCCCGCCTGTTGGAAGAAGCGTTTTTGCAGGCGCGTTTGCCGTATCGTCTGGTCGGCGCACAGCGATTCTACGGGCGACGCGAAGTCAAAGACATCATCGCTTTTTTGCGGCTGGTTCATAATCCCGCCGATGAAATCAGCCTCGACCGCATCATCAACGTCCCGCCGCGCGGCATCGGCGATAAAACGTTGACAACATTGCATCTGGTCGCGCGCCAAAACAATCTGTCCGCAGGTCTTGTTTTGCTTGATCTCGCGCGCGGTTCCGATTCGCCGTTTTGGTCTTCATTCACCGGACGCAGTGTGATTCCCCTCGCAGACTTCGGCGCCTCGCTTGCCAACTGGAAAGCGGCCGCGCCCGCCCTCACCGTTTCCGAACTCTTTGACCGCATCGTCAACGATCTCAATTACAAAGCCTATGTTGACGACGAATCCGAAGAGGGCGTGGATCGCTGGGAAAACGTCCAGGAACTGCGGCGCGTCGCCATGGAATACGACACACGCACGCTCGATGAGTTTCTCGAAAACGTCGCGCTGGTCGCCGATCAAGACACAATCAAAGACGACATCAACGCGCCCACGCTGCTCACTCTCCACGCCGCGAAGGGACTTGAATTTGGCGCGGTCTTCATCGTGGGACTTGATGATGGCATCGTGCCGCACAGCCGTTCCTTCGATGAACCCGAAGCGATGGAAGAAGAGCGCCGCCTCTTTTATGTTGGCATCACGCGCGCAAAGGATCGCCTGTATTTGATTCGCGCGGTCCAACGCGGCGGACGCGGCTACGCCGAAGAAACGTATCCGTCACGTTATTTGGAAGATATCCCCGAGGAATTGCTTGTCGGTAAATCGCGGACGGGACGCGGACTCAAAAGCCGCGCGCGCGAATCCGTTTGGTCCGCTTCCTCCCGGACTTCACAAGCGGCTCCCGTTATGGAATCCAGATTCCCCGCCGGGACGCGCGTCAAACATCCGGCCTGGGGCGACGGCATCGTACTCGACAGCAAAATCCAGGACAATGACGAAATCGTGGATGTTGTCTTTGAAAGCGTTGGCATCAAAAGACTCGCTGCAAGTCTTGCCAATTTATCGGTGATTTAGTCTTCGCTCCAGCCGTCCTCGGAGGCGTCCATCACCATATGACCTTTTCCTCTTTTCATGATCCTTCTCGCTTATATTTCGTGACCGCTTCCGTCGTGGAATGGAAGCGCCTGTTCATTACGCCTGAATATATA
This sequence comes from Anaerolineales bacterium, assembly GCA_042408355.1. GTDB lineage: Bacteria > Chloroflexota > Anaerolineae > Anaerolineales > Villigracilaceae > Fen-1038. The sequence continues at coordinate 2,883 of JBHORD010000172.1, forward strand.
AACATTCCTTTGAATTCGGTATCACAGCTGTAACACATTTAATCCTTCGCCGAGGACGGCGAAGGAAGCAGAAATATTTTGAATTTGCCCCCGCCGCTGTCGCCGGCGGCGCATCGGTACTTCTGCAAAACAGCAAAAGAAGCGCAAAAAGGAGAAAGGACAAATGGAATACGTAAAGTTTGGCAACACCGGCATGAAAGTCTCGCGCCTGTGTCTGGGCATGATGACCTATGGAAACAAAAAATGGCGTGAATGGGTTTTGACGGAAGAAGAAGCCAGGCCGTTCGTCAAGCGCGCCCTCGACGCCGGGATCAACTTCTTCGATACCGCCGACGTTTATTCGTTCGGCGCGAGCGAGGAGGTGTTGGGCAACACGCTGAAAGAGTTTGGCGTCAAGCGCGAGACGGTTGTCGTCGCCACAAAAGTCTTCCAGGCCATGAGCGAGGACGTCAACGACCGCGGACTTTCCCGCAAGCACATCATGGACTCGATTGACAAATCCCTCAAGCGATTGCAGATGGATTATGTGGACCTGTATCAAATCCATCGCTGGGATTACAACACGCCCATCGAGGAAACGATGGAAGCCTTGCATGATGTCG
>JBHORD010000004.1:0-18773 GCA_042408355.1 Anaerolineales bacterium
CAGGTCGAGGGCGGCGTGATGATGGGATTGGGCAACGCGCTCACAGAACATTTCATCGTCGAGGAAGGACGCGTCGTCACGGATCGTCTGGCGCGTTATCGCATTCCGGGAATCGAAATGACGCCAAACATCATTCCCATCATGGTTGAGCATCCAACCAAGGATGGTCCTTACGGGGCAAAAGGCGTGGGCGAAATTGTCAGCATTCCGACGACGCCTGCCATAACAAACGCCATCTACAACGCCGTCGGCGTCCGCGTGGACAGCCTGCCGGTGGATCAGGAACAAATTTTATGGGGATTGAGGAGAATTTCTTAACATCGAATCCAGCTTCCGCTTAATAAGCTCCACAACAACGAAGCCCATCCAAAGTTACGGATGGGCTTCGTTGTCAGAACGCCATTCTGTATGATAGGTTTGTGACAACGAGAAACTCAAACCGTGACAATACCGCTCACAGCGCTTAACCGATTTGTAATGATTTCAGCTTGACGCCGCCGTTTTTTTTTTTGCTATACTACATGCGGTCAACCGAGAACCTTACAGGCGGTCATATCAAAAGCGGCGGCAAGATCGTTTTGACAGACAGAAGGAGTACAACATGAATAAGAAAAGCAAAGTAAAGGGCGTGCTTGAAATTTTGCTTGTCATCGGATTGATCCTGATCATCCCCTTGTTCTTCGCCATTCGATCCGTGGCGAATTCACCGGTAGCACAAGTTACAGGCACGGCATACACTGCGACTCCGAATGTTTCGCAAGCCAGTGCTTCATCCCCATCGCCAGTGCAAAATAATGCAAAAGAACCGCCTGCATGCACGTTCCCCTTGGCAAATATAACGATAGGTCCATCTGCGCTGGAGAATTACACGTTTTCGGAGCCGAAGGTGGTGCTGACTGCACCGCAAGGCAATCTTTATCATATTGCCGAATGGCTTCCTGATAACCAACAGGTTCTAATGACCGAAGATTTGAACAATGTCAATACACCAGATAACCAGATCAATCCAGAAAATATAGATTTGTTCAATCCGGTGACTGGCGATGTGAAAGTGTATGCAACCCGTCCTGAGACTCACGAGCCTCCATCATGGGACCCGGCCTTAAACGCAGTGGTGTACTCTGTGATGAATTATTACGATATCGATAAGAAGAACGGCACCTATAAATTTAACCGCCAGTTGTTGGTTAGTTATGGGGATCCAGACACTGTGCAAATGCTCTCCGACAAGCTTTCGCAACTTCCTTTTGCGGCTAAACCGAATGGAGGCGAAACGATTTATCTTACCGATAAGCAATTATCCAAATTGGATAAATCATTGAAAGGACGCCCATCTTCGTCCTTTGATCCTTCTCAATGGGATTATGCTGTTCGGCGAAGAAATAAAGACTCCGTTTCTTATATGATGGTTTGGCAGCCCGGCACATCGCTTGTTTTCTTATACAGTGAGGGCGCCATGGGGGGAGGCGGCTATACCTTTATTTTAAATGCTGATACAGGGGATGTTTGTGAATTGAATTTAGGTGGATGGGCCCAATCAGCCCGCTGGAGCCTGGATGGACGCTATCTAGCGTTCATTAGATCAACAACATACGCGTTTCCTTTCTATTCATCGGATTTAACAATCTTGGATACAGTGACGGGAAATCTAACTGTTCTCAACGTTATAGATCCTAAAGTCGAAGGTTCGCATTTAGTCGATGCTTTTGCATGGGCACCTGACAATCACCACCTGCTTGCTATTGGGGATATCTACATGTCTCCGGATACTCAGGACAAGACCGACTTGTATCTTGTTGATTTTGTGTCAGGTCAAAGTATTAACGTTGAACCTGAACACAATGGTTTTGTGTTTTCGGAAGACAATAATTTCGCATGGTCTCGGGACGGTTCCAAGGTGATAATCCACTGTCCATCAGAGACAGTAGATCAACTTTGCCTCATCTCCGCACAGAAAACAGGGCAATAAGACAGGGCGACATGAAACGTAAAAATCTATTGCTAATAGTTTTTTTTCTTAGCCTGTTTGTCTCTCAGCAAGTACAAGCAGGAGCAACAACACCATTTCAAGCCCAGATTAATCTGTTTCCGGCGAACTCAGTACTTTTCTCTCAGTTTCAAATTTATATATATCATCTTACCAATAGTGGTGTAATAACGCCTGACCATAAACTATGTTCATACCCTCGAGACTTCGGCGTCTACGGGTGTGGAAGTGAATTCCCGGACCAGGATATTTTGGACCCCGCAGGCTTTTATTATATCGGCGAGCAATACTATCTTCAAAATGTTCTCCCAAATGAAATGAATTTCGCACAAATTCTTCCTGATGCCGAAGCATTAAAAGCTCAAGCAGTTGCATCACGCACCGTCGGAAGTTGGAAATCTGCAAATGGTCCATGGGATGATGGCAAAGGAAATCCTTATGGGGTACGGCCCAGAATAAATAACTCTACGACCTACCAAGTATTTATTCCCGGAACCTATACTCAATCTGGGTATCAATCTGACATACATTCAGCCCTAACTGCAACTCAATATCAATATCTTCAATACAACAACCATGCTATTGATGCAGAATTTTTTGCTGATGTAGCATTAAAGACTACCGATGGTGATCTTACTTCTGCGCCCTATCAAAAAGGTGTTGACGATCCAATTAGCACGTCGTGCATTGCTAGCGTATCAGGCCAGCATACTTACGGTATGAGTCAACGAGGTGCGATGCGCTGGGCAGGGGGCAACGTATGCCCTGACGGAACTGGCGCGGCTTGGCCTTTGGGAGCAACCTCGCCCATAAAATGGAACTACAAGCAAATCCTTGCCCATTATTATACGGGCGTAGATTTTATGAACGACAACACTGGCACAAAAGTCGCGCCGGACGACCGCTGGAATTTGCTGAAGCATGACAACTTTGGAGTCTCAAGTGGGTCACCTTCATTTACAAGCGGCACATCCTATCCTATTAAACTTACGATTCAAAACACATCGTCCGCATCTGGCTGGAAAGACAGCAGTCAAGTAGAACTTGGTTACGATTGGACATTGGGCGCATCGAGTCCAGCCGACACGGATCCGACAAAATGGCATGTAGCTGACACGACAATCCCTGCGACCAGCGTTTCAGGGCAACTGATGACTCCGGGACAGACCACGCCTGAATTTACGGCAAATATTACCGCACCTCCTGTATCCCCCTCGGGAAGCATCTATACCCTGCATTTGGATTTGAGGTATAAGACCGCCGGAACGGGCGGTTGGTTTTCAGAACAAGGCTGGCCAGATGCGGAGATTTCTCCAATTCAGGTTGTCGGCGCGTCCACGCCGACGCCGACAGCTACTTTGGCGAATACGTGTCTCTCACCCACGGCAACACCGTTTCTCACCCCAGCCCCTGTAGGCATACTGACCTGTACAGGTGTGAATAGCGGTGGAACTTGTTCGGGTTCAGGGACAGACCATTTGCATTTTTCGTATTCTGGAACGGACGGGGCAATGAATGTGGCCTTTGGAGTTTCGCCCGCAAGCCAAAACCTGCAGTTTACGGTGATTATTTCGTTCCAGCATACAGAATATTATCCATACGGGCAAAATCGGGCTAACGATGCGTTGGTATTTGCGGTCCCCGCAGGCACAACGGGATTCGCAAATATTGGCAGCTGGTGTTATGGGCCGCAGGCAGTCAGCAGCACTTGTAACGCCACATTTGGTCAGACAGGCACAGCCAACGTTTTGATCGGCAATTATACGATCACAACAAGACCTGCGCCGGATTGGCCCGCGAGTACAACGAACTTGGCTTATAGTGTTGACGTGTATGGAGAAGCGGTTTGTACTCAATATAGTGGAACGCTCGTGCCCACGCCGACCGGCTCTCCCGCCGCGACGCCTACAGTGACAGCCGTTCCAACATTCACGCTTACGCCAAAACCTACTCCTAATTCATGCGCTGTTGTGGAACTTTTGCAGAATATTTTTGGGATTCTAAGCTCCAGTAACTTGTCACCGATGCAGCATTCTTCACAAACAGCGATGGACATTAACCTCTTCTATAACGTGCGCGATGACATCTTGAGCAAGACGGTCGCGGGGCAGCATTATATTGATTTGTATAATACGAACAGCCCTGAGATTTCGCAACTGTTGCTGGATAACAGAGACTTGGCGGATGAAGCATTTGCCACACTTCAACTATGGTATCCCAATCTGCAAGCTTTGGTTAATGGGCGAGGCTCCAGTGCCACAATCACTCAGGAGCAAGTGCAAGCCATACAAACTTTTCTGAGTGATCTCTCTGCGAAAGGCAGCCCCGCATTGCAACAGACGATAGCGAACGAAGAAGCGCAAAGGCCGCTGGAACAATCAGTGGGAATGAGCATGGACCAAGCTTGGGCTTACCTCAACGGCTACAGCCTGACCTGGCTCCCGCCGCTCACGACAGCGAACCCATACAAATCCCAAACCGGAAGCACCATCCCGATTGAATTTACCCTCGTTGATTTCAAAGGCAACTTTGCCATTGATAATTCTGTGACGTTGAAAGTCATTGATGCAAATGGAAATGTCGTGGCTGGTCCAATTGGGGTCGGTGACAATCCGACGCAAAGCATTACAATCCAAGGAAAGAAATATCATTACAACTTCCAGACCACAGGATTGGCAGATGGTTTATATACGATCCAGGTTATATACAATTCCACCGATCCCAACCAGCCTACCGCTTATGCCATCCAGCTATCAAGTGGAAAGAAATAAACTGCTTCCTCAGCACAACAGCGAAACATAATCAAAATGGACGGTTAACAGGCCGCCCATTTTGATCGTCGTGAAAGATCTCCACACATTTTCAGGATGATTGCATGGCTTCTTTCATCGAAACGCCCGCCATCATCAATCCAATCTGCTCAATGGCGGCCTGTCCGCGCTGAACAACGCCGACAATCCTGCCTTCATAGATGACCGCGATCCGATCGGAGAGCGTGCGAATTTCATCCAGGTCTTCCGAGATCAACAGGATCGCCGTGCCTGCTTCACGCTGTGCCAGCAAACGCTGGTGAATATACTCGGTCGCGCCGATGTCCACGCCACGCGTCGGCTGGGCGGCGATCAACACTTTTGGACTGCGCGAGAGTTCGCGCGCCATGATCAACTTCTGAATATTTCCGCCGGAAAGATTCTTGAGCGGCGTATCGAGGCTGGGTGTTTTCAACGCATATTCATTAACCAAGTCAATGGCATGAGATTCCATCCGCGGAAAATCAAGAAAGATGCCGCGTGTGTATTGTGATGATGAATGATCGTGCAAATAAATATTTTCTTCAACAGAAAATTCGCGAATGGCTCCGTCCCTCATGCGCTCTTCGGGAATGTAAGCCATCCCTGCGTCAATCCGCTGATTGAGAGTGGCGTTGGTAATATCGTTCCCGGCAATTGAGATTCTGCCGGCTGTGGCCTTCCGCATCCCGGCCAGGCATTCAGCCAGTTCGCGCTGTCCATTGCCGGAGACGCCCGCCAGTCCAAGAATTTCACCGGCGCGGATTTCAAGATCAATTCCATGTAACGCCTCGGCGCCGCGGTCTCCCATCGTTTTGAGCCCCTCGATCTTAAGCATCGCCGGTCCGGGTTTAAGCGGACGCGGTTCAAGCTCCTTCAGCTCGCGTCCCACCATCATTTTGACCAGTTCATCACGAGTCACTTCCCGCGTCTTGCGCGTACCGATCACTTTGCCATCCCGCAAAACGGTGACGCGGTCACTGATGTCCATCACCTCATACAATTTGTGCGAAATAAAAACCAGCGAGTGACCCTCTTGAACCATGCGGCGCAGGGTCGCGAACAAATCCTTGACTTCCTGCGGAGTCAGCACGGCGGTCGGTTCGTCCAAGATAATCAAGCTGGCGCCGCGATACAGCGCTTTCATGATTTCGACGCGCTGCTGCTCGCCGACAGAAAGCTGCCATACGTAAGCGCCCGGATCCACTTTCAAGCCATACGCTTCAGAGAGTTCCCAAATGCGTTTCGTGACTCTGTCTAAATCCAACAGCGGCTCACGCGAAGAACGCAATCCGAGCGCCACATTTTGCGCAACCGTCAGAGTTGGAACCAGCATGAAGTGCTGATGAATCATCCCAATCCCGGCGCGAATCGCATCGGCGGGTGAGCGAAAAACATAAGGCTTGCCGTCAATCAAAATTTCACCTTCATCGGGTTGATACAAGCCATATAATTGCCGCATTAACGTACTTTTGCCCGCGCCGTTTTCGCCCAGCAAGGCATGAACTTCGCCGGCCCTGACATCGAACGAAACCTTAAAATTCGCAAGCACGCCGGGGAAGCGTTTTACGATATTCCGCATCTCGACGAGTTGAATGTGTTGGTTTTTGAAACTCTGCATTCCAGACTTCATAATGTATCCATCTGCACTTGGTTAAGCCGCCTTGCTTTTGGCGGTTCTACCGTTTTTAACGGAAAAGCCATTTTCGACCACAAAGGCTTTATTGAGCCTGTCGAAGTAAGAAGTAACACGAAGGCCGCGAAGGAAAGTCGCCACAAAATTCAAGCATTTTCTCCTTTGTGCACCTTCGACATGCCTTCGTCTCTCTCCCGTTAATTACGGTAGAACCCTTTTGGTTTCCTCTCCTGCAAAGCGCGGCAGGAGAGGACTTGTTAAAGCGAACTACGGATTGACTTTAATGGTTCCGTTTTGGATGCCCTGGATGGCCGCGTCGCCGGCCGCCTTGACATCAGCAGGCAAATTGTAACCAGGGTTGTAGGCGATCTTCAACCCGCCGTTGGCAAGTGTGAGCGTGTATGCGATGCCGCCCAGCGTGCCTGCCTCGTGCTTGGCAATGATATCTTTGAGCATGGTGGTCCAATCGTAGACCTGGCTGGCCACCACGAGATTGGGAGCCAGAGAGGACTGATCGGCTTGCGTGCCAAACCACAACACGTTGCCCGCGTCCTTGGCGGCGCCGATGGAGCCAACGACAGATTGCGATGAGCCGGTCAGGATGTCCGCGCCAGCTTGAATGTGAGTCTTGGCGGCGGCGGTCATCAGAGCCACATCGGAAAACGAGCCGGTCCAGGTCTTGTTAACTTTGATGGTCGGATCCACCGACGCGACGCCTTGAACGAAGCCGTCAATGTAGGTTTTCGCGTCGCCGACTTCGACGGGGCCGGTCACGCCGATGATTTTACTCTTGGTCAATTTGGCGGCGAGCACACCGTTAACGTATCCGCCCTGCTCCGCGGCGGCGGTGTACGCGTACACATTCTTCATGCCAAATGTATTGACATCCGTCCCCCACGCAAAGGTTGTATTCGGGAAGTCCGGAGCGATGTCCTGAACCGATGAGCCGTATTGCGAACCATGCGCAATCACAATATCGAAACCTTTGCTGGCATAATCGCGGATAGCGGCGGCCGCGTCCGGAACATTGAACAGGTTATCGGTATAAGCAATCTGGAGCGCCGATTCGCCGCCCATGTCTTTTTGCACCTGCTGTAAGGCAGTCCACATGGATTGACTGAAAGCCATGTCGTTTGTGGCGCTTGGCATGATGACGGCAATCTTGATCTGTTTCTGCGCGGCAGGCGCGGCGGCTTGGGGGCCGCAGGCATTGACGAGTAAAGCGATCAACAACAGTCCGAAGACCAGCAAACCTTTATGTTTCATTCTTCCTCCTGAAGGGTCATTTACTTTCGCGGTACTTCAATGGCCGGCAACTGCAACCAGCCCGTCCACATGGTGATATATTTTTTTTATTCCGTTTGCGAGTCTTTCACCTCCTTGCTGAATCAACTTTCGCCGCGCTCAAATGGTTTATTGAGCGCGGCCGGCTGGCGCACGCGGTTGACCGTCACCATCAACGCGGCGATGGTCAACACGTACGGGAGCATAACAGCGACATCCGCCGGAATCTTGACGCCCAGGACCTGCATCCACAATTGAATCGAATTAACGATGCTGAACAAGAATGCGCCGCCCATCACCCCCCACGGACTCCACCCGCCAAAATATACCAGCGCCACAGCGATGAAACCCTGCCCGGCAGTCAGGTTATCCTGAAATAAATCAACCAATGCGGTGGATAAAGACGCGCCCGCGAGTCCAGCCAGCACCGCGCCAAGACAAACGCTGAAATAACGGATGCGGTCCACGTTGATCCCGAGCGAATCGGCCGCCGCAGGATTTTGTCCCACAGACTTGATCTTAAGTCCCAATGTCGTTTTGTCCAATATCCACCACGCAACCGGCACCAACAGAAACGCGCCGTACACGGGCAGGCTGTGATCGAATAAAACGGGACCAATGCCGGGAATATCGCCAAGTACAGGAATTTTGACCGGCTGGAATCCTTCGATCGTCTTCACCGTTCCGATTGTGATTTTGAACAGCAGGCTTGACATTCCCAGGCCAAACATATACAAACCGATGCCGCTGATGCCTTGCTCCGCTTTGAGCGTCACGCTGATGAAAGACATCAACAATCCCATCAACAATCCAATCGCTGCGGCCGTCAGAATTGCCAATCCCAAATTTCCGGTGTTCAGCGCCACATAAAAGGCGCCATAAGCGCTCAACAACATGATGCCGTCCACGCCGAGGTTGACCACCCCGGAGGTTTGTGCGAACGTTTCCCCAATAGCCGCATAAAGAAACGGCGTTGCCAGGCGGATCATCGAAGTCAGAATGCCGCCCAACACTCCAATGGACACAATATCTTTCATGACTTCTCCTCTTCAGGACTGCCCATCTTGCGCCGGGCGGCCCAGCGCCGCGACCAAAGCGCCGACCCGGAAACAAACAAGACAATCAAACCGAGAATGGCATTGATCAAAGCCGACGGCACTTGAACGGCGCGCTGCATTTCATTCGCGCCCACCAGCAAACCGCCAAATAAAATGGAGGCGGGAATCAGCCCAAGCGGATGCAAGCTGCCCAACAACGCGGCAACGATTCCGGTGAAACCATAGCCGCTTGTAATTCCATCCAGTAAACGATGTTGCACGCCCATCACTTCGATCGCGCCCGCCAGACCGGCAAAGCCTCCGGCCAGCGTCATCGAAAGCGCCTGATAAAACGGAACATTGATTCCCGAATAGCGCGAGGCGTCGGGATTGAGTCCCACGGCGCGGATGCGATAACCGATCGTCGTCCGCCACAGGAAAAAGTAAACCACTATTGCCAGAACAAGCGCCAGAATGGCGCCAGCGTGCAAGAGAGTCTGAGGGACGAGGCGGGGCAGCCAATCCTGCTGAGGGAGACGCGCCGACTGCGCCAAATATGTGCCGGCGGCGATGCCGGCCGGATCCATGAGCGGACCGCGAATCAATAAGTTCATCAACTGCTGGGCAATCGAGTTCATCATGATCGTGCTCAAAATTTCGTTGACCTGCAGCCGCGCCTTAAGGATGCCGGGGACAAAGCCCCATGCCGCTCCGCCGAGAAAACCCGCCATCAACGTCACGGGAATCATCAACCAGCCCGGCGATGCGTTGAATGTCAATGGAAGCCATGTTGCGACCAAAGCGCCGATGATGATTTGCCCCTCGCCGCCGATGTTGATGACGTTGGCGCGAAATGCAATACAAATTCCCAGCCCCACAAGAAGCAAAGGCGTAGCCTTTACAAGCGATTGCGTAATTCCTGAAACGCTCCCCACCGCGCCATTGATCATGGCGGCATATGCGGAAACCGGATTTGCGCCAAGGACAATCAGCATGATCATGCCGATCGCAAGCGCCACCAGCACCCCGGCCAATGGCAGGAGAAAATGCAATACGATATTGCTCCAGTCAAATGTCTGTTTGCGAAGGAAGGGCGTAACGCTGGCGGCTTTCTTGACTTGCATAAAGGCTTCTCCGGTGCGTGGCGAGATTATGATGTACCGTTAAAGATGCATTTTAACAGCTGCATGGCATTTGCCATAGCCTATTTTCCAATTCTTCGAATGATGTGAAAATCGAAGAAATCGGAGACAAATTTACTGACGGAATAATCCACAATCGAATTGTCCTGTGCAAAAAGTTTTGCCTCCATCTTCAACAAAGGAGTCCTGCGCGGAACTTCAAGCCGGCGCGCCAATTCGTTATCAGCGGCCACTGCGGCGAGCCGCGTAAAAGAAAAATTCAGAAGCGGCTGGCCGCGTTTCAACAGAATGTCCAGTACAGAGCCGCGAAACTTTGGACCGAGGTCCTGCTTGCGCATGAATGTGAGCGGTAATACGTCCGAAAGATGAGCGACCGGCCTCCCATCCACAAGGATGATGCGGACCACCGAGAGAACCTTTTCCTTCGGATCACATTCCAGCCCGGACGCTTCGACAGAGGTCGCCGACCGTTCTTCGATCTGCGCGTCTCCCATTTCAGTCTTCAACCCCATGCGGCTGGCGATGTGTTCGATGCTTTCGAGAACCTCCAACCCGCTATCGAGCCGGTTTTGAGAGGATGGCGAGACATAGGTGCCCACTCCATGCTTGCGGATGATCAAGCCCTCCATTTCAAGTTTATACAGCGCTTCACGCAAGGTAGGACGCGAGATGCCCAGCCGTTGTGCAAAAATCCCCTCGGGCGGCAATTTTTGTCCGGGTTGATACGTGCCATTCTGAATCAGATCGCGCAAATAGAATTGCGCCTGACGATGAAGGGGAGCGTTGGTCGTTTTGATCCGTCTCAACTCGGAAGCCATTCAGCCTTCGTTTCGGCGTCATCTGAGGTCAGACCTCTGATGACTCGTGCAGATAATATAGCAAATTTTACAATTAAAAGTCACGTGTCATTTGTCATATAACAAAATCATTAAGACGAAGCCGCGCCTTTCGTCAAAGCCTGTCTACATGAATTTTATTCCCCGCACGCGCAAAATTGCGTGATCCTTTTCGAAAATAAAAAAGCACACAACGAGCCGCGGTTGCGTGCCGTGAAAACGTCGTCGTTTTTTCAACTTAAGGGACGCCACCGCAGCGCCAGGATTACGGCAAGTACCACAAGCGCCGCGCCGATCATCGTGAAAAATACGCTGATTTCCGTCGTCTCATGTTTCGTAATCAAGTAAGTGGGCAGGCTTCGAAAAACATTTTGCAATTCACCGGCGCTGGAGGCGGAATAATACTGCCCGCCCGTCATGGACGCGATTTGCCGCAAAGTCGTCTCGTCAATGCCGCGCCGAAATCCTCCAAAGCCGCCGCCAAAGCCGCCAAAGCCGAACGGCCCGTTGCCAAATTGGCCTCCGCCTCCAAATCCGCCGAAGCCGCCATACGGATCACTGCTTTGACAGCTCGCAAACTCGGAGCCGTTTGGAGTTCCAAATCCGATCGTGTATACGCGGATGCCGCGATCAACGGCCTGCTGTGCCGCATCCAATGGAAGCGGTCCAGTGTTGCTGACTCCGTCGGTAAGCAAAACAATAATGTCCGGCGCATATGCGCCTTTCGGCACGGGCGCAGGTTCGACGCCGGTCGTTGGGTCCACGCTCGGCGGAACATTCTTATCTATCTCGGCAATCGCATCAATGGCTTTGAGAATGGCGCTGCCAATGGCCGTCCTGCGCCCCACCGCCAGACTTTCGATGGCCGCCTGCAACATTTCCTGATCCGTCGTCGGCGGCTGAATCAGTTCCGCAAACGTGGAGAACGCCACAAGTCCGATTTGTGTACCGCCCTTCTGCCGCTGAACAAACGAAAGCGCGGCGGATTCCGCCGCCTGCAAGCGCGTCGGTTTGACATCCGTCGAGCACATGCTTCGCGAAACATCAATCGTGAGAATGATGGTGGTTTGATCGGTCGGAACGCTGACAATCGAGACGGGCCGCGCCAATGCGACGATCAAACCTGCCAGCGCCAGCAAGAACAAAGCGAACGGCAAATGCTGTTTCCAAAGCGATTGTTTCGGGATCGCGCTGCGCACCAAAGCCAGGCTGGAGTATCGAATGCCGGTCCGCCGCCTTCGCCGAAGGATCACAACATAGGCAACGATCAAAGCAGGAATCAACAACAAAAGAAAAAGAAAGCCGGGCCAGAGGAATGTCATTTCAGCCTCTAAATTTTTTTACCAAGCATGTCATGGCAATCGCCCAAACCACAACAACGAGAATAAACCGCCGACCAGCAAAACCAGAATACCAGCGCCCGCAAAGATGGAAGTAAGTTCTGTTTTTTCCGGCTTGATGGATATTTGTGTGTTTAGATTATCGTAAATCTTGATCAACTCTTCTGCGCTTTGCGCGTTGTAATACGTGCCGCCGGTGATCTGCGAAATCTGTTTCAGCGGTTCTTCATAAAGCTGCGTGTGCAAAGTAAAGCCGTTGATGTGAACGTTCGTCCCGGTCACACTGCCAATGCCAACGGTATAAATCCGCACGCCGCGATCGGCAGCCTGTTGCGCGGCCGCGAGCGGATCGGGATTCTCATTGTTCTCGCCATCGGTCAATAATACAATCGCCGCGTTGGTATATGTTCCCGCAGGAACCGGCGTTGGCGTCGGAGTTGGAGCCGGGGTCAAGATCGTATATGACTCTGACGGCGGCGTTGTGACCGGATTGAGAGCTTTCAACGAAACCAGAATCCCATTCGCAATGGACGTTCCGCGTTGCGGCGTCAGACGATTGATGGCGGCGAGGAGCGCACCCTGGTCGTTCGTTGGAAGCTGGACCGAGAAGCCGGAATCGCTGAACGCCACGACTCCGATCTGGACGTAAGGCGGCTGTCGTTTAATAAAATCTTCCGCGGCGGCCCTGGCCGCGGCCAAGCGCGTCGGCTTGAGATCGTCCGCGGCCATACTGCCGGAGACATCGAAGGCAAGGATGATCGTGCCTTCCTGCTTCGGCAGGCTGATCACCGCCTGCGGGCGCGCCAGTGAAAAAATCAATATCGCAAGCGAAAACAAAAAGATCGCGGACGGAACATGTCGGCGCGGCTCAGGCGGTTGGGACAAACCCAGACTGCTGAACTTCTCGATCAATTTTTGCCGCCGCTCTTGAATCCGAAGATAGACGATAACGCCAAGCGGAATCAGCAATAACAGCCAAAGCATCCAGGGCCAGATAAACGTCATGGCTACTTCCGGCGTTGTTTCCGTAACGCGGCAAAGCGAACGATGGCGCGCACCAAATCATCCTGTGTGGAAAGCGGAAGGACATCCACGCCGGCGCGTTTGAACGCTTCATTCAAACTGGCTTCGCGCTGTTTGCCTGCTTCCGCAAACCGCTGGCGGAATCGTTTGTCGTGCGTATCCACGTAAAGCTGTTCGCCGGTCTCCGCATCTTGCATGAGGATCGGGCCGACATCGGGCAATTCGATTTCGCGCGGGTCGGATAATCGAATCGCGAGAACTTCGTGACGCTGGTTCATTAACCGCAGGGGTTTTTCCCAGCCGGGTTCGCTGATGAAGTCGGAAACAACGAAAACCAGCGAACGCCTTTTGATCGCATTCAATCCGGCTTCGATCAGGGGCGTCAGATCGGTGAAGGGGGCGCGCGGCAATTGCGGTTGCCTGATCAGTTGGTTGATCAGAATCAGCACCTGGTCCCGCCCGCCGCGTGCTGGAATCGTCCGCTCAAGCTGGCTGTCATAAAACATCGCGCCGACGCGGTTGCCGTGACGGGTCAACAGCCGCGCGAGCGTCGCGACGAAATCAATCAACGCCGCGCGCTTCAAATGGTTCACCGTTCCAAAGTCAACGGACGGGCTGAGATCGAGCAGGAACCACGCCGTGATTTCGCGGTCTTCGGCGTATTGCCGCACGTATGGCGTGTTCATGCGCGCCGTGACGTTCCAGTCAATGTAGCGGACATCGTCCTCCGGCTGGTATTCGCGCAGATCGGCGAAGTCCACGCCATAGCCGTAGAACAGCGTGCGATAATCGCCTTGAAGCAAACCATCGAGGCGGCGGATCACCTGCCAGTCGAGGCGCTGTAAGATTCGTTCAGGCGTTGCGGTTTGCGTAGCGGTCGGTGTGTTCATGCAAAGGCACAACAGGAATCGGAATGCGGTCGAAAATCTTTTTCAAAATATCGTCGCTGGTCACGTTATCGGAAAGCGCCTCATACGAAAGCACGAGGCGATGACGCATCACGTCCAGCGCCATATCGAGGACATCCTGCGGAAGCGCGTAATTGCGTCCGCGCACGAACGCCAGGGCGCGTCCGGTAAGAATCAAATTGATCGAAGCGCGCGGGCTGGCGCCAAACAGAATATAACGCTGCAGGTCTTTCAACCCATAATCCTGCGGACTGCGCGTTGCGGCTACAAGTTGAACGGCATATTCGATCAGCGCGGGATCAACAAAAACCTTATCGGCTTCCGCCTGCAAGTCAAGCAATTGATCGGTGGTCAGCACTTTCTGTACGGCCTGCAAGGCGCCGGTCATTCGTTCGACGATGACAAACTCTTCGGTTTTATCCGGGTAGCCGACAAGGACTTTGAGCATGAAGCGGTCCACCTGCGCTTCGGGCAAGGCATACGTTCCTTCGGTCTCGATTGGATTTTGCGTGGCGAGCACCAGAAACGGATTCGGCACTTTGAACGTTTCGCGTCCAATCGTGACCTGATGTTCCTGCATGACTTCGAGCAGGGCGCTTTGAACTTTTGCCGGGGCGCGGTTGATTTCATCTGCAAGCAATAAGTTGGTAAAGACCGGCCCCAACGAGGTGTTGAACTCGCCGGTCTTTTGATTGTAGATGCGCGTGCCGATCAAATCTGCAGGGACCAGATCGGGCGTGAATTGGATGCGCCTGAATTCGCCGCCGATGGCTTCCGCCAGGGTTTTGATCGCCATTGTCTTGGCAAGCCCCGGCACGCCCTCGACCAGAATATGTCCGCGCGCCAGCAAAGCGACGATCATCCGCTCAAGCAGATGATCCTGCCCAACAATTACTTTCTTGACTTCATACAGAACGCGTTCCATCGGCTTCCTGTCGTCGGAATTTGTGTGTTGATCCATGACTCTCTCCTGATTCATTTGGCTGAAGGATTTCACCTGAAACCGATTAATCCGGCGGAAGGCCAGCCGCGCCGCCTGCGGCTGTGATTGGCATGGCAAAGCCGATTCCAATGAAAACATCCTGATCGGTTGGATTGACCAATCCGGTCACGATGCCAATGACCTGACCGTCGCGGTTAAGAAGCGGACCGCCCGAATTGCCGGGATTCACTGCAGCGTCAATTTGAATTAAACCCTGAAGTTTTATATTGGTCCCCGCCGGCTGGAAAGTGCGGTTAAAAGCAGAAATCACGCCTGCGCTGATCGAGCCATATAAGCCAAACGGATTTCCTACCGCGTAGACTTCATCGCCGATGTGCATAGCGTTCGGATTTCCAAGCACAGCCGGGACTATCTGCGCGGGAGGATTATCGGCGCGCAAAACGGCGATGTCATTCTGCGGCTGTTTGACCGTCACCTGCGCGCTCGATTGCGTTCCGTCTGCAAACGTCACCTCGACTTTATCCGCGCCTGCCACCACATGCAGACTCGTCAAAATATCGCCGGCGTCGTCCACAATGACGCCGCTTCCAAGTCCATGATCGGTCTGACCGTCGGCGCCGGCAGATTGTGTCTGAATCAAAATGAGGGAGGGCTGAATGATTTGATAGACGCGTTCCGAAAACGCGGGCGGCGGAGTCGCCGAGGCGAGGACCTGATTCACCGCATTGTTGACATCCTGCACAGATAGCGGGCGCGGCGCGGGAAATAAAACGCCGTAAAGCAGAATTGCAGTCAGCGCCGCCAAAACTCCCGCGGCGAACGGAGCCGTTCCCCTCACAAAAGCTCGAAACTTCTGAAGGCGATTCCGCCATCTCTCTAAAAGCGATACTGAGGGTCCGTTCATTTTTTCAAAAGGCAGTCAAATTGAACGTTTTGACCAATAACTCACTTTAGCGTCTTTTTATAAGGCCGGCATGAATGAAATATGAGGAAATTGCGTAGGCGCAATGGGGGCGGCAGACAAGCAAATTATAAAAGATAGACGCAATTAAACAAGCGGTTCTTTCGCGTCTGTGAAGACGCCTTGCATCCATCACGTCCGTTGATAATTACGACACAGGATTCGGCGTTGAGTTTCATTCACGGTTGACATCCTCTTTAGCTGTTCATCCAAAAGACGTCAATGCTATAATCTCTCCAATTCACCGCATTGGAGAGAAAATGCCAAAGACTCAAAACCGCGCTGTGATGATCTGGATTTTCGCATTCGGATCCATCGCAGTTTTTCTTGTCCTGTTCGGCGGCTTCGTCCGTCTGACGCGTTCGGGCTTGTCCATCGCGGAGTGGAATCCCGTCATGGGCGCCGTTCCTCCGCTTAATCAACAAGCCTGGCAAACAGAATTCGCCCGCTATCAACTCACGCCTGAATTCCAGAAAATCAATTACAACATGACGCTCGATCAATACAAAGAGATTTTTATGATCGAGTGGTTTCACCGTTTCATTGCGCGCATCGCCGGCTTTATCTTCGCCATTCCGTTTTTTATTTTTATCGCCAAGAAAACAATCCCATGGAAAGAAGCGGGACTCTATGTTGTGATGGGGATTCTGTTTCTGGCGCAGGCGCTTCTCGGATGGATCATGGTCGCTTCGGGACTGGTGGATCAGCCGGCGGTCAGCCATTATCTTTTGGCAAGCCATCTGTTCATGGCGCTGACGTTGATCGGCATCTCGCTATGGACGGCGCTCGGCCACCTGTACGGTTTTCCCGATTACAGCCAAAAAGTCAAATGGTCATTTGCAAGCAAAATCGTTCTGGGCGGTCTGATCGTTCTTTTGATTCAAATTGTTTACGGAAGCTTCACAGCCGGACTCAAAGCCGGATATATTTCCGACACTTGGCCGCTGATGCTGGGGCAGCTGATTCCGCCGGGATTGCTCAGCCAAGTTCAGCCCGCCGCGCTGAACTTGATTGACGCGCCGCTCACGGTAGTGTTCATTCACCGCTGGTTCGCCTTCATTGGATTGATGGTTGCCGTACTGATCTACGTTTCGATTCGCAAAGCCGATCAAGCGCTTGGCGGCAAATTTCCGCGCCAGGTGATAAACGGAATCAATGTTGTAATTGCGTTAGTGCTGGTTCAAATCACGCTTGGGATTCTCGTGATCCTTTCGCATGTTCAAATTGCAATTGCGATTATCCATCAAGGCAATGCGATTGCATTATTCACAGCCACGGTTTACGTCCTCCATCGCCTGCGCGCCGCGGATAGAGTCTCGGCTAACTGATCTGCCAGGTCCCCGATTTTCATTCACAGCGCAGGTCACGTTTACGAAGCCCTCGAAGAGGAAAGCGTGACCTGCTGCTCGTTAATTAGGTCTATACTATAAGCATCCAGTAAAAGGAGGATGCTTATGTCAAGTTCTGCCGTGCAGGCGCTGTCCATCTTGAGGGATGGCAGTCATTTCCAATGGTACGTGATTCCATTGCTGGCCTTTGTCTTCTATGTTTACACCGTCGAGGCAGAAAAGCGCAACTGGAATCTGATTCTCGCCGGCCTTGCCTTCTGGGGCATGGACTGGTTCAATGAGATTGTCAACGGCCTGGTCTTACGTTTCACCGGTTACGCGCCGATCTGGGGTGAACCCGGCCCCACCGCCTATCTGATTCTGGTCGGCTTGAACATCGAGACCGCATTCATGTTCGCGGTGGCGGGGATCATTTGGACGAAGATGCTTTTGCCGAAGAAGGAAGACAAAATCCTTGGCATTCCAAATCGCTGGGCGGTTGCCATTGGCGGAGCGGCTTTCAGCGTTTTTGTGGAATATCTTTTGAACTCAGCGCACGCGTTGACGTGGGATTATGCGTGGTGGAATCGCGGCGCGCCGTGGCTGATTTTCCTCTTTGGCTATCTGACATTCTTCGTCATGGCGTTCTGGGTTTACGATATGCCGACCATGAAACAAAAGCTTCAAACCGTCGGTGCGCTCTGGGCGTTCGACATTGTGGCGCTAATTCTCTTCATCGGAATCCTAAAATGGATTTAAGAGCATTTAAAATTCACCGCAAAGTGTCACAAAGGTTTTAAACAATCCGCGTAAATCCGTGGATAAAACTTTACGGACCCGCGTCGAAATCCATCGGCGCGGGTTTCATGATCAAAACCAGTTCAGGGAGAGTCCATGAGTCAATTCTTTGCAGGCACCAATTACACCGGACCGGCTTTTCAATTGTTTGGCGCCGCCCACCTCGCCGCGCTGGCTTTCCTTGTCGTTCTCAACATTATTCTGATCCAGTTCCAAAACGCCGGCGACGGCACAAAGCGCACCATCCGCTGGACGCTCGCGATTATTCTGTGGACAGCCGAAACAAGCTGGCACATTTGGAACATTGCCACGAGACAATGGAACATTCAAAACCTGCTGCCGCTGAACCTGTGCAGTATTTTGATTTGGCTCTCCGGCTTCATGCTGATCTTCAAGAACTACACGATTTATGAATTCGCTTATTTTTTGGGAATCGGCGGCGCGATGCAATATTTGATCACGCCCGACCTCGGCATTTACGGCTTCCCGCATTTTCGATATTTTCAAACCTTTACATCACACGGCCTGCTCGTCACCTCCGCAATTTACATGACGGTTGTCGAGGGCTTCCGCCCCACATGGAAGTCCATGCTGCGCGTCGCGTTCTGGACAAACGTTTACACGCTGATTATTTATTTCGTCAACATCTCCATCGGCAGTGATTACTTGATGATCAACGCCAAACCGGCCACGCCCAGCCTTTTGGACTTGCTCCCCGCCTGGCCGTATTACATTATCTGGATGGAGTTGATTGGCATTGC
>JBHORD010000007.1:0-22642 GCA_042408355.1 Anaerolineales bacterium
CAGCCGGGCGCGCGAACTGACCTTGATCGAATTCAACGCCCTTTCAAATTTCATTCTCGATCCATCGGAATACGGAAAAGACACCGACGAATCTCTTTCGAGCGTAAATGGTTCGCCCGGCCAGGCGCACAATCGCTGACGCGTTGTGTGCACGGCGCGAAAGTTAATATCCGAGGCGATAAACCGGCGCCCAAGCCGCGCGGCGACCGCCGGCGTCGTACCTGAGCCGCAGAAAAAATCCGCCACCAGTTCGCCCTCGTTGGAAGAAGCGCGGATAATCCGCTCCAGCAAACTTTCGGGCTTTTGCGTGGGATACCCCGTGCGTTCGTTGTGGAGCCGCGCGACAACGGGGAAATACCACCAGTCTTCGGGGACTTTGCCGCGTTCCAAATCTGGTATCTTTCCAAAGCCCGCCTTGGGCGAAGCGTTGAACGTCTGCACCGTGGATGGGTTATACGGCTCGCGAACCGCATCGGTATTGAACGTGTATTTCTCGCTCTTGACATACGCCAGAATGGTATCGTGCTTACGGTTGAAGGCGCGGCGGATCGGCGATGGGCCATGATACGTCCAAATGATTTCATTCAACAAATGATCGGCCCCAAAGATTTCATCCAACAGAAGGCGCGCATAAGAATCGGCGTGCCAATCAAGATGAAGATAAAGCGTTCCATTTGGAGAGAGCAAACGGTGCATCAGCGCGAGACGCTGATATAAAAATTCGAGATATGCATCCAGATTGGGCCATGAATCGAGGTAGCCTTCGGCCAATTCCCATTCATCCGGCCTGCGCGAATCTTCTCTACGGCCAATGCGCGCTGAATACTTTTTGTTCGTGAAGAACGGCGGGTCGGCATACATGAGGCTGATCTTCCCTTCAAGTTCGGGCAAGAGCGCCGCCATGATTGACAGGTTATCCCCCATGATAAGACGCGAAGAAGGCGCGGCATGAGGATAGCCGCGTCCGCCGGGGAAGATGATCGAATCTTTTACAAGGGAAGCCGGCAGAGGGTCTGAAAGATGTTTCGATGGCCAGATCAGCAATGGCATATTTCAATAATGTACGTTGATGGTCGTTCCGGCATAATCTCCGCCGCGGAGATCAAAATCATTGGCAAGGTTATTCGGATCAGGCAGAGGCATCGCCCAGCGGAAAATCCATTTGGCTTCTTCAGTACGCATATTGATACAGCCATGACTCATCGGCGTGCCAAAATTATCATGCCAGTACGTGCCATGCAGGGCATGACCTGCGTCGGTAAAAAAGGAAGTCCATGGAACGCCGGGCAATTCATAATCGCCTTCCCCGGAAAAAAGGTCGCCATTTCCCATGTGTTTGGACGGCCGCTTTTCCTGAATGTGAAATGTGCCTGTGGGCGTGGCTGTGTGATTTCCATAAGGGATGCCCGACGAGATGTTCGTCTGGAACACGTTCCTGTTGTCTTCATACGCGATCAATGTTTGGGTAGTCAGATTGACGTCAATCCGTTTGCTTTCCCAAGGAACATCCGGGGAAATCGGCGCGAGCGTTTCGGAAGGAATTTGCCGCAGGTACATGGCCGGCGCAAAATACGGGGCGCCGGTCAAATCGTCGTTGATTTGATACCACGGTTGTCCATCCGGCCCCTCTTCGATTGCTTCGATCCAATAGACCGATTGATAGTAAAGCCGAAAATTCAACTGCTGCCAGCCGTAGGTCTTCGTGTGCCGCCACGGGCGGATGAAGGGAACCGTCACCTCCATCAGAATGCGCTGACCCTCTGGAATGGAATCGACCGGCGAATTGAGAATCACCTGAACCGGCTGTAAATGCGCGCGCCAGGCGTATCCGCCCCACACGCGATACCACACCGGATTGAGTACAGGCGTATCCGCCGTCACCTGTTCATAAACATGAATCAGATCATCCTTGTACCATGTCCCTGTGATCTGCGATTTGTCGGACGGCTCGCTGTACACGCTGACCGAGTTGGTGGCCACGCGCACCAGGGCGCTGTCGCCGAAACCGGTAAAACTGGAAGCGTATTTTCCAAAGGCGAGGCTCGTCAGGCTTAGCCCGCCGACTTTGAGAAAATCACGTCGTGAAAATCGTTTTGACATGCATGGCATTGTACCTCAAATAAAAGATGATCCAAACACGCGGCTGACGCACCGGCATCACATAAAACAAACTGCCCTCCAGGGGGCGGAGGGCAGTCAGAATATTCAATTTTTAGTTTACGCTTCCACCGTTTCGGGAATCATGTCCTTCAGCAGAATTTCGAGCGCCATGGTATGTCCGCAACGCTGGTGGGTGATAAAAAACTCGCAATCGCATTGAAATCTTTCATTTTCGAACGTTACGTGATGATCGTTGTTATCGCCGCGGAAAGTAAGATCGAACCGGTTGAACCGGAAGCGATAGCGCTCCTCGGCATAGCGCTTGGCTTTCTCTCTCTTTCCGATCATCCCAGAATCCATCGTTTATTCTCCTTTCGGATTGGATATAAAAAAGGCACGCGTAAAGACGCGTACCTTTTCCGTTACATCACGACCTGCTTGTGAGATACAACTCGCATAGGCGGATGAAAATCCTTATGGGTTGAGTATAGCCAGATTCGAGGCGCGAGTCAACTGAATTTTGCGCATATTCTCCGACCGTTTGGAAATTGTAGGGTAAACATCACATCAGTCAGCCGCCGCGCCCGCCAGCGTTGGCTCATCTCCGTTATAAGTCCAAATTTCCGGCCATTTGAAGACAACATAGATTACGCCTGCAACGGCGCCCACCCCACCGCTGATAATTGCAAACGGCGCGCCAAATAACTGTGCGACGATGCCCGCCTCCAACTCACCAAGCTGAGGGCCGCCCTGAAAGAAAATCTGATTGACGCTCGTCATGCGGCCGCGCATTTCGTCGGGGGTTTGTAATTGACGGATGGTGTTGCGGATGATCGTACTGACCGAATCCGCCGCGCCGGTAACGGCCAATGCGCTCCATGCCAGGACAAAGGAAGCGGCCGCGCCAAAAACAACCGTCGCCAGCCCGAACACCACCACCGCGATCAAAAAGAGTTGTCCTTGTCTTTTAAGTTCGCGTACCTGAGAAACGATCACCGCCGCCAGCACCGCTCCCACCGATTGCGCCGCAGACAGCCAGCCATATGCAATGACATCCACGTGCAGAATATCGCGGGCGATAAACGGCATCAAGGTGTTAGCGGACGCGAAGAACGTGGCGATGAAATCCAAAATCATCGTCGAAAAGATGATCGGCTTGTGGACGATGAAATGAATTCCTTCGCGAATGGACTGGAGCGAGACGCCGCCCGATCTTTTATCAATTTTCTGTTGAACGTGGCCGATCATAATCAGCGCAACGATCACCGCCGCATAGGAAACCGCGTTGATGTAATAAACCGCCGCCTGTCCGCTGGCCGCAATCACCAGCCCGCTCAACGCCGGGCCGACTACGGATCCAGCCTGAAACGCGATGGAATTCAGGCTAAAGGCGTTGGCCAAATCCTCCTGCGGAACAAGATTCGGAATCAGGGCGGCGCGAGCCGGGCCGTCAAACGCGACCACCACCGCCTGGAGCGCGGTCAACAAATAGATGTACCAGATCGTGATATGTCCAAACTGCGTCAGCAAAGCAAGGATCAGCGCCAGAAGTCCAGCGGCGGATTGTGTGATGAAGATGATCGTGCGGCGATTGTATGAGTCCGCGACCGCGCCGCTGACCAGCGAAAAGAAAATCACCGGCAGGATGCGCGCCAGTCCGACGCCGCTGATGGCGATCGGTTGATCCGTCAGCGTGCGGATATGCCAGAAGATGGCCCAAACTTGCATTTGCGTGCCGGCAATCGAAATCAACTGACCAAGCCACAAATAAAAGAAACGACGATGTTTTAGCGCGGGAGGAATATGCATATTTCAAGCACCAGGTTTTCAGGTATCCGATTAAGACGTCAGGGCGTCAGGTTATCCAATTCATCCGACCCTGACACGCGGCCCTTATTTTACGTTCCCCAATCTCGCAAATAAAGAAAATCATATCCGATCGTACGATTGCTCAATTTTGCAATCAACGGCATCATGCGTTTGAATTGAGTGCGCCGGACTCGTTCGACGACTTTATCCACAAAAGCCGCTTCAAAGCCGGCATGGATTAAATCTTCGCGCGTATACCTGTTATCCACCAGCAAATATAAAAGCTGATCAACGTTCTCGTACGTAAAGCCGAGCTCGCCTTCATCGGTTTGACCGGCCCACAAATCCGCCGACGGCGGTTTGTCAATGATCGGCTGTGGAACGCCAAGCGCACGCGCCAATTGCCGGACTTGTGTTTTATACAAATCGCCAATCGGGTTTATGGCCGAAGCCATGTCACCCCAGATCGTTGTATAACCCAGAAGAATTTCCGTTTTGTTGCTGGTTCCGATGGGAAGAGCCTTGAAGGCTTCAGACCGATCGTACAAAACGATCATGCGCGCCCGCGCCATGACATTGCCCCGCCGCGATTTCGACATTTCGGAATCGAGACGAAAGAGCGGCTCGACCATGTCCGTAATCTCTATCGTCTCGCTTCGGACTTTGAACTGGTCAATCATCCATTGAGCATGTTCCAGCGAATCAGGCGAGGAGGTTTTGTACGGAAGCCGCAGGGCCAAAACATTTTCCGCGCCGAGGGCTTCCGCCGCCAACGCACATGAAACCGCTGAATCCAGCCCGCCGGAAAGATTGACCACCGCGCGCGCGTAGCCAACCCGGGCGGTTTCGCTTTTGAGAAAGCCGGCGAGAATCGTGCGCGCCAAATCGGTATTGATCGTCAGGTCAACGTTCATTTCGACAAAATACGGCTAAGTTCTTTATGGACAAGATCGGCGCGTTCATCGCGCACCAAAGGCAGGCGAGCGCGCAAACGCCGGGTTTGATTTAAGTCAAGCGTTGCTACGGTCAAGGCTTCCTCGAAGTACGGCCCATGCGCAATCCGCTCGCCTCGCGGGTCGAACACTGTCGCGCCGCCCCAAAATACCAGGCCGTCCTCATAACCGACGCGGTTGCTGTGCGCCACAAAACTGGTGAACAGATTCGCGTACGATTGATTGACGCTCTCGACCCACCACGCCGATTCGAGTTTATCGTGCCGGCTCACGCCGCGTCCGGGCGAAGCGGACGAGAACAATAAAATATCCGCGCCATCCATCCAAAGCAGATACGGCGGCGAGGCGTGCCAGAAATCTTCGCAGATCAACATGCCGACGCGCCCAAAACGCGTATCAAAAGCGCGGACCGAATCGCCGTGCGAGAAGAAACGACCCTCGTCGAACAAAGCATACGTTGGCAGGTAAACTTTATGATGAATATGGATGACTTTTCCGCCGGAGAGGTAGGCGGAGGAAATATAAAAGCAGTGACGCGCGTCCTCGTCCACGAAGCCGGCCACAATGTCCAGGTTTTGACTCGCCTCGAGGAGCGGCCCGAAAACAGGATCGTCGTCCGTCGGATGACGCGCGACCGTAGCGACCAAGTCCTGCAAAACGTATCCAGTCAAAGAAAGTTCAGGGAAAACGATCAGGTCGGCTTTCTGGGCTTTGGCTTCCTTGATGTAGTCCAGATGTTTTTCGAGGTTGGCTTGAACGTCTCCCAATTTGGTTGCAATTTGAGCGAGGGCCAGGTTAAGTTGCATCGAATGAATCTTACCACGCTTGACAAAAACGCCTGACGGATATGGAACGACCCATCAGGCTGATTCAGCGGAGAGGGTGGGA
This sequence comes from Anaerolineales bacterium, assembly GCA_042408355.1. Lineage (GTDB taxonomy): Bacteria > Chloroflexota > Anaerolineae > Anaerolineales > Villigracilaceae > Fen-1038. Next base: position 5,751 of record JBHORD010000007.1, read on the forward strand.
TTCGAACCCACGGCGGCCACAAGGACCGCAACGGTTTTCGAGACCGTCCCATTCAACCGCTCTGGCACCTCTCCAGGCACACGCCTCCGGTATCATGCGCGGTGTGCGGGCGGTATTATATCCTAGATTTCCACGCTCGAATGCAGTTCGGGATAATAAACTTCGCGCAATCCCTGCTCTTTGAGTTTACCCATCAGCGTTGTGGCCGGCTTCGCCTCGCCATGGACGAGGAACACTTTCTTCACCTGACCCTTGACTGCAGAGGCGTACCTGATCAACAAATTCTGCCCCGCATGACCTGACAGCCCGCCAATCGTTTCGACGCGCGCTTTGACGTCATACGGCTCGCCGAAAATCCGGACGCGCTTCTCGCGGTCCGCGAGGCGGCGGCCCAGCGTATCGGGCGCGGTCCAGCCCACAATCAAAATGGTATTACGAGGGTCTTCGATGTTATTTCGTAAATGATGCAGGATGCGCCCCGCTTCCGCCATACCAGAAGCGGAGATAATGATCATTGGATCTTTTCGGTCGTTCAGCGCCTTCGACTCGTCCACGGAATGGATGTATGTCAACTGCTTGAAATCCAGCGCGGGATGCTTTTCTTTCTTAATAAATTCGCGCGTTTCCTCGTCGAGACATTCGGGGTGCGCGCGGAAAATATCGGAAGCGTGAACTGCCAGCGGACTGTCCACATAAACCGGCACAGGCCTGACGCCGTCGCTCATCATCTCATTCAAATAAAAGACCAGTTCCTGCGTGCGCCCCACGGCAAAGGCAGGCACAATGACTTTTCCGCCCCGGTTGATCGTCTCTGAAACGACCTGCCGGAATTCTTCATACGCCAGGCGCGGATCATCGTGTGATTTATCGCCGTAGGTTGATTCCATTAACAAATAATCCGCCGCCTCGGGCATGACCGGATCGCGCAGCAATGGCAGATTCATGCGGCCAATATCGCCCGAAAACCAGAAGCGAAATTTACGGCCTTTTTCCTCGATGTCCAACGAAACAGCCGCCGAACCGAGAATATGTCCCGCCTCCCAAAAGCGCGCCACCACGCCGGGGAGCGCTTCAAACGATTGATCGTAATCCATGCTTTTGAAATGTTCGGCAACATGTGCGGCATCGGCCTCCGTATAAAGCGGTTCTATCGGGCCGTCGCCGCGCCGTGATTGTTTTTTATTGACGAACTCCGCGTCCGCTTCCTGAATGTGGCCGGAATCGCGCAGCATCACATCCGCCAGATCGGCTGTGGCGTGTGTGGCATAGATCGGTCCTTCGTAACCGTTCTTGATCAAATGCGGCAGGTTGCCGCTGTGATCAATGTGGGCATGCGAAAGAATCACCGCATTGATCTTGCGCGGGTCGAAAGGAAAATTGCGGTTTCGAAAATAGGTTTCCTGACGCCGCCCTTGAAAAAGTCCACATTCGAGCAGAAGAGTCCTGCCGTTGATTTCCAATAAATGCTGTGAACCGGTCACTGTCTGCGCCGCGCCGTGAAAAGTGATGCGCATTTCAACCTCCCAGAACGTTCAAAATTTGTGCGCCAAAGCGGGTCATCCGCCATGGCGAACACCGCATGATATTTGCAAATTCTTCGGGACCGCGTTCAGCCAGCGCCAGCAAAAGCGACCGCGGCAGGACGACATCCGATTCGACGCCCATTTCTTCCGCGGCTTTCTTGCGCCATTTTTTCAACTTATCGAGACGTTTCAGGTACGCCTCGTCCGGACGCTGAGGCGGAATCCGTTTAACCGTCGGATTCGCAACTCCGTTCTTTACCGCCGAAAGAATCGATTCGCCCCAATACTGTATTTGCCTTGCTGTGAGGCCGGTTTCTCTTAGTTCGTCCAAATTTGAAGGCCTGGCGACGGCAATGGCAAGCAAACGTTCATCGTCCAAAACCTTGAACGGAGGGCGGTCCAGCCGGGCGGCCATTTGCTCGCGGAACTTCACGAGTTCGTTCAGAATTGTCAAATCGCGCGGGCTCAAATCGCGGCGGGCGCTGAAGCGCATCCAGTGCGGAGATTCGCTTCTGGGCTTTGCGCCGTTTGGGCGGCAGGCCATGCGGAAATCTTCTTCGGCAAGCGGCCAGAGTCCTTTCGCTTCGAGGTCGGCTTTGAGCAGGTCGCGCAACGGGATGAGATAATGCGTATCGAGGCGGGCGTAAAGCAACAGGTCCCGCGAGAGCGGGCGCACGGCCCAATCCGCCTTCTGGAATCGCTTGTTCATCTTCACGCCAAACTTGTCTTCGAGGAGACGATCCAGTCCGGCTTGTTTGCGCCCCAGGATTCGCCCCGCCTGCATCGTATCGAAGAGATTGCAAAATTCAAATCCATAATCGCGCCGCAGACAAAGGATATCGTACTCCGAAGCATGGAAAATTTTCTCGATATGCGGATTGGAAAATACAGGCGCGAGCGGTTCGAGGCCGTCGAACGCAAATGGATCGAGAATATAGTCCGTCGCCGGCGTTGAAAATTGAATCAGGCACACGCGCTCCCGATAAGCGTGCAGGCTGTTTGACTCCGTATCCACTGCGATGCGCGTCTGATGGTTCAGATCGCGAATCAAGCGATCGAATTCCTCTGCGGTTTGGATCAACACAGGCGGCGCAAGCATTTCGACAGGCATGGCGCGATTATATCCCTTGTTCTTTTTCCATCACGATAGCCGCCTCTCCGTCGTTGTAATATCTCTGCCAAATGTCAATACGGCGATAACCTTCCTGTTCGTACAGACGAATAGCCGCGTCATTGGAAATTCGCACCGAGAGGCGTATGCGCGGTGTTTTGATCCTTGCCTCGCAGGCGCGCAGGAGCATTCGCCCGATTCCGCGCCGGCGGTATTCGGGGAGCACACCGACCGTGGCAATCCACGAAAAGCCCTCGGAGGGACGCGGGTCGCCCGCAATGAATCCGATCATGCGGCCGTCTTCCACCGCTTTTAAGCGAATAATATCGGGAAAGGTCAGCACCGCAATGAGATCGAGAAAAGGCCAGGCGTCTTTTTCAAAACAGGCCTGTTCCACCTTATTGAGCGCATTGAGATCGAAGAAGGAGGCAGTTGTAATTTCCATAGAGAAAAGCCCCTCGCGTAACGAGAGGCTTTGATTGTAACACTTGCTTTTATTTCGGCTTACGCCGAGCGGGCTGTCCGGTTCTCAAAACTCATGAAATGTTTAATCCTTGCCCTTGATGAAATTTTCGATCATACTGGTGAATTCCATCGGGAAAATATATTTGGTGGACGCGCCCTGCCCCAGCGTCTTCAGCGTATCGAAATATTGCAGAGTCATCGTCTTCTGGTCAATCGCTTTGGCCGAAGCAAAGATCGCGTCGAGGGCTTGCGCAAAACCTTGAGCGCGCAACAACTGCGCCTGCCGTTCGCCTTCCGCTTGCAGGATGTTTGCCTGCTTCTGGCCTTCGGCTTTCAAAATAGCCGCCTGCTTTTCACCCTCAGCGACATTGACTGCCGCGGCGCGCGTGCCTTCAGACTCGGTCACCACCGCGCGGCGGATGCGTTCCGCCGTCATCTGGCGGTTCATCGCGTCCTGAACTTCTTTGGGCGGGATGATCTCGCGGATTTCCACGTTGGTCACTTTGACGCCCCAGCGTTCGGTCACTTCATCGAGTTTCGTTCGTAAAGTGGTGTTGATGTTTTCGCGCTGAGACAAAACATCATCGAGCGCGATGCCGCCGATCACAGAACGAAGCGTGGTCGTTGCCATGCCTGCGGCGGACATTTCGAAGTTGCCCACCGCCACCACGCTGGCTGTCGGCTCGATGACCTTGAAATACCACAAGAAGTCAATCGAAATGGGCGCGTTATCTTTGGTGATCGAAATCTGATGCGGCACTTCGCGAATCTGTTCGCGCAAATCCACGCGCACCGGCCGGTCAATGATTGGGATCAGAAAAACCAGACCCGGACCCTTCGGCTTTTCCAACACACGTCCCAGACGGAAGACAACCAGGCGCTGATACTCAGGCACAATCCGGATGGCGTTAACCAGCAACACAAATCCAATGACTACGATTGCGCCGAAAAGGCAAAGTATCACTTGAGTCATTTTATTACTCCTTTTCTAATTTGAGATTATGATGAAGCAGTTTTTTCAACGATGAGGACAAAACCTTCGCGTCCAATCACGCGCACAATGCTTCCGGCGGGGATAAACTCTTTACTGCGCGCCGACCACAATTCTCCAGCCACCTGCACCGAACCCGCTGTCGCAATGGGCGTCTTGGCTTCTCCATATTGTCCGACCAAAGCCGAAAGATCGTGAACCGGTCTTGTCTGCGCGATCTGCATCGCTTTGCGGGCAGAAAACCAAACGAACGCGGCGTATAACGCGGACACGGTAATTGCCAGCAGCGGATTAACCGCCGGCTGTCCATCCATGCCTGGGAAGAAAAACGCCGAGCCGATGATCATCCCGATGATCGAAACGATCAACCACGCGCCGCCTCCCGGATTCCGAATTGCGATCAAAAACGGGACAAAACTCAGCGCGATCAAAGCCAGCGCCCACCCGTTGAAGGAAAGGTGGTAGATCGAATATGCCGCCAGCACCGCGCAAAAAAACGCGCTAATTTCGACCAGTCCCGTGCCCGGAACAACCAGCGCCCACAGCGCCAGGAGTGTTGTGACCGCCACGAGAATATACGCGATGTTAGGGTTCAGAAGCATGTCCATCCGGCCTCCCGCGCTGAAAACCAAATTCATTATACAACAATCGGCTTTTATCCAATAATTCTTACGCAAGCCGGCTGAAGTTGTTGCGCCAATTGCCGAAGGGAGGATTTTTCGATTAGAATACCCGTCAACGAAATCCTCCAATGTTCTCACTTCGATTCGGCAAACGAAAAATCCCGGTTCTACCGTTTTTAACGGGAAAACCATTTTCAACTTTGTGTACTTTATGGTGAGATTCTTTCCCGTTAATCGGGAGAGCCAAAACCTTTTTCTATCCTGCAGATGGCAGGATGCCAATCTCTAATTTCATGGAGTCTGATTGAACATTCAAAAACTGTGTGTTCTCGGCCTCGGCTACATCGGCCTGCCGACCGCCTCCACATTCGCCGCCAATGGAATCAAAGTCGTCGGCGTGGACATCAACGCGCAAATCGTCGAGACGCTTCGCAACGGCGGCCTTCACATCCACGAGCCGGGCTTGCGCACGATTGTCGAAGCCGCGCTCAAATCGGGCAATCTCACGATCGCGACCCAACCCGAACCGGCGGACGCGTTCATCATCGCCGTGCCGACACCGTTCTACGAAAATAAATTCGGCGAATACGAGGGACAAAAATATAAACTGGCCGACATGCGCGCGGTGACGTCTGCCACAGAAGCCATCGTCCCCGTTTTGCAAAAAGGGAATCTTGTCGTACTCGAATCGACCTCGCCGCCGCGCACGACGATTGAACTGGTCGCTCCCATCCTCGCTCGTTCCGGACTTCAAGCCGGGCGCGATTTCCATTTGGCTTATTCACCCGAACGCGTCCTGCCCGGACAAATCCTGCGCGAGCTGATCGAGAACGCCCGCGTCATCGGCGGTGTGACTCCCGAATCCGCACAGGCCGGCGCGGACCTGTATTCGATCTTCGTCAAAGGCGAAATCATCCAAACCGACGCGACCACCGCCGAAATGGTCAAACTGATGGAGAACACCTATCGCGATGTAAACATCGCCATCGCCAATGAATTCTCGCGGCTGGCCGATAAATTCGGCGTGGACGTTTGGGAAGCCATCTCGTTAGCCAACCGCCATCCGCGCGTCAAGATTCTCAGTCCCGGCCCCGGCGTCGGCGGACACTGCATCAGCGTGGACCCGTGGTTCTTCGTCGAAAGCGCGCCGGAACTGACGCCGCTCATCTATCACTCGCGCCGCGTCAACGATTCACAGCCGCATTATGTCGTCGAATTAATCAAACGCGCAGACGGAAACCTTAAAGGGAAAAAAATCGCCGCGCTCGGTCTCGCTTACAAACCCGACGTGGATGATCTGCGCGAAAGCCCGGCGGTCGAAGTGGTGCATCTGCTTCAAAACGAAGGCGCGCGCGTCAAAGCCTGGGAACCGTTCAAACCGGACGCAAACCTGTCTGGCATCAGAATGGCTTCAGGTTTAGATGACGCTCTTCAGGACGCGGAGGCGATTATTTTGTTGGTCAAACACACCGAGTTCATCAATTTGAATCCGGCTGAAATCGCCTCAAAAACAAAAGCCCGCCTCATCGTGGACGCGGTCAACGGCTGGAAGGCTGACGACTGGCAAAATGCGGGATTTCAAGTTACACGATTGGGTGCGAGAAAATAAGTCACCCACCTTACGCAGTAGCGCGGGATTATCCCGCATTTTCAGGCGACATGAATGTCAAGGCTATGAGAAAACCGCGTAACATCAGCACGTAAAACACAGCGCAAGCCGCAATTTGCGTTTTGGATATTCGGAAAACATCATGAAAATTCTCTCTGTATTCGGCACGCGCCCCGAAGCCGTGAAAATGGCGCCGGTTGTGCGCGCTTTGGCTAAAACAAAAAACATCGAATCGCGCGTCTGCGTGACGGCACAGCACCGTCAAATGCTGGATCAGGTTTTGGATCTGTTCAAGATCAAGCCGGATTACGACCTGGATTTGATGCGCGAAGATCAGACGCTCCCTGCATTGAGCGCGGCCATTTTCACACATCTTGATCCGGTGCTGGCTGATTTCAAACCCGATTGGGTGCTGGTTCAGGGCGACACAACTACCGTCGCCATCACCGCCCTGCTCTCCTATTATCGCCGCATCCGCGTGGGACATGTCGAAGCCGGATTGCGAACGTACGATAAATGGCAGCCGTTCCCGGAAGAATTGAATCGGCGCGTGGCGGGCATCACCGCCGATTTGCATTTTGCTCCAACCGAATGGGCGCGCAAAAACCTGCTGCGCGAAAATACGCCGGAGCAGGCCATCGTGGTAACGGGCAATCCGGTTATCGACGCGTTGAAATTCGTCGGCAAACAGCCGCTTCCCAATGAGATCAAACGGTTGCTTGAAAAATTGAAAATCGGCAAACAAAAATTGATTTTGGTCACTGCCCATCGCCGCGAAAATTTCGGCAAACCGCTCGAAGCGATTTGCTTTGCGCTGAAAGAACTCGCCTCGCGCGGCGATGTGGAAATCGTTTATCCAGTTCATCTCAATCCAAACGTTCAGAGGCCCGCCTATCGCATTCTGAAAGATGCGCCGCATGTGACGCTTCTGCCTCCGCTCGATTACCTGCCGCTTGTGCATCTGATGAAACGTTCCACGCTCATCCTGACGGACTCGGGCGGCATCCAGGAAGAAGCGCCGACCTTCGGCGTGCCGGTGCTGGTTCTGCGCGAAGTGACCGAACGCCCCGAGGGCGTCAAAGCCGGGACGCTGAAACTCGTCGGAACGGAGAGCCGCCGCATCGTCCGGGAAGCGAAGCGGCTGTTGGACGATCCGTCGGCGTACGCGGCGATGGCAAAGGCCGCCAATCCATTCGGAGACGGTCATGCCGCCGAAAAAATCGTGCAGGCGCTATTGAATTATCAAAGTTCATTGGACACGGAGGGTTAATTTATGACTTTGTAAGGCGCATTCAAGTGAACTTGTGTATAATAAAATTTGATGGTCACGTTTCGCGGGTCTTTGATTCTTTTCCTGACATTTTGTCTGCTGGCAGCCGGATGGTCTCCTGCATACGCACAGAGTCAAAATTCACAATACTTTTCCCAGACCGGACACAATGTTCAGGGAGACTTTCTCAATTTTTACAACGCCGCGTCCGACCCAACCCGGTTGTACGGTTATCCCATCACAGAACAATTTACAGATAAGGACGGATTGCTGGTTCAATATTTTCAACGCGCCCGCTTTGAATATCACCCTGAGCTTCCGCCGGGTCAGCGCGTTGTGCTGACGAATATCGGAAGAAAGTTATACACGCCGGGCATCCAGTTGAATATTTTCAGTCCATTCGCCTGCCGTTTGTATTCGGAGACAAATTACGCGGTCTGTTTTTCCTTCCTTGATTTCTTCGATAAATACGGCGGGGTGGCGCAATTCGGTTACCCGATTTCACCTTTCGAATACGAGAAGGGCGTCATCATCCAATATTTCGAAAAGGCGCGCTTCGAATGGCAGCCCTCCCAGCCGGAGGGTCAACGCGTGGTCATTACCGATTTGGGACGTTTATACTTTGACGCCATGGGCGACGACCCGGGACTTTTACAATCCGTTCCCCCGCTGAACAACGCTCCCAATGCCGCGCCGATCATCAATCTGCAGGTGCGGGCTTTCGTCTGGAAGGCGGTGACGCTGAGCAACGATCAGCAAGTGGTTTACATCATCGCCCAGGATCAACGCAATACTGCCGTCAGCAATGCAAGCTGTGCGGTGATCGTGCGCTGGCCCGACGGAACCGCTTCCTCGGCCAACGTCACGACCAACTCGAACGGTATAGCCATCGCCGCATTCAACGTGGTCAACCAGCCGTATGGAAACCTGGTTTACATTGACATCAACTGTTCTTACAACGGGCTGGTGGGGACAACCACAACGTCATTCCGCATTTGGTATTGATAACTGATGTTACGCAGTTTCCTCGTAGCGTGACATTCATGTCGCCTGGAAATGCGGGATGAATCTCGCGCTACTGCGTAAGATGAGTGCACAAAGCCCGCCGGCATTCCCCGCCAATGACGGCAGGGCCGGGCAAAACTCAAATCAATTCTTTAAGATCAAAAACCGGTCCCGCTTCGCAGGCTAATTTATAGCCATTCCGAACTTCGACAGCGCAGACTCCGCAATCGGCGAGTCCGCCGCAGGGCATCGGCGTGCGGACGAGGATCTGCGCTTCATTCCCGACCGCCAACGGCTTCCGTTCATCAAAACTTTTCTTCAACTCCGGCAGAGACTCGCGCGCCGCGTCCATCGCGATGTAATCCGCCCAATGAAAAACATCCATCCATGCGCTCATCGGCTGGACTTCGATCTCGAGCGGCAAATCAGCCGGGGGATTCTCGCAGACCAAAACAACGGATGAATCTTGTTTGGAAATCGAATCAAGCAAAGCCAGCAGGCGATACGGGGCGTCATCGAACGCGATCAACGCCACGCGGCGGGAAGCCTCCGGCAGATCAAAGCCATGCCCAAGCGGGCCGCGTAAATTCAAAGGCGCGCCGGGCGTCCATGATTCGGGAATCGGCGGCGCGCAGAGAAAGCCGTCGGCAGATGATTCAGCCGCGAAAACGGAAGCCGCTAACGGGGCGTCCGATCCGCCGGCATGAGCCAAGAGATAACATCCCGGCGCGGGAATCAAGGCTGGCCGGCATTGAATCCTCGCGGCGGGTTTTCCATCCAACAAAACAAGCTCTTTGATAATTCCTTCGCCTTGCATGCCATCATGGTAACATGGCTTATGGAGCGCGGCAAGCGGTTATAATATTTCGTATGAATACAATCAAGCCAAACGGGCGGCAAATCCGCCTGACGAGTCTGTCGGCTTGCGCGGGCTGAGCGTCGAAGCTAAACGCGGAAACGCTGACGCAGGTTCTGCGTCCTGTGCAGGAACTTTTCGATCCATCCAATTATCCCGATTTGTTGATCGGGCTTAAAGGCCCGGACGATGCGGCGGTCTGGCGGCTGGATGATTCGCGCGCCATTGTGGCGACGACCGATTTCTTCACCCCGGTTGTAGACGACGCCTACGATTACGGCGCGGTCGCCGCGGCAAACAGTCTTTCAGATATTTACGCGATGGGAGGGACGCCGTTTCTCGCATTGAACATTGCCGCCCTTCCGCCCGATTTGCCCACCGAAATCTCCGCCGACATTTTACGCGGCGGCGCGGAAAAAGCGCGCGAAGCGGGCGTGGTCATTGCAGGCGGACACACCGTGCAGGACAAGGAGCCGAAATATGGATTAGTTGCGATCGGCTTTGTTGATCCGCGAAAGATGTTGAGTAAAGGCGGACTCAAAATCGGCGACGCGCTGGTTTTGACCAAGCCGCTTGGGTTTGGCGTCACAACGACCGCGCTCAAACGCTCACAGGCGGACGAAAACGATGTGAAAGAAGTGGTATCGTGGATGGCGCGGCTGAATAAAACCGCGGGGCAACTCGCGGTTGAATTCAATCTGCGCGGCGGCACAGACATCACCGGATTCAGTCTGCTTGGTCATGGTTTGGAAATGGCGGAAGCGGCGGGCGCCGCGCTGGAAATCGAATACGATAAAATTCCTTTTGTCGGTTGTGCGCGCAAATATGCTGAAAAGGGCGCGTTTGCTGGCGGCCTGTTCGATAACCGCTCTTTTTACGGTCCGCGCGTTCAATTTGTCAAAAAACTGGATGAACCTGCCGAGATGCTTTTGTTCGACCCGCAAACCAGCGGCGGGTTACTGCTCGGCGTGCCGCCGGAGAAACTCGCGGCATTCACAAAACGCGCCAACGAGCTTGACCAACCAGTTTGGGTTATTGGCGAAGTCAAGGCAGGCAAAGGGATTCAGGTAAAATAACATAAACGAATATCGTCTTGAGCGGAGTGAAACGAAGTTGCAGGGCAAGATGGGATCCGAAATTCATGCTTCGACGACGGTCTTCGTTTAAACCCGGACATCCGCTCAGCGCGATAAAGACGGTTTTTCAGATGGAATAGTTATCAAAGAATTCATGTCCAATATCGGAGTTCAGATTCTCGTTCTTTTTCTTCTGATTTTTCTCAACAGCGTATTCGTGATTTCGGAAATGGCGGTCGTCTCGGCGCGCAAAGCGCGGCTCCAGCAATTAGCCAACGAGGGAGATAAACGCGCCGCCACGGCGCTGAATCTCGCGCAGAATCCGAACACGTTTCTTTCGACGATTCAAATTGGAATCACACTGATCAGCATTTTGTTGGGCGCGATCAGCGGACCGACATTTTCTGCGCCGCTGGCGGGTCTGCTGAAACAGTGGCCTCCGCTGACTCCGTATGCCGATTCGCTGGCGCTTGTGATCGTTGTCGTGATCGTCACCGCGCTGTCGCTGGTGCTGGGTGAACTCGTCCCGAAACGCATCGCCCTGCACGAACCGGAAAAAATTGCCGCGTCCATTTCGGGGACAATGATCTTCGTATCCAAATTGTTCTCGCCTCTGGTCTGGTTGTTGGGGCGCGTCACCGATTTTATTTTGCAGATCATCGGCATTACGTCAAGCAAAGAGCCGCCCGTCACCGAAGAAGAAATCCAATTGCTGATTGATCAAGGCACCGAAGCCGGCGTCTTTGAAGAAGCCGAACAGGATATGGTCGAGGGCGTATTCAGCCTGAGCGATTCGCGCGTTTATTCGCTGATGACGCCGCGCACGGATATTGTCTGGCTCGACATTGCGGATCCGCCCGAGGAGATTCGGCGCAAGATCGCCGAGAGTTCTTTCTCGCGTTTCCCGGTGTGTAAAGACAGCCTCGATACCGTGCTTGGGATCGTAAAAGCGCGCGACCTGCTTGCGCCGCCCAGTCTTTCGAGTGAAAATTTCAAACTCAAGGACAAATTGAGACCCGCCATTTATGTTCCCGAAACGATGCTGGCTTCACGCGCTTTGGAAGTTTTCAAGGAAAAAAACGCGGAGCTGATGTTCGTGATTGACGAATTTGGAAGCCTGCAGGGTTTGCTGACGCTCAACGACATCATCGAGGAAATTGTCGGCGACATCGAAGTCGAGCCGCAAGCCACACAACGCCAGGACGGCTCGTGGCTCCTGGATGGGATGCTGGAAGTGGACAACTTCAAAGAGATTTTCAAATTAGAGTCCCTGCCGCATGAGGATGAATACGAAACATTGAGCGGATTCGTGATGATGTCGCTCGGACGCGTACCGCAGGCGGCGGATCATTTCGAATGGAACGGTCTGCGCTTCGAAGTGGTGGACATGGACGGTCACCGCGTGGACAAAGTGCTGGTCACCACACTGCCGCCGCGCTCCAACACCCAGCCAATTCAGGGACAGAAAATCAGATGACCGGGCTTGTTTTTGCGTCGCGCCGCTCGCCGGTCTACGGACGCGGCGGAATGGTGGCCGCCTCCCAGCCGATGGCTGTCGCCGCGGGAATTGAAATTTTGTCGGCGGGCGGCAACGCCGCGGACGCGGCAGTCGCTGTCGCCGCGGCGCTCAATGTGACGGAGCCCACGTCAACGGGCATTGGCGGCGACATGTTCGCGTTGTTCTTCGATGCGAAGACAAAACAAGTCAGCGCATTGAACGGTTCGGGGCGCGCCCCGGCGGCGTTGACTTTAGAGCGATTGAAAAAAGAGGGGATCAGCGACTTGCCTCCCTTTCATCCATATACGATCACAGTGCCGGGTGCGTGCGCGGGCTGGTTCGATTTGATCGAAAAGCATGGAACAAAACCCATGGCGGAGATCCTGGCGCCCGCCATCAAACTCGCCGAAGAGGGTTTTCCCGTCGCGCCGTTGACATCTTATTTCTGGCAGCGCGGCGCGGAACGTCAACTCAAGTCTGCGCTCAACGGCATCGAAATGACGATTGAGGGCCGCGCTCCAAGAGCCGGAGAAATTTTCAAGAATCCAGGGCTGGCGCGTACCTTCAAAAAAATTGCCGATGGCGGCAAGCAAGCCTACTACCAGGGCGAAATCGCCGAAGCGATTGCAAAAGTGATTCAAGAAGCGGGCGGATGCATGACCGCAGATGATCTCGCCGCGCATGTTTCAACTTGGGAAACGCCGATCAGCATCACCTACCGCGGTTATCGAGTTTATGAATGCCCGCCAAATGGGCAGGGCATCGCGGCGTTAATCGCGTTGAATTTGCTGGAAGGATTTGATTTATCTTCGCTCGACCCGATTTCTGCTGACCGTTTGCACCTTGAAATCGAAGCGATGCGATTGGCTTTCGCAGACTCGCGCTGGTATGTGGCCGATCCAAAATTTTCAAACATTCCAATTCATGAACTGCTTTCAAAAGAATATGCAAATGAACGCCGCAAATTAATCCATCCGCGCCGCGCTGCATTTGACCACAAGCGCGGTATGCCGGTCAGTTCGTCCGACACGGTGTATTTCAGCGTGGCAGATAGATTCGGCAACGCCTGTTCGTTCATCAACAGCAACTATATGGGATTTGGAACGGGCATCGTTCCAAAAGGCTGGGGTTTCACACTTCAAAACCGCGGACATAATTTTGATCTCGATCCGAATCATCCGAACGCCCTGGCGCCAAACAAGAGGCCTTATCACACAATCATTCCCGCAATGGCGACGACTCCCCTGCCTCTCCCTCAAAATTCTGCGAATTTGGGAGGAGAGAAAGAGGAGGGCGAGGTTTTGTTCGCGTCATTTGGCGTGATGGGCGGATTCATGCAGCCGCAGGGACATGTGCAGGTCTTCGCCGCGCTGGTTGATAGCGAATACAATCCGCAGGCGGCGCTCGATCTGCCGCGCTTCTGCATCGAGGATGGAACCGCTGGCGGCGCGGCCGCATTGGAAGAAGGCATCCCAGACGCGGTCATAGCCGATTTAACGGCACGCGGCCACCAGGTCCAGAAAGCGGCGGGGTGGGAGCGCGCCATGTTCGGCCGCGGTCAAATCATCCTGCGCGATCCAGCAACCGGGGTCTTGTGCGGCGGAAGCGATCCGCGCGCGGATGGTTACGCGGCAAGTCTGATTTAAAAACTGAAGCCGCCGGGAGCGCCGAAGGCATTTCGTTTATAAGCGGCACGCAAACACCGATGACTTGTGCAAAACTCGCATGGTATAATCACCGCCCGTATGAGTCCCGAACCTTCATCTCAAAAAACTCAAGTGTGTCCCACGTGCGGCACGCGGCTGGCTGAAACCGCGGCGCGCTGTCCGGTGTGCGGAACAGATTTGAGTCCAAAAGCAAAAGCAACTTCCGCCGCGCCGAAAAAACAACAGGCGGATCAATCCATCCAGGCCACGCGCATGCCTGAAGTGACGCTGAGCCTGCCCGTCGCATTGGGCATGTTGGTGTTATTCCTCGTAGTGGGCGCGGTGATTGTTTATGTGGGATTGAGCGCGACCAAACGCGTTGTGAATCCGACTCCGGTTCCAAGCGCGACGGCGACCCCAACCGCATCTGCCACTCCAACAGATACGCCCCTGCCAACCATCGCTCCGACCGCGACTGTCCAGCCGCCATTTGATTACACCGTCGCGGCAGGAGATACGTGCGGCGGCATCGCTGTTACTTTCGGCGTATCGGTTCAAAGCATTATTATCTTGAATAACTTGCCCGCTTCATGCAACAATCTTGTCGTCGGTCAAAAACTGAAGATCCCATATCCAACCGCGACGCCCCTGCCACAGCCGACCGACACGCCGCCCGCCGCGACGCAAACCGCGTTGGCTTGCCAACACGTCACCATCACAGTGAACGCCAATGATACGTTATCCAGCATTGCGCTTAACTATGCCGTGCCGATTCAAGCCATCAAGGATTACAACGGACTTTCGACGGACAATGTTTTCGTCGGTCAGTCGTTGACGATCCCATTATGTGCGCGCGCCGCCACGCCGGGTCCAACGCCCACGCCGACGATTCCGCCTCCCTATCCCGCCCCGAATCTGCTCCTGCCTGCGGATGGCGCAGCCTTCACCCTGGCCAACGATGTGGTAACACTGCAATGGGCATCCGTTGGAACACTGCGCAGTAACGAAGCCTATCAAGTCACCGTGGAAGATGTCACTGCCGATCAAGGCAGCCGCATTGTGGATTACGTCACCGATACGAAATATATTATTCCGACTTCGTTCCGCCCGAAAGACAATACGGCGCACATCATGCGCTGGTGGGTCACCACCGTCAGGCAAACCGGCACGGACGATCAGGGACAGCCGATATGGAGCTCGGCAGGCGCAATCAGCGACAAGCGCGATTTCACCTGGATGGGCGCCGCCGTGCCGGCAACTGCAACGCCTTAATCAAAAAAACTTCCGAAGCCTTCGAAGGTTTCGGAAGTTTTTGTATGACCGATTTCAATGTTATCGAAAAACGACCATTGCTTTGATTCAATTTAAAATGCCGGTTCTGTCAAAGCGGAAAGATACTTGCCTGCAGGGCGCTTGATTATGAAAAAGCTCCTCAACCGAATCATCACCGCTTTATTGCTTGCGGTCATCCCCACTGTCTTCTGCAGTGTAATCTCGACGCCAATTTCTTATACGCTCCCGCTGAAATGCCCTCCGGGATCGCAGGCGCTGGGCATTGCCTGTTTTGATCCTGCCAATCACAACACCACGCCCTGGTATCGCAGAGACATCGGACCTTCCCTCGCCACATTGCCCATCTGGTTGATCATCTCTTTAGGCATCGCCTGGATTTTGACGCGCACTCCCGCTGCGGAAGAACCGTCCAACTCCGCCGAGCCGGATGAAAGCTCGAGGCGCTGGCTCCCGCCGCAGTGTCCGTATTGCGGCGGGGCGCTGTCGCTATCCAACGCCAAGTGGCTGAATCATATCGAGGCAAAATGTCCGCATTGCGGGAGCATTCTGAAAAAGTCAAGGCAGATTGGAGGAAAATACCGTGATTGATTTCAACACAAAATTTGGGCGCAAAGTTAAACGCCATCTGCGCGAGGAATATTTCATTTGGCTTACCACCGTCGGCTCCGATCTTGCGCCGCAGCCGCGTCCCGTCTGGTTCATCTGGGATCACGATTCGTTTCTTATTTACAGCCAGCCGCACGCACATAAAGTCCGTCATTTGAAAAAACATCCGAAGGTCGCCTTACATTTCAACAGCGGCGACGATAAAGGCGAACGGGATTTGATCGTCTTCATCGGCACAGCCATCGTTGATCCAAACGCGCCGCCCGCGCATAAAGCGACCGCGTATATCAAAAAATACCGCGCCGGAGTAAAAGCGCTGGGAATGACGCCGGAACAGCTCGGCAAGGAATACTCCGTAGCGATCCGCGTCAGGCCTACGTCGCTGCGCGGCGAGTAAATTGCAAGTTCCGAAGGAAGACTGCTCCCAAGATCATGGAATTCATCCATGAATCAAAAAAATACGGCTGATACCATTCAACCCGGCGACCGGGTAAAGGTCTTTCTCAATTCTGCGTTTTGGAAAAGCGAAGGCTGGTTCAATGGAATCGTTGTGCGCATTGATCCGTACACAGAGCATCGCAGTTTTTATTGGGTGGAATTGGAGAAGGATGTAGAAACCAGGCAGGGCAACGCCGCCCGTTTGATCTCAGTGCTGAACCCGAAATACATCAAAAAAACAAATTAAGGTTTGTCGCCATCATCTTTCGAGTACGAAATACGCAATGAAGGCCGAGCGACTGGCTCGGCCTTCATTACTTAACCATGTTCCCGCACGCTTGAGATAATTGGCAAGCGGGTTATCGGGGCTACGGGATGGTTCCAGATGCGGCGACCACGTCTTCCTGATTGATGGGCGTCGGCACAAACTCAAACCCATAGAACCAGACGACGTTCTGTTTGTTGTTCGTGTCCGTCCAGAAAGCATGGTACACGTTATCGGAGCCGACCGCCAAGTCAGTGTAATCGCCGATGAATCCGCCGCCAAATCCGTTACGAGTATTGATTGGATTCGTGCTGACCATTCGTTCGACCCCGGAACCGATACGGGTCACGAAATAATCGAGGCGGGCATTATGGATGTAGTTGCCGAGTGTATCACAGGTAATTCGTCCCACCGGCGGCACCGGACCGCTGGCGCACGTCTGCCACGGTGAAACCACGTCCGCGCCATACGCCGACATGTAAACGACGCCCGACGGCGAGACAGCCACGCCGGGCCAGAATGTGTCCACGCGGCGGGCGGCAGGAGCATTAAGCGTACTGCCATCGGGCTGGGTCACCGGATATCCAACGGCAGTGCGGGTTGACGCGTCAAGGCCG
>JBHORD010000014.1:0-23493 GCA_042408355.1 Anaerolineales bacterium
CAGGGTCGGTGTGGCGGTCGTTGGCGCAGGCGCAAAAACCAAAGCGACCCCTCCGAGACAATAACAAGGAATCGTGGCGAGGATGATTGCGATCAATATCAAATGTCGGCGTGTGCGTGGATCGTCTGGGTCTCGCATCGGCATGATGATAACATAAAGTAGCGAGTGGTAAATGGTGATTGGTGATTGGTAATTGGTGATTGGTAAAAGGTATAATTTTGGCAATGATTCCAATTCATCTTCGTCTTGCGGGTTTTCTTTCGTATCGCGATCCCGTTGAAATAGACTTTACCGCTTTTGATTTGGCCTGCGTTTCCGGACACAACGGCGCGGGAAAATCGTCTCTGCTCGACGCCATCACGTGGTCGCTGTTCGGTCAGGCGCGCAAACGCGATGATTCACTGGTCAATTCGCAATCGAAGGCCGCCGAAGTGACGTTGACATTCGAATACGAGAAGAATGTTTATCGCGTTTTGCGGACTTTGCCGCGCGGAAGGACAACGGCGCTTGAGTTTCAAATCTTGGACGGTGAATGGCGGAGCGAAAGCCGGTCGTCGTCTATCGTCAACGGTCAATGGAGGCCGCTCACCGAACGGACCTTACGCGATACGCAGGCGCGCATCGAGCAGACGCTGCGCCTCGACTACGAAACTTTTGTCAACGCGGCGTTCTTTTTGCAGGGACAGGCCGATCAATTCACACAGCAAACCGCCAGCAGGCGCAAAGATGTTTTGAGCAATATCCTGGGCCTTGAAATATGGGAAGTTTACAAACAACGCACAGTCGAGAGACGCAAGTCGCTCGAAGAGGAAATCGGTTCGATTGACGGGCGCATCGCCGAGATTGACGCCGAGCTGGACGAGGAAGAACCGCGCCGGCGGAAGCTCAAAGAATTGGAGGAGGAACTGAGACGGCAAAGCGCAATGCGGAAAGCGCAGGAAGCCGTTCTGGAAGACCTTCGTAAAATCGCCGCATCGCTGGATCAACAACTCGCCGCAGAGAAAGCAAAGTTGGAAGAAGAAAAACGCGCGTTGAAGGAGCAGGAGCAGGCGGCTGCCAGTCAGCAGTCGGCAATCCATCAATTGACCGTTCAACTGGAGAATGCCAGGAAGTCGTTGACAGAGGTTGAAAAGGAAGTAACGAAACGAAACGAACTTGAAGAAAGCCGAAGCGCAGCGCGCGAGCAATTCGGGCAATTGAAAGCCGAGAACGAATTGCTCAAGGCGCAAATGGACGAACTTAAGGATCGCATTGACCGACTCGAGTCGGCGGAAGGAGCGGCCTGCCCGTTATGCGGGCAGCCGTTGAGCGAGCAACACCGCAAGTCAACGCTGAAGCAATTGCAGGCGGAAGGAAAAGAAAAGGGCGATCGTTTCCGTGTCAACAAATCGAGCATGGATGATCTCGCAAAACGAATCGCTGATCTGGAATCGCAGATTGCAAAGATCGAAAGCGCCGAAAGAGAACGGTTGATGTATTCCAATTCCGTTACTCAATTGACGGAACGAATTGAAACGATTAAGAATTCAATCAAGAATTGGGAGACTGCCGGCGCAAAACGATTGAAAGAAGTGGAAGAGATTTTATCGAGCAAGAAATATGCCATCGAAGAACAAAAACCGTCAGCGAATCTCGATGAAGCGGAGCGCGCCTTGCTTGATTTGCAGGAGGAGGAAAATCGTTTAAACCAGGCAGTCGGCGCGGCGCGGCAAAAGGTCTCCGTGTTGGACGAATTGCGGAAACGCAAGGCCGATTATTCGTCCGAGCGTGAGGCGCTGGCTTTGCAAATCGGGCGGTACAAGCACCTCGAACGCGCCTTCGGCAAGGACGGCGTCCCGGCGTTGTTGATCGAACAGGCTCTGCCGCAGATTGAATCCAAAGCCAATGAATTGCTCGACCGTTTGAGCAACGGGCAAATGTCAATTCGATTTGTGACGCAGGCCGAATACAAAGACAAGAAGCGCGAGGACATGAAGGAAACGCTTGATATCCAGATCAGCGACGCGGCGGGCATGCGCGATTATGAAATGTATTCAGGCGGCGAGGCGTTCCGTGTGAACTTCGCGATTCGACTGGCGCTCTCTGAAGTGCTGGCACAACGCAAAGGCGCCCGTTTGCAGACGCTGGTGATTGACGAAGGCTTCGGCTCGCAGGATGCCGAGGGAAGACAGCGATTGATCGAGGCTATCAATCTGGTCAAGAATGACTTTGCAAAAATTCTGGTCATCACGCATCTCGACGAATTGAAGGATGCGTTTCCAACGCGAATTGAAGTGGAGAAGACGGAACGCGGTTCGACGGTGAAGATCATCTGATCGCCGCACGAAAATTCCCGTTGAAATCGTCCGCCTTTGGTTGACCGCGATTCCGCAACAGGCGGAGGCGCGCTTCGCAAAGAACGGACAACTTGCGAGGCTTAATGTTGCGTTTTGCGCTTTTCGTTTTACTTGTGTTTTGTCTTTTATGATTTACTTTATTCTTTCCACCCTTGCTTTTGTTATCGGCATTTTCATCATTTATTGGCTACATAACCAATATCACCTCGACGTCATCGTCGAGTCGGCCCATGCCCTTCTTCCTTGTCCGCGGATCTCCGTCTGTATCCCCGCGCGCAACGAAGAAAAAAATATCCGCGCATGCGTCGAAGCGATTCTCGCGCAGACGTATCCAGACTTTGAAGTCATCGTTGTAGATGACCGCTCGACGGACGCGACGCCCGAGATTCTTCGCGGCATCGCCCCTTCGAACGACAAATTGAAAATCATTTACGGTTCGGACCCGCCCTCCGGCTGGGTGGGGAAGCCTCATGCTTTGTTTCAGGCTGTGAAGGCGTGCGGCGAACGAAGCGAGTGGTTGTGTTTCATTGACGCCGACACTTTTCTCGCTCCCGAGGCTTTGACTTCCTGTTACGCCAAAGCCATCGAGACGCGCGCCGATTTGTTCACCATCATGACGTTTCAGATTGCGGAAACATTTTGGGAGCGGGCCGTCCTGCCGCTGGTGTTGACTGCGCTCTCGGTGGGATTCTCGCCGCGCAAAGTCAACGATCCAAAAAGAAAGGATGCGATTGCCAACGGCCAGTTCATCCTGATCAAACGAAGCGTCTATGACGCCATCGGCGGATATGAACGCGTCAAAGATCAGATTGTGGAAGATAAAGCCATTTCGGAACTGGTCAAATGGAACGGTTATCGGCTGATCGTCGCGGACGGAATGCAAGTGGCGCGCACGCGCATGTATACATCTTTCGCAACCTTGTGGGAAGGCTGGACAAAAAACATTTATCTCGGCCTGCGCGACCAGCGTGGCTTGATGGCGCTGGGAGCGTTCGGCGCGCTCATTTCGGTGATCGCCGCGCTGTTCATGCCCATCTGGCCGTTGCTTGGATTCTTCTGGTATCTCCACAACGGCGGGTGGATGGCAGTCGCAATTATGGTTGAGGCGCTGATCGTTTGGGCTGTTTTGATTTTTATGCGTGCGATGGTTGCATACAAAATGAACATTCCCCGCTGGTACGCGCTGACCACGCCGCTCGGCGCGGCGGTCTTCGCGGCGATGATGTTCACATCAACATGGAAAGTATTATCGGGCCGAGGTGTGACGTGGAAGGGACGAAAATATAACTGATGTTACGCAGGGTCTTCGCGCCGCCGCTTAAACGGGACGAATCTCGCAATATTGCGAAGGCGGGGATATAAGCCTTGAGATTGAATTTGACAGTTTGGCGGCGTTCCGTCGAGGCCCAAAAATGGACCTCTTGCAAAGGTCAATAAAAGTATCATACCCTCGGCGGGGGGCGCTTACGCAGGAGATCCAATGAAGCGGCGCCTTTCTCTCGCCTCGCTTCTGCTTTTTTATTGCGGCTCTTCTTCGCCGAGAATCATTTTGTCTACGCCGCGGTCAATCTCCCACGGATAAATGATGAATGCGTCCGTGATCGCCGCGTAATAATCAGGCCGCACGGTTCCGAACAAACTTCGATACGGATTGAAATGCAACACACACGTTTCGGGAAATCCGCCTGCGGCGGAGACGCGATTCTTCACTGCCGTGATGGTGCGCCCTGAGCCCCACACATCGTCCACGATCAATGTGGGGCGGTTGCGCAATTTATCTTCAGCCGGAAATTGAATAAACTCTGGCCATGCCATCAGAGGAGATTTCTCGCGGGCAAACTGCGCCGGGAAATCCACAGCCGCCGTAAGAATGTGGGTGATGTTCATGGCGTCAGCCAGCAACCCGCCGGGGATGATTCCGCCGCGCGTGATCATCACCATGGCGGTGAACTCGCGGCGGAATTGAGGAATGAGGTGATCAATAAGGCGATCCACTTCTTCCCATGTGATGATTTCACGACGTTGTTCTGGCTTCATTTACCACCACATTCATTTTATGTCACGCTGAGGAAGCCGATGGTCGAGTCGCTGAGCAAAGCGAAGCGGCATCGAGAGCAAGCGGCCGAAGAGTCGCTTTGCTTGTGCGCTTGAGGCTCTTCGCTCTGCTCCGAGTGACATTGTTGTCATTGTCCCAATACGGCCGCCAACGGAGCCGGGGCGGCAACTTGAATGGGCTGTCCCTGAGCCTGCGCTTTTTCAACCTCGCGCGCCCACAGGAACAGACAGGTATTGTAGGCGGTCATCGTATACGAACTGATCACGCTGGCCACCATCACGAACGCAAAGAAAATCAGCGCGCCGAGACCAATGCCGATCACAAGACCCGCCGCGCTTGAATTCGTGATGGAAATAATTCCGAGACCAACGCCGCCGCCGATGATGAGCCCGATCACGCCGAGGACAAAACTGATCGCGCCCGTGATCCATTTCACGCCGACGGCGCTGACGCCGATCAACAACAAGTTGTTTTTAGCAATATGCGTGGCGCGCTTGATGCCGTCCGCCAGATTGACATCTTCGATCATCATCGCGGGCAAAATCAAATAAGAAGCCTCCGTCCAGACCGTTTCGAGGATGCTTCCCACCGCGTTGCCGATCATCCCCGCCGCGGCGTTGCGCGAACGATTACTGCGGTTGCGAAGCGCGCTCGTGAACAGATTGACAACCGTCGAAGCCGCGGCCAGGCTGAGGATGTGCCAGAATTCGCGCTGGACTTTTGCCCAGGCTTTGTCCATGCGGCCGTCACCCTCGGCAAGATACCCGTAGATCAGATAAACGGTCATGCCCGAGAAAAGATAACTTACCACGTAATGGACAAAAATCAAAATCGCGCCGATGATCACCATCGCGGCCTGCCCAACGAAACTGCTGTCGCCCAACAGGAACGCCGCCGCGATCAACGGCACGATTCCAACTATTGAAACAATCAAGCCGACGATCATGGCATAGATGGACGGTTTGATCAAATCATTATCCTTGAACGCCATTTGCCAGGCTTGTTGCAAGAATGAAAAGCCGCGCGCCAGACTCTCCATAAAGTTCTCCTTCTTTGAAATTCAACTGATTATAGCAAACTTACCGGTTCGACTTCAATCCGCCAGCCGGGGAAAGATCCGCCCGATAACAACAGTTCAAAGTCACTGCCGCGCGAAATGATTTGCCAGCGATATTCATCATTCAGTTTTGGGAAAAAACAGGGCGCGGGGCCGATGAGAGTCACCGGCAGGCGGCGTTCAGCGATCAGCCGCCGAAGTTTTGCCGCGAGTTTGTGCGCTTCCGATTCAGCCGCCGCCGCATCATGATGACGAAATTCAAATCGCACCAGGCGCGCAAAGGGCGGATAACCCAGCCGCTTGCGCTGTTCCAGTTCATATTGATAAAAACCGTTGACGTCGTGTTTCGCCGCGGCTTGAATTGCATAATGCTCCGGCGCAAACGTTTGCAGAATCACGCCTCCGCCGCGGGACGAACGGCCGGCGCGGCCCGCCACTTGAGTCAAAACCTGGAAGACGCGTTCCGCCGCGAACGGGTCGGGCAGGAAGAGTCCGACATCTGCGAGCACAATGCCGACCAGCGTGACGCGCGGCAGGTCGAGGCCCTTTGCCAGCATTTGCGTCCCGATCAAAACATCGGCGCGGCCCGCCGCGAAATGCGTCAAGATTATTTCGTGGGATTCCTTTTGGCGCGTCGTTTCCCAATCCCAGCGCAATGTGCGCGCCTTTGGAAACAACGCCTGCACTTCGCTTTCGACTTTTTCGCTCCCCAATCCATAGGCGCGAATGTTCGCACTGCCGCATGCGGGACAGCGCGTGGGCATTTGTCGTTCGTAGCCGCAGCGATGACATAATAAAGTTTGAACGTTGGAAGGCTGGCAGGCTGGCAGGTCTTCATTGAATTTGCGAACCGGAGGACTGTTCAACTTTTCAACATGAAGAGTCAATGGCGCGTCGCAACGCGGGCATTTGACCACATAGCCGCAGTCTCGGCAAAAGACATACGTTGCCGTGCCGCGTCGATTCAAAAATAAAATCGCCTGCTCGCCGCGCTTCAGCGTCGAAGCCAGCGCCCCGGTTAGTTCGCGGCTGAAGATTCCGCGGTTGCCCGATTTCAATTCTTCGCGCATATCCACGATGCGGACCGGGGGCAGATCCAACCCTTTGGCGGAATCCGCTTCCGGGTCCGATGAGATGCGTTGAGTCATTTCGAGGCGGACGCTTTCCCCGACGTCGGCTTGATATCGTTGAATGAGGCTGGGCGTTGCCGATCCCATGATGCACACGCCGCCGCAGATGCGCGCGTACGTTTGAGCCGCCGACACCGCGTTATAAAACGGCGGTTCGGATTGATAATACGAAGCGTCGTGGCATTCATCCGCGACGATCAAGCCGATGTTGGGAAGAGGCGCAAACAGCGCGCTGCGCGGCCCGATGATGATTTTGAGCCGACCGGCGCGGGCGCGCCGCCACGTGTCGTAACGTTCGCCTTCCGAAAGTTTCGAATGGATGAGTCCAACCTGACCGGGAAAGCGCGCCAAAAATCGCCGGACAATCTGCGGTGTGAGCGAAATTTCGGGAACGAGGAGGATGACTTGTCTGCCGCGTTGGATTGCTTCCTGCGCGGCTCGAAGATAGAGTTCCGTTTTGCCGGAGCCGGTGACGCCTTGCAGTAGAAAAGGTTTAACGGCTTTACCTTCTTCGCATTGACGAAAACCCGCCTCGATTTTCTTCCATGCTTGTTGCTGTTCTTCGCTTAAAACGATTTCTCTATTCTCTGTTCTCTGTTCATCCATCTTTCCCAGCGGATCACGCCAGATTTCCGTTTCGCGTAAAACGATCAATTCGCGTTCGGCGAGCTCCTGCAGGTCGGCGAGACGGCATCCGCTTTCAGCATACACCCACGAAACATTAATTGCATCTGGCTGTTTGATGAGAAAACGCAACGCTTTTTGTCTGCGCGTCCGCGCGGCTTCGGTGCTTCCCAGATCATTCATCGCGGCTTCTGCAATCTCCGGCGCAACAGACAGTTGCGCGGTGCGGACGAATTTTGGCCGCACGCTGGCCGGCGGCAAAACCGAGCGCGAGGTTAACACGCCGCGCCGCACAAGGTATTGCGCCGTCTTGCGCCAATCCACTTTGCCGATGTGACGGTCAATCTGCCGGCCGCGTAAAGCGCCTTTATCTTTCAACAATTTCAATAAACGGGAAGCGACATTAGATAATTCGATATTCGATAACTCGGAATTCGAATCGCGAATATCGAATAGCGTGTCTGCCTGTTGTGCGATTCCGCTTGGCAAGAAAAGTCCGATGATGGACGCCAGAGGCGAAAACGTTGACTTTGCCAGCGATTCGGCTAAAGCAATTTGCGCCTGGGTCAAAACAGGATCAGGATCAACAAGTTCAATGATTTCTTTCGTTTGCAGGACGGAGGGCTGATCAACGAATCGTAACACCACGCCCTGTACGGTTTGTTTTCCGAATGGTACGGTTACCAAATGCCCAACACCGACGCCGCCTGTAAAATGATCGGGAATTGAATAGTCAAAAACGCCCGTCAATGACGGGACGTTCACAACGAGTTGGACAAATAAAGCCATAAATTATTTCGACTTTAGAATCGCCGCCGCGCCATAACCCACGACGCCGCTGTAATCGCCGGTCACATCGCCGGAGGTGGCATGATGCAATATTTTGACTTTGTCCGCGCCGAGTTCACGCGCGGCCCATAAAACGGCAGTCAACGCGCCGAGGCCGCAGGCAAAACCAACTCCCTGCTGTTCGGCTTCAAACGCGCCATCGGGGTTAAACGCCTCGATTTGTGCGAGCATGGTCTTATCGAGGATCAGCGCGGTTTGTTGATCGTAATAATGAGATAAATCCGTGCTGGCGACGAGCAGGGCGCTTTTGCCTTTTAGAATTTTCGCTAGCGACCTGCCCAGCGCCTCCGAGGCGCGCGGGCTTTGAGCGCGCACCATGACCGGCACAAGTTTCCATTCGGAGATGAGCGCCCGTTGAAGAAACGGCAATTCGATTTCGAGCGAATGTTCGGGATCGTTGACAATGCGCGTCATTTTGATTCCCGTTTCAGATTCGAGTTCGGCGTCCAGCGCGTTGACGGATTCGCTGTCAATCGCCACTTCGCCCAAAGGCGTCGAATATGCATCATGGGCCGAGGTTAGAAAAGACGCGCGGTGGTAGTTGTGATAAGGCGATAAAACGGCGACCAATTCCGGGTCCCGGCCGCGGAGCGCCGCAAAGGCATATCCTGCCACTGGTCCCGAATAGCGGTGTCCGGCATGAGGGGCGACGACGCCCATGACCTCCCCGTCCAATTCCGGAAGTTCGGCGCGGTCGAGATAATCATCCACACTGCGCGCCAATACCTTCGGATCGCCCTCATACCAAAGCCCGGCGATGGGGGAAGGACGAACGTTCACAGCCATAAAATCATTGTAGCACAATCGCCGCCGGATGGATTGCTTCAAATCCATCCGGCTTTGTTTACGGGTTCCGATAACTCGAAACTGATTTATCGAGAATATCTATATATTGACTTTTGTAGTCGTTCGACCATTCCGCCGTGAGCAGGAGAATCGTTTTGCCGCTGCGGACCTCGATAAAAGAAACGCCCGAACGTTTGCCGGAACTTAAATTCCAACTGAGGCGTTCGCTGCCATCCTGCTGAGGGGTATCGTCAACCAATTGGATGGTTCCATTCTGACTTGAGCCATAAAATTGATTCAGCAATTGCAGAGCGGTCTGCCCGAGCTGTGGACCTTCCAGCGGCGCGCCTTCATCATAAACGATGTTCTCAATCAGCGCGTTGCCATCCGGCGATTTGAACTGGTCGAAGTAATAATGATCGCCGTTGCCCGACGAATAAATCCAGCCGTCGGGAATATCCATTTGATAATAACGATTCCGATCTGTGAAGATACGGGCGGGATGGCTGTTTGCCGTCTCGGCGGCGGGCGTTGCAAACGCATTGAGAACGGACTGGAATAATCTGGGATCGGTGACAACGGTTATGACAACCAGGCCCAAGAGAATCAAGCCGACCACAATCAGGATTGTTTTGTCGTTTGTTTTTCGAGGTTCCGAAGACATACATTCCTTTTGATTCAATCGTTCAAAATGTCCGGCGGGTTGGCATTATAACGCCCTCCTTGAGGACAAACAATGCCGGAAAACAAAGCGCCCAGTCTGCCAAATAAAACCGGGCGCTTCCATGCAAACGGATTGAATTCGCGACGATCTTCTTATGGAACCGTATAACTCGAAACGACATTGGCAAGCGTATCGTAATACTGATCCTTGGCGCCGTCCGACCATTCGATGGTGAACATCAGGAAAGTAGTATGGTCGCTGCCGCGCACCTCAAAGAAGGACTCGCCCGAATAGCCGCCGCTTTTCGAATACCAGACGAGGTGCTCACTGCCGTCATTTTCAATTTTATCCAGTGTCACGCGAACATCTCCGGTTTGACCTGTGTAACTGTAGAATTTATTTAGGAGTTGCAGGGCAAACTGTCCATTTTGCGAGCCTGTGAACGGCGTGCCGTCGTCATACGCAACGTTCTCCACCAGCGCATTCCCATCGGGCGATTTGAATTGATCAATGTAATAATACTGGCCCGAGTCCGATTTATGAATCCAATCCGCCGGTACTTGAATCTCATAGAACTTGTTCTGATCGGTGAAGGTTAGCAATCCGCCGCCGGATTGTTGCGGCGCCTGTGTGGAGGGTATATTGTTGACAGGCGGATTTGTGGGCGGATTGGTTGGTTGAACCGGGACCGCCGTGGGCGCGGCTGAAAGCGCACTGCAGGCGAGGCTGATCAGCATGACAAAAGCCGCAAAGGTCAGCAAATAGAGTATGCTCTTGCTTTTCATTTTCATTCTCCTCTGGGTTGTGTTAATTTACTGATGTTACGCAGTTTCCCGCAGCGCGGCATTTTGCATTTTCCGAATTATCCTGGCAATCCGGAGATGGGGATTCGTATCGCCCCCCATATTTGGAGCGAGCGTAAAGGCGAAATAAATTTTGCGCTACGCTATTGTTGGATTCATTTGTCAATTTGCAATATGTCGTCTGAAAATACGAGATAAATCTCATGCTCCTGCGTAAGATGAGTTAATTCATTATATGGAAAATAGCCTCTCTCGGCAAGACAAATCCAATGATACTTAAGTAATGATGTTGCGCGGTTTTGCTCGAAAACGCGCATTTTCCTCATCCCCGCCGTACGCGCAGGATCTTCTTCGTGGCGTCGAACGCCAGCGGCGGCAGTTGATTTCTTTGAAACCATTCGACGCGGTCGGCATCGTCGGCGGGCGCCGCGTTTCCAGATAAAACCTCCGCCTGATAAACAACAATAAAATCCGCGCCGCGGTCGTGTTCGCGGCCGGCGATCACATCCAGCACACGCGTCGTGCGGACGGTTAAACCGGTTTCCTCCAGGCACTCGCGTTCCGCCGCCCGCGCCGGGTCTTCGCCCGCGTCCACAAAACCGGCAGGCAGAGTCCATAGACCGCGATACGGTTCATTGACGCGCCGCACCAAAAGCACGCGGTCATCCTGCTCGATCAAAACCGCCGCGGCCACCTTCGGATCGGCGAAATAGATCCATCCGCATTGCGGACAGACCGGACGCTCACGCCCGAATTTTTCAGCGTGTGTCACTGCCGTCCCACAGCGTGGGCAATAATTTATTTTTTGTTCCATTCTTTTTTGGCTTTTTTCTTCGTGTACTTCGCGCTCTTTGTGGTTAGTTCTCTTTCTGGCTCCATTGCTTGCGGAGTTTTCGTTCGTTACTGGATCGCATGATCCAGGCGGTGACGCCAAAGATCAGCGCGAGGACCGCCAGCGCGATCTGCCAGAAGGAGGATACCGGCGCTTGATTTTGAATTGACGCCTCAGGCTGGACTTGAGCCGGGGCCGCGTTTAATGGAGCGGGCGCGGCGGCTTTGGGCGCAAGCTCGGACGTCTGCGTGGCAAGCGTCATGACACGCGAATTATCATTTGCCGCGGGCGGCGCGGCCGTTCCTGCCGAAGATTGCGCGGCAAAAGGTTGGGCGGCTTCCGTCGCTGCAGGAGACTGTGTGGCGGGCGCTTGCGTCGCTGCCGGTGCGGCTTCATTCGAGGCGCCGCCGCCCCCACCCATGCCATACGCCGGAGCCGCCGCCAAACGCGGCGCGGCAATCGGACTCAATCCATTGATCACAAACGTAATCAGAAATAACAAAGTTGCCAGCGCGGCAGCGAGTCGAAAAACGGGATAAGCGCGCGGCGTCGGCGGCTTGATGCCTGCCATTTGCGGAGTCAGCGTGAAGCTGCGCGGGGCGCGCCGCTGTGGCAGTTGACGGAGAATGCCGCGGGCCGCGCGCAAATCGTCCAAAACGGCGCGCAGACTTTCGTCCGATTTGAGGCGGGATTCAAGCCGCGCCGACTCTTTCGAATCAAGTTGTCCATCTAAATATGCGGAGAGAAGTTCAATATCGCGAAAAGAAGCTGTCATAATCGCTCCTTTTCCAGACGGAATGCGGCGGGCAGAAGTTCCCAGAAATCCTGCAGGCACTCGCGCAGGCGCAGACGCGCCCGCGCCAGCCGTGATTTGATCGTGCCAAGCGGGGCGCGGATGGCGGCCGCAACTTCAGCGTAATCGAGGCCCTGAATATCGGCCATCACAACGACGGTGCGAAATTCGAGCGGAAGATTTTCGAGGCAATGTTGAATGGCATGTTCGAGTTCGTCCGCTTCGGCTTTTTGTTCAGGCGAAAGATTGGGATCGGCCAGCCAGCGCGGCGAATCCATTTCATCGCCGTCTTTATCGTCCGGTTCGAGCGGCGTGGTGGGGCGGCGCTTCTGGCGGCGAAGTTCATCGTAGCAGGCGTTCGTCACGGTGCGAAGAAGCCAGGCTTTGAAGGAGCCGCCGCGATATGAATTTAAATTTTTGAAGGCGGAGAGGAACGCTTCCTGCGTGGCATCCGCGGCAAGTTCGTCATCGCCGAGGATGCGGAGGGCGGTATTGAACAACGCGTCCTGATAATGCAAGACGAGCGTGTTGAAAGAATCCAGGTCGCCGCGCTGCGCGGATTGGATGAGGGCGGATTCGTCCATTGGAAGTTATTTTAACTGCAAAAAGCGCAAAGTGTTATTAATTCCTTTTGTGCTCTTCGCGTGTCCGGCGGTTCAACATCCAATAGACAGCGCGCCAGATAGCTATTCCCAACGCGGAAGTCAGGCTCAGCACAACGGCGAAGATCGGCAGTATCGGCTCATTGAGAATCAGTCCGCGAATGAGGACGGCCAACGGCCCGGCAAAGATCAGCGCGAAGGCGGGACGCCAGAGCAAACGCGGATTCGATGTGGTTTCAGAATCAAACAATCCCAACCACGGCGCGATGGCGAACCACGAAATGATCAGCGGAAAAAATACGGCGGCCACGCGCGGCAAAAAGGAAAGTCCTGTCTCGCCGTGAGTCGCAAAACCGATGAGGGTGACAATGAGCAAAACAAGAATATCGCCGAGGATTAGGATTTTGTTTTTCATTTGATGTGGTCTCGATACGGCGGCGGGGGTCGAGTAGGACGAAGTCCGTATCGAGACGCCGCCGCTCGACCATCAATGCTATTCTTCTTTTCGCAAAGCCGGGAACAGCAACACTTCGCGGATGGAATGTTTATCGGTCAACAACATCACGAGGCGATCCACGCCCATGCCGAAGCCTCCGCAGGGCGGCATCCCATAGCGCATGGCGCGCAGATAATCTTCATCCATGGGATGTTTCTCTTCATCGTCAGCGGCGTAATCGCGCCCCATCTCGAGGAAGCGTTGTTCCTGATCGAGCGGATCGTTCAATTCGGTGAAGGCGTTGCACAATTCAAAACCCGCAACGTACCCTTCGAAGCGTTCGACTGTCAGCGGATCGCCCGGCTTGGATTTTGCCAGCGGCGAAATATCGCGCGGATAATCATAAAGGAACGTTGGCTGGATCAGAGTCGGTTCGAGGAATTCGCTCAACAGATAATCAATCAACTTGCCGCGCGTGGCGTTGGGATCGGGGGTTTTGTCCGGATGTTTTTTAACAATGGCTTTGAATAACGCGTCTGCCGTCTTGTATTCGGCGATGTCAATGCCGGCTGTATCGAGAAGCCCCTGGCGCATTTCGAGGCGGCGCCACGGCGGTTTGAAGTCAAGTTCGTGTTCGCCGTATTTGACCCTGGTGGAACCGGTCACTTTTTCCGCAACATACGAAACCATCTGCTCGGTCAATTCCATGACCTTCAAATAGTCGGCATACGCCCAGTAAAATTCAAGCTGGGTGAACTCCGGGTTGTGCTTGTAGGAAACGCCTTCGTTACGAAAGTCGCGGCCGATCTCATAGACGCGTTCCAGATTCCCGACCAGCAATCGTTTGAGGTACAACTCGAACGAGATGCGCAGATACATATCCTGATCGAGTTCATTATGATGGGTTATAAATGGACGCGCCGCCGCGCCGCCGTACAGCGGTTGAAGAATGGGCGTCTCGACTTCGAGGAATTCCTTTTCATCCAGGAACTCGCGCAGGGCTTTGACGGTTGCGGCGCGTTTGCGGAACGTCTCGCGCACCTGCGGATTGACAGCCAAATCCGCGTAACGCTGACGGGCGCGCAATTCTGAATCTTCGAGGGCGGCATGACGGATCACGGTGCCGTCTTCGAGCGTCTCATCCTTCGCGGCCGGCAACGGACTCACCGCTTTGGCAAGCAGTTTGAAGTCGTGGACGTGAAGCGTGATCTCCCCCGTCTTGGTGCGGAACATCACGCCCGACGCCTGAATGAAATCGCCGATGTCGAACATCCGGTTGAAGAAGTCAACGCGTTCCTGTCCCAGTTCATTCATGCGGAAGAACAGCTGGATTTTGCCCGCGCCGTCTTCGATGTGCGCGAACGAAATCTTTCCCATCGGACGCATGGCGCGGATGCGTCCCGCCAGCGTCGCTTTGACTTCACCGCCGTTCTTCTCGGCGGCTTCAAATTCTGCGATGGCTTGCGCGCTGGTGTGCGTCCGCTCGGCGCGGGTTGGAAATGGTTCCACGTTTTGGGCGCGCAATTCTTTGATTTTTTGCAAACGAATTTTTTCGAGCGATGTGTATTCTGGCATAATGACCTCACGCCCTAAGCCCCTACCTTCCTCCTCCCAATACCTTTGTATTTGGGCGAGGTCACGACGTGACAGAGGGGGCGGGCAAATAAAAAAGCCCCGCGCGGCCTGATCAGGTTGCGCGGGGCCGCGAAAGGATGATCCCTTTACTTGACCTTGATAATCTTGACTTTGTACGTGCCGCTCGGCGTTTCGACCTGCACAACATCGCCGACTTCGTGATTCAGAATGGCTTTGCCAATCGGAGACTCGTTTGAGATTTTGCCCTCGCGCGGGTTCGCCTCCGCCGCGCCGACAATCACGTACGTTTCCGGGTCGAATCCCTGTTCCTGGATCGTTACCGTTGAGCCAACCGTAACAAGGCCGGATTTATGATCCTTTTCCTCATCAGAGATGACATGCGCGGAGGCCAACAGCATTTCCAATTCCTGGATGCGGCCTTCGACAAAGGCCTGCTCGTTCTTGGCGGCCTCATATTCTGCGTTTTCGATTAATTCCCCGCCTTCCATTGCTTCGTGCAACCTGTCTGCGACTTCCTGCCGCTTTACAGATCGCAGGTAATCCAGCTCTTCCTGAAGCTTCTGGAAGCCTTCCTTGGTCAGGAATTTGGTTGGCATAGTGTCTTTCCTTATGAAAGAATTTGCATCCTGTACAGGATGCAAGATTATCCCTCTGGCTTGTCCAAAGGCAGGTTTAATATATCATGAATTGAAACGCGAATCAAGACCCGCTTAATTTGTTCGTATGACTTTACCGGCGGCGTTGCGGAACAATGTTTTTTCACCGCAACGGCCGCGCCCGTATGTACAAATTGTTTTTTACGATGTACTTGTATACCGATGGAAGCAAATAGTACCGGAACGGCAGACCTTTCGCCGCGCGCCGGCGGATTTCGCGCGAGGCGATTTCAAGCAGCGGCGCTTCGATAAATTTGACTTTGGCTGTGATGCCCGGAATCTGTCTTTCCAGCGCCGACAAGTCCACCGCGTCGCCGGGGCGGCGCATCACGCCGATTTGACGGCACGCCGCCGCCAGGTCCGCGGGGCGATGCCATGCGGGAAGATCGCGGAGGGAATCCCCGCCGATCAGGAGAATCAAATCCGCGCTGGGGTTTTTGTCCGCCAGAATTCTCAAGGTATCCAGGGTGTAATGCGGCCCCTGGCGTTCGATCTCGATGGTGGAAAGTTCAAAGTTCGGTTCGTCTTTGAGCGCCAGTTTGAGCATTGCCAAACGATCGGCCAGTGAACTGATTGGTTGATTGAGTTTGTGCGGCGGGACGGGAGTCAGCACCCATAGCAAGCGCGTCAGCTTGAGTTGTGCCTGGGCCTCGCTCGCCAGAATCAAATGTCCGAGATGAGGCGGATCGAATGTCCCGCCGAAGATGCCAATGCGTTCGGTCATGGCGAGAGTATATCCCAAAGTTTTATCGGACGTTTGTCTTCTCTTTATTGAATCTTTACAGTCTTTGAGTATCCTGTGAGTAGAAAGGAAACGAAAAATGAACAATACATGGAAATGGATTCTTGGAATTGCGCTTGTGCTTGCGCTGGTTGGGTCTGTTCCCCTCCTCTGGAGTTTGTTTTTACCGTTTGGCGGTTATGGCATGATGGGCTACGGACACATGCCTGTGATGTACGGCGGCTTCGGGATGTTTGGTCTTGGCATGATCTTGATGTGGTTGATTCCGCTTGGGTTGTTGGTGTTGATCGTGCTGGGCATCGCCTGGCTGGTAAAACAGCTTACCGCGCCGAAGAATTAGTTTTATTCGCCTTATGCAGGCCGCGTCTCAAGCGCGACCTGCATTCTGATTCAACCCCAGCCCGGACAAAACGTCCGCGTTGGTTTGTCTTATAATTCAATTATGGACACGAAATCCCTTCGCTCGCGCTACGAGGAACTCAAATCCCAGATCAATTTCCACAATTATCGGTATCATGTGCTCGACGCTCCGCTCATCAGCGACGCGGAATACGATAAGCTCCTCAACGAATTAAAAAAGATCGAGGCTGAGCATCCCGATTGGGTCACGCCCGATTCGCCGACGCAGCGCGCGGGGGCCAAACCGGCCGACCGTTTCGAGAAGGTGCGCCATCCCGCGCCGATTCTGAGTCTTGCGAACGCATTTGGCGCGGACGAAGCGCGGGCGTGGTATGAGCGAATCAAAAAATTGGACGCGCGCGTGGCGTCTGCGAAATTTGTCGTTGAGCCGAAGATTGACGGCTTATCCGTTGTGCTTCACTACCGCGATGGCGTCTTCGTTCAGGGCGCAACGCGCGGCGATGGGGAGGTGGGCGAAGACATCACGGCCAACTTGCGGACGGTGAAAACGATCCCGTTGAAAATACCAGTGACCGGTAAACAGTCATCGGCGGTCAGTGTGCCGAAGTATTTGGTTGTGCGCGGCGAAGCGTTTATTCCCATCAAGGATTTTGAAAAACTCAATGCGCAATTGGAAGAAGCCGGCGAGAAAACCTATCTCAATCCGCGCAACACAGCCGCGGGTTCCTTGCGCCAGCTCGACCCTGCCCTGACCGCATCGCGTCCGTTGACCTTGCTCGTCTATCAAATTGTTTATTCTGAAGGCGGCGAAGTCCCGGCCTCGCAATGGGAACTGCTCCAATATTTGAAGGCGCTTGGATTCCCCGTCACAGATGTTGCCAAACGATTCGATGATATCGAGTCTGCCATCGCTTACACCGAAACGTGGGAGACGCGCCGCGACGAATTGACCTATGAAGTCGACGGCATGGTCATCAAGATTGACGATTTGAATCTCGCCGCCGAACTCGGTTTTGTCGGCAAAGATCCGCGCGGCGCGATCGCGTTCAAATTTCCGGCGCGTGAGGTGACGACGAAACTGCTTGATATTCGCGTGACCGTCGGCAGGACCGGCGTGTTGATTCCCAACGCGGTGCTCGAACCGGTCGAGATCAACGGCGTAATCGTCGAGCGCGCTACGCTGCATAACTTTGATTACATTGCCGAGAAAGACATCCGCGTCGGCGACCGTGTGCTGATCAAACGCGCCGGAGAAGTCATCCCGTATGTGATCGGTCCCGTGGTGGAGGCGCGCACAGGCAAGGAAAAAAAATACAAACCGCCGACGGCTTGTCCCGTGTGCGGACAACCCGTCGAGCATTTCGAGGGCGAAGTGGCGTGGTATTGCGTCAACGCGGCGTGTCCGGCGCAGTTACAGCGCAACATCGAACACTTTGTCTCGCGCGGCGCGATGGACATCAATGGGCTGGGGGATAAGATCGTCGCAAAATTGATCGAAAGCGGCGCGATCAAAGATGTGGCCGATATTTACACGTTGACGCGCGAAGCCATTCTCGAAGCGGTCACGAAGAAAGATCGCAAGACCGAAAAGGAGCCGCCGGGGAAAATCGCCGATAATTTGCTGGCGGCGATTGCTGAATCTAAGAAACAATCTTTGCCGCGCGTGATTACCGCGTTGGGAATCCGCGGCGTGGGCGAAGTATCGGCGCGCGACCTTGCAGCTCACTTTGGAAATTTGGATGCGTTATCCAAAGCATCTGCGGATGATCTACAACAAATCGAAGGCATCGGTCCCAACATTGCCGAAGCCATCGTGGATTGGTTCGCGCGTCCGGCAAATCAAAAGATATTGAAAAAGTTGAGAGCGGCGGGTTTATGGCCTGTGATGGAGGCAGGGGCGAAGCGTGCTTCGTCTGAGGGAAAGCTGAGCGGCTTGACCTTCGTGGTGACCGGTACGCTTCCAACTTTTTCGCGCGAGGATGCAAAAGAGTTCATCGAATCGAACGGCGGCAAAGTCACCGATAGCGTATCGAAGAAAACAGATTATCTTGTGCTTGGCGAAAATCCCGGCTCGAAGTTGGAGAAAGCCAAGTCGCTGGGCGTGAAGATTATTGACGAAGATGGATTGAAAAAGCTGGTTAAATAGCAGAACTCAGAGGTTTGATAAACCTCCGGGTTCTTGTTCTGGACGCGGGCAAAATAAATAAAAGGAAAAAGAAACCATGAACGTTCATAGATAAATTGCCTTATGCCTTTTCTATGTGATAGTGGTAAGGTAACCCACCCCACAAAAAAGCCCCCGCAGTATCTGCAGGAGCTTTTGGGCTTTGAGTCTAACTTCCTGGAATGGAGGCCGGTCCGGGCGGCGGGTTGATCGGGAGAATGAGCGGCGGCAAAGGCGGTTGTGAGAAGTCCAGGTCATTTAGCAGGTCACCCTGAATGGGAACATTCTCTCGCACGGTCGGGCGCGAATCCGGTCGGCCGTCTGTGGCTGGGTCAAGCCTGCTTCCGCCGAGGAAGATATCTTCGATGAATTTTAGATAAGCATCATGGCTCAGAGTCTGATGGTCAATGAAACTTTTCTTTGCGTAAGCGCTGATGACGATGCCTGGGACGCGCAGGCCGTATCCATTCTCATCGACCGAGGGCGGCGCGACGTGATCGTAGAAACCGCCCCAGTCATCCCATGAGATGAAGATGACCGTATTGTCCCAATATTGACTCTGCATTACATCATTCACCAAACCTGTGACGTAAGCCTGGCCAGGCGGATCGATGATGGCGGATGCTCGCTGATCTTTCCCGACGGAGTGATCCATGAAACAGCCGGCAACGTCCCGTTCTTGAGCGCGGCGCGGAAATTGTCCGTTGTTTGGATATTACCAAGCTGGTTATCCTCATGCACAGTCGTGAAGTAGGGCAGTGGATTCCAAATGCCCGGTACATTAAGCTTTAAGGCTTCCTGTTTGCAAGTCATTTCCCCGTCGGCGCAGTCAGGATTGAACCCTTCTGTCAGATAATAAGCCCAACTGACATTATTTTTGTACAGCAGATATGTCAGGTCGGTCCATGCAAAAATTTCAGGGTTGTCTGGTGTGAGACTGCCGTTAATTTGTGTTATTAAGTCGCTGACACAACTCATCGGATCCTGTGCAGAGTTACATTTGGCAGACCAGCCTGAAACCATGAACAGGTGGTCGGGCAGGCTCCAGGATTTGGTCGGCTCGAACATATGATCCTGCAAAACAAAGTTTTGTGCGTATGCCCAATAGTTGGGGATCTCGCGGGCGTCATGCCACCCCATTACATCCGGGATTTCGGTATCTATGTTCACACACTCGGGGGCATTGGGATCGGAACAATTTCTTTTACTCTTCTTGAAGACGCTCAGGAAGCCATCCATTTTGCCGCCGTCAATGGCGGTGATGGCAGCCTGTAAAGTGTGTGCTGCGCCATTATTGATATCCTTCGGGTTATGATAAGGTTTAACGCATTGTTGGCTCGGCGGATTGGGAATGCAAACTGTTGGGACACCATTTTGCATCGGGATGCCGTCTGCGCCCGGGAAAGTTCCAAAGTAGTGATCGAAGGAACGGTTTTCCTGCATGATGATCACAATGTGTTTGATCTTGCTGCGTGCCAGCAGGAGTTGGTCTGATGCCGGCGGCGCCTGCGTTCCTGAATATTGCGGTGTGACTTTAGGTACCGGGAAAAATGTTGCCGTGGGGGTGGGCGTATTGAACCTGGCTTTGATGGCCTTCAGAGTTCCAAGATTGCAGGCTTGTAAAAAGATCAAGCTTGCGGCCAACAAAACTTTCATAAAAGCTTTTGCAGACATTCGTTGTTATTCCAATTATTATGAATATGCTAATTGAGTTAGGTGAAAAGAGTCTAGCCACCAGACAGTTTTGGTGGAAAAGGGGTTGATCGGCGAGCAAAATCGAGTAAATTTGTTTT
The DNA here is from genome assembly GCA_042408355.1 of Anaerolineales bacterium. GTDB lineage: Bacteria > Chloroflexota > Anaerolineae > Anaerolineales > Villigracilaceae > Fen-1038. The sequence goes on from JBHORD010000014.1 coordinate 20,280, forward strand.
GGCAACAAAACGATTTACTTGGAGATGCTGATGCCGACGACTGCCTGTATCATACCTGGATGTGAGAAATTTGTGAACTGCGGCCTGACGAACGGATTACCCGCCTGCGTAACTTTGTCTGGCTGGTCGTAGGAATCTACCAAAGCCGCTCGGTGCATTTGAGCAAGGCGGCAGGGCATTCACGGCGTGGATTTGACTGAGGAAGAACGCAACGCCCTGATCGAAAAGGGACTAGACCCCGACGACATTGATTACGAAGGCACGGAATTGGAAAAAGAAGTCAGCAACCGTGACACGCTGCGCAAACAATGGGAAGAGATTTGGGATGTGTGCCGTAAAGATTCTTCGGGTCAATTGCCAGGCAAGACCATCGTTTTTGCCATGACCCAACAACATGCCTTACGTTTGCAAGATGCTTTTTATGAGATGTATCCGCAATTCCCGGATTTGGCGACGGTCATCACGCATAAATCGGAATATCGCGGCACGTTGGTGGAAGCGTTCAAGAAAAAGGATTTCCCGCGCATTGCCATTTCCGTGGACATGCTCGACACGGGCATTGACGTGCCCGAAGTGGTCAATCTCGTGTTTATGAAGCCTGTCCAATCGCCGATCAAGTTGCAGCAGATGATCGGGCGCGGGACACGGGCGCAGGCGGCGTGCAGAAATTTGTCGTTGCTGCCGAACTTCGAGAAGAAGGATTTTCTGATCATTGATTTCTGGGAGAATAACTTCAGCCGCGACGCCAAGGAAGTCGTTGATCAGTCCACGCCGGTGTTGGTGGCGATATTTAACACGCGCGTGAAGTTGCTGGAGACGTATCTCAAAGACCAGAAAGACCCCGATGGTAAGCAAGTGATCGCTGACTTGCGTGAGCAGATACAGCAAATCCCGGCCGACTCGTTCACCATCCGCAAGCACATGCCAGAGATCGAAGAAGCGTGGACCGATGCCTTCTGGGACTATCTCATTCCCAGCAAGATCGAATTCCTGAAATTGAAAGTCGCCCCCCACTTGCGACTCGTCCCTGGCGTAGACGTCGCCGCGGCGACCTTCATCAGCAAAGTGGAACGATTGAAACTGCTCAAGCGCACGGGCAAGGAAACCAGTGGAACCATTCAATCCATTGTGGAAGATGCCCAGAGTTTGCGTGACACAATTTTGTCCGACGCCGAAATCAAAGCCAAGAGCATGTGTGTCCCTGAAAAACTGGTGGAGTTCTCGAATAATGAATTGAATCTGCTGCGGGATGTGCTTGCGCCGCGCATGAAGAACAAGGCGCGCTACGACACCTTCCTTGAACTTGACCTGGTGGATTCCATCGCCGTCAGCGGCTACATTTTGCTCACCAAGAGCGGAGAGAAAATGTATGTGGCGGAATATCGCCGTTTGGTGGAGCAACGCATTTTGGAATTGGTTGCCAATCACCCCACAATAAAAGCCATTCAAAATGGTGAGAAAATTGATGACTGGCAACTGCTCGAATTGGAGCGCACGCTGACCAAAGAACTTGGCGAAGGCGATTTAGAAGTGACGCCTGAGAACTTGAAGAAGGTTTTCGCCCATACTGCTGATAGTTTTCTCGGCTTGGTGTGCCAGGTGCTGGACATGCAGTACCTGCCCGATTACAAGGATGTGGTGGCGCGGCAGTTTGAAACCTACGTGACCCAACACAATTACAACGCCGACTTATACGAGCCGCCGCTGGATATGTTCGGCGCGGATGCGGTGGACAGGTGGTTTACGGGGGCGGAAGTGGAAGATGTGGTGGCGTTTGTGAATGGGCTGGCAGTGTGAGCAAATCGTCCCGAAGGTTTTAGAGCCTTCGGGACGGTATGATATAATCGTTTTACAATTACTGTTCGATGAAGGAGTTGTAAAAAATGGACGCCCTGACGACGATTTCAAGCAAGTACCAGATCATGATCCCACGAGAAGTGCGGGAGCAATTCAATCTAAAGCCTGGACAGAAGGTGATGTTCATTCCCTACAAGAACTCCATTCGGCTTGTCATTGTCCCGTCCATCAAGGATGCGCGGGGAATTTTTAAGGGAATGAATACCGATAACCTGCGCGAAGAAGTTGACGAGGAGCGCTGATGAACGTTGTCGACTCATCGGGCTGGATCGAGTATTTCACCGAGGGTGGGAATGTGGATTTCTTCTCCAAGCCTATTCGCGATGTGGACAATCTGATCGTCCCGACGATTTGTATTTACGAAGTTTTCAAGCGCTTGCTGGCGGAACGGGACGAAGATTCCGCTTTGCTCTCGGTAGGATTGATGTTGCACGGGCGCGAAGCGGCGCCGGACCGCAACATCGCCATCGAAGCGGCGCAAATTTCCCGCGAACTGAAACTGGCGATGGCGGATAGCCTCATCCTTGCCACCGCCCGCGTCCACAACGCAACACTCTGGACACAAGACGCGCATTTCAAAGGGTTGGAGGGTGTGCAGTACGTTGAAAAAAGGTAGCGCTGCCCAGATTCGCTTCCTGCGCGCCGTGCAAAGTGTGTTCTTGCAGAAGCGCCATCTCGCTCCCGCCGACGCTTCGACTTCGCTCAGCGCAAGCCTGTACGAGTATCTGCTCAGTCATTTGAGCCTCGCGGGGCGCACTCGTCCCCGAGCCGCTTTGCGGCGAGTGGGAATGGACAGTTCCGCGCGCCGTGTCACATCATCCGTATGATGGTGCAGATGCTCGACCCGAAGCCCAAGGAACGCACACTTGCAGCGCAGGTGCAAGTGTGCCTTCGGGCGTGTTCAAGCCGTATGCGGGCGTGAGCACGGCGGTGTTGTTATTTACAAAAGGCGCGCAGACGAAAGATATTTGGTTCGGTACCCCTCCCCTAAAATAGTACCAGTGAAAAGTAGACAAATCGTGGCAAAATCAAGACAGGAGAAGGAGTCATGAAGAAGTCGAGGTTCACTGAAAGCCAAATCGTCAACATCCTGATAGAAGCGGAAGCCGGGATATCGCTGGAAGAGCTGAGCCGCCAACACGGCTTTAGCAAGGCGACCTATTACAAGTGGAAAGCCCAATACGGCGGCCTGGAGGTCAGCGCCTTGAAACGGCTCAGGGAATTGGAAGAAGAAAACCGCCGCCTGAAGCAGATGTATGCCGAACTGAGTCTGGAACATAAGGCTCTGAAGGATATTGTCGAAAAAAAGCTGTAGCGCCGGACGAGCGGCGCGAATTGGCGAGATACGTCATGCAGA
>JBHORD010000053.1:0-38122 GCA_042408355.1 Anaerolineales bacterium
CTTTTGGCAGGGACTGGATGGCGGTCTGCGCCTCGACGACGGAATAGCCCAGCGCAGCCAGCGCCGCCAACACTTCGCTGTCCCTGTCCGAGAGCGCGGCGACTTTTGCCAGCGCGTCCGCAGGTTTGAGTCGGTCATGCAAATAAAGCACAATTTTCTGCGCGGTCTTTTTCCCGACGCCGGGCACGCGGCTGAGAATTTCGCTTTCTTCATTGAACACGGCGCGCTGGACCGCATCGAGCGTCAGCGTTGATAACACCGAAAGCGCAACCTTCGGGCCGACGCCGTCCACGCCCAGCAACATGTTGAAGAGATCGCGGTCGGATTGGGATTCAAATCCGTACAGCGCCAACGCGTCTTCGCGGACAACGAGGTGCGTATAAAGCAAAACAGCCTCGCCGGCTTTGAGCCGTCCGCGCACAGGCGCAGGGACAAACACGCGCAGTCCCACCCCGCCGACCTCGACGATCAGCGCGTTATCTTCGATTTGCGTCACTTCGCCGCGCAGAGTTGCGATCATGAGTTTATTTTACCCTTTAACCACAAAGGCGCGAACTACACAAAGGGTTTGATTCTTAACCCTTCATGCCCCTGATGTCGTTTGTATTTAATACCTCTTCGTATGCAAGTGCGTGATTGCAATCGCCAGCGCGTCGGCGGCATCATCGGGCTTGGGGATTTCGGGCAGGAGCAAAAGCGTCCGCACCATTTCCTGCACCTGACGTTTTCCCGCTGAGCCGTACCCCGCCACCGCCTGTTTGACTTCATTCGGTGTGTATTCGAATACTTCAATCCCCGCCTGCTGCAGAGACAACAAAACCACGCCGCGCGCCTGTCCCACCGCGATGGCTGTGGTGATGTTACGCTGGAAAAATAATTTCTCGACCGCGGCGGTATCGGGATGATTCCGTTGTAGAAGATCGTTTAATTGGGAATAAAGCATCTCCAGCCGCGCGGAGGCGGTGGACTCTTTTGGAGTGGTGATGACGCCAAACTTAACGGCCTCCAGACTCCCATCCGGCGCGAGGCGGACAAATCCGTAGCCCGTAGTCGCTGTTCCTGGATCAATCCCAAGCGCAAGCGTCATGATGTCCGATTAAATACGAACCGCGAAGAACGCCGGGACCGCAAAGAATTTTCAAAAACCTTCGCGCTCCCGGTGAGCTTCGCGGTGATATTACGCGGTCTCCATCGCGGCGAGGGCTTCGTCGGTGATTTTGACGTTATGGTACACGTCCTGCACGTCGTCCAGTTCTTCGATGCTTTCGACGGCTTTCAAGACTTGCAATGTTGCATCCCGATCCAGTTCAAGCTCTTGCTTGGCAATCATACGCAGGCCCGCTTCATCGGGCGTGACATGCGCCTGATGCAATGCGTCGGCGATCGTCTTGAACGACTCAACCGGGCCAAAGATTTCGATGGAATCGCCGGAATCGATCACATCATCCGCGCCGGCTACCACGGCAAGATCAAATGCCTTTTCAAAAGACATCTGACTCGATGGAAACGAAAAATAGGCTTTGCGATCGAATTGCCATGCCACCGCGCCGGCCTCCGCCATATTGCCGCCGATGCGGCTGAACGTATGACGCAGATCGGCAACGGTGCGGTTACGATTGTCGGTCACGCAGGAAACCAAAATGGCCGAACCATGTGGACCATAGCCTTCGAGCATAATCTCTTCAAACGCCGCGCCTTCCTTGTCTTCGCCTGTGCCGCGTTTGATGGCGCGTTCGATATTATCTTTCGGCATATTCTCGGAACGCGCCTTGTCTACCGCCAGACGCAGACGAAAATTGGTTTCCGGATCGCCGCCGCCGTCACGCGCCGCCATCACAATTTCACGCGTCAGCCGCGTAAAGACCGCGCCGCGCTTGGCATCCGCCGCGCCTTTTTTGCGTTTGATGGTTGACCACTTGGAATGACCTGACATACGAACTCCTTGCTTGTAACCATGATCGTGGGAATTTGCGCGTTAAGCGGCGAAATTATACCATCAGATAAAGAAGCCAACTGCGAGCGCGCCCGGTCCGGCGTGAGTCACGATGGCCGGAGGCAGTTCATAAATCGGAATCTCGGCGCGTCCCCTCTCGGACTTCAGGCTGGCCGCCAATTCGCGGGCTTCGCCTTCGGCCTCAGCCTGCATAACGCATAGATGCGCGTCATCGGATTTCGGACATTGCTCGTTAACGATTTCGATCAAACGCGTCATTGCGCGCTTCTTCGTCCGCTGTTGTTCGAACGGCTCGACTTGCCCGTCGCAAATCCAAAGAATGGGTTTGACTTGCAGCAACTCGCCCACCAGCGCCCTGGCTCCGCCGATGCGTCCGCCCTTTTGGAGATATTCCAAGGTGGCCACCAAAAAATAAGTGCGCCCGCGCGGAATCATTTCGTTGAGGCGTTTGACAATCGTATCCGCGTCCGCGCCTTCTTTGGCCCATTGATCCGCCATCAACACGAGCGAACCAAGATTGCCCGCAATCGTCAATGTATCAACGATGCGGATGTCGGCTTGAGGAAAATCCCGTGCGGCGGTTTCCGCCGAACGAATCGTGCCGCTGGCTTTGTGGGTCGGCGCGATGACAATGACCGACTCGCCTTTTTCCTGCGCTTGCCGAAAGATCGGATAATAAAGCGCCGGTTCGGGCGCGGCGGTTTTGGGAAGCGTTGAAGAGGCTTTCAACTTCTGCAAAAACGCGGCGGTATCCAGTTCATCATCATCGTGATAACTCTGCTCTCCAAACATGACGACTTGTGGAATCAACGGAATGCCGCGCTGTTTGAGTACACGGCGCGGCAAACCGCAAGTGGTATCGGCAACAATGACGGTCATAAGTCCTCCGACAACCATCTTACGGGGTAAATCAGGCAATGCCTAGTAACATTTTTCCGCTTAATAGTTCGCGTTCGTAATACGCTTCGAGCGCTGCATTCGTCCCGCGCAGACCGGCCGCAACCTGCTCTGTCCACAACAAATATTCGCGGCGGCGTTCCAGCGGCCAATCCTTTGGCGGCGAAGCGATCAGATCATGCACGTTGCAACTTTTATCCGCCAGTTTGATCAACTTGGCGCCGGCCGATTTGTGCGGCGCGTTTTCAATCTGCAGACGTTTGCGTTCGGCTTTGGGCAGGTTTTTATCGTCGCTCACTTCGAGGACAAGCGCCAGAACTTCATCGCCAAACAATGTGCGTATCTCATCAGGACTTGTTTTTGTATCTTCGATGGTGTCGTGCAGTAATGCCGCCAAAAGGACGCTGACCTCACGCACGCCGCCGACATCCCACAGAAGCCCGACAACTTCGATCGGATGATTGATGTAAGGCGATTGCGCCTGATCTTTGCGCCGCTGGTAACGATGTTTATCTGCTGAAAAGCACAACGCTTTGATCAACAAACCGGTGTCTTCCGCAAAATCCATTTTCGCTCCGTCCACATGCCGCCTTGACTACCGAACCTTTTTGATTTGTTTTACAAAGACCGTGCCGAAGATGAAATACACGACCGCCACAAGAAAGATCACGGTGTAACCGAGATTCGGAATATTTTGCGCCCTGCCGACGCGTTGAAAATTATCGAGCAGGAAACCCGCGATGGGCGTGGCAACGACTTGCGGCAAAACCATTGCAACATGCCACACGCCCATGTCCTTGGCGTAATCGTCCATCGAGGGAAGCACATCGGAGGCAAGCGCCCAATCCACGCTTTCGTACGCGCCGTAGCCAAGGCCAAAGACCACGCCCATCAAAACGGCAAGCGTAAATGAATGGAAGAGAACGAACACGAGGCAGACGAGCCCCATCAACCCGCCGGAGACATACACCATCAGCTTGCGGCCATATTTATCGGAAAGCACGCCGGCCGCAAGTGTGGTGATGATCGCGCCCAAAAGAAGCGCGGGCAAAAAGAACGACACGGCTTCTTCTGCCGTACTTGCCACCTGACCAAAGCCCGCAAGCATATACGGTGAGCCGATCACGTCGCCGAGATAATATTGAATAAATTCCTGAACGGTAAAGATGCCCATCGTGACAAGGAGGCGAGTCAAAAAGACCCACGTGAAATCAGAATGCTTGAATGGATCAGTCAAGCCGCGCATGAAATCGCGCAAATGGAACGGCGGGATTTCACGCGGCGCCTCGAATTCGTTCACGCCGAAAACCGTGACCGCCGCGCCGAGCAATAACACACCCATGAGAATGAAATACACTGCGGGGATGCCCAGCGAATCAACGAAGAAACCCATCACGCCGCCGCCAAATGTTCCAAGCATCGTCATCAATCCGAGCCAGCCGGAGGCGGAGCCGCGTTGTTCAGCGGGGACGAGATCGGGAATCAAGGCGCTGTACGGCGCGGTCGCAATGTTGTTGAATAATTCGACGAAGAGAAAGACAACGCTCCAGCCCACGACCGACTCTGGATGTCCCGGTTGAATCAAATAAGCCAGACCGAACAAACCCAATACGTTGCCAATCACGCCGATGACAATCCACGGCTTGCGCCGCCCGCCCGGCAAACGGATTCGGTCGGAGAGCGCGCCAAAAATCGGCGCGGCCAGCATCGAGATGAACGCGCCCGCTCCGAGGGCGAGTCCCAGCGCGCTGCCCTTGGTGGCGTCGCCCACGGCGGCCTTGATCTGGCTCGGCATCGTGATAATCAAAATCGCCGACCACATCATGTTGGTCGAGAACCAGAAGACGCTTAACAAAATCTGTCGAAATGTTGACATGGGAGGACGAACGAAATCTTGCCGGGTTGCCATACAAAGTCCCTTTCCAATGAATCAGATTAGAAAGCACCATGTCACTCCGAACACAGCGAAGAGTCTCACGCCTGTAACTGCAAGACTCATCGGCCGCCAGGAACGCTCCTTCCGAGTGACATTTTTGCCGTGGAGTTTACAAGAGGAAAAACAGCGTGTCAAACAACAAAGATACAGCCTCCCAAATCGGGAGGCTGTATTCCAAAACGGTTCAACGATTGATCAACAACAGGATGCCCGCGGCCAGGGCACACAAGGCGGCAATGATGGGCAGATAATTGAAAGTCATGCCCAGGCCCTGCAGGCCGACCACGATCAAATAGACCGCCAGCAAGATCATCGCAAGATTCTTATTGAGTTTCATGTCAATTCTCCTTTTATGAATGGGCCGATCCTTTTTATTTATAACGCATCATCGGGGCTTTCGTTACTGTTCGACAAAATCTCGCGGGCCAGTTTTTGCAGCGCCTCCGCCTCGGACGGCCTGGTGTGCGCGGCGCGCCAGTATTGATCCAGCAAATCGAGCGGCGAAAGGCTGCTCACGGTTTGATTCGCCGGCAGACGGATGCGCGCTTCGATTTGCGGACGTTTGACCAGATGAAACTCAAACGTGTTCTCCGTATATTTGCGCAGCGCGGCTTCATCAATCAACGAATCGTATTCGCGCGGATATTCGACAGTCAGCTTGACGATGGCGCCGTCCAAATCTTTCGGCTTCGGCAGAGCGGCGATCAAAGTCCCCGTCACGTTCTCACCCGACTGTAAAACGGCACGCCGTTCAATGAACCGGCGCGCGCCTGTGAGCTTTCTCCACTCAACCTTCGTATTCCCTTTTTGAACATCTGCAACGATGAAGAAGCGGTCATCGGCGGCTTCGCCAAAGTCCACGCGCTCGATGGAGCCGGGGTAAATCACGGGCGGATGCGCGCCTTTGTTGACATCCTGCGGTTTGTGAATGTGACCGAGCGCAACGTAATCAAAACGATTATCTTTTACAAGCGCGGCGGGCAGGACCAGATCCGCGCCGAGCATCACCATGCGTTCCGAACCGAACGCCGCACCCTGCACCGACGCGTGCGCGGTCAAAATGGTCGGCAGATTCGGATCAATTTCTTCCAGCCATGCGTTGACCAGATTCGATATCCGCAATTCGATATTCGCGAACACCTCTTCAATGGGCGTATCGGTTGTGTCCACTGCGGCCATCAGACCGGAACGCGAGATCCATGGGAGGGCGATCACCTGAACCGGCAAATCCCACAAATCTTTCGGACTCAACAATTCCGGCTTTGCCAAAACTTTGACATACGGCACCTGCAATGTGTCGAATTCCTGAATGGCATGCGCGCGTCCAACCGCAGGCGAGAGATCGTGGTTGCCAACCAGAAGTAACGTTGGAATTCTTGCCAGCGATAATTTGATAATCCGCTTTCCCCATTCGCGTTGAAACGTCGGCGCGGGCGAGCGATCTTTGTACGCGTCGCCTGCAAAGATGATCATGTCCACTTTTTCATTGATCGCCGTGTCAACAATGGTATCCAACGATTTCAAAAAATCGAGGACGCGCAAAGGCAATCCCGTTTCGGGATCGTGGCGGCCATAGTTGGCCATGTCAATGTGAGCGTCGGCAAAGTGGAGGAGTTTCACAGGAAATTATCTCGCGTAAGCCGCATCTATTTTAACCACAGATACGCACAGATGGGCACGGACTTTTGATAAACGTTTTTGCAAAATCGGTCCTTCCGTAATTGACGAGAAGGAGCCGGGCCCCGAAGGATACAAAGGGGAATCGCTTGAATTTTATGACGGTTTTCCTTCGTGACCTTCATGCCGCTTCAACACGGCTTCGCCAGTCAGCGCGGGCCTTTGTGGTTGAAAATGGTCTTGCCGTTAAACCACAAAATCTTTTTATCGGCGTTTATTGGCGCTCATCCGCGGCTCAATTATGGCTGTACGCCTAAATCCTGCAAGCCCTGCACCGCCGGCGCAAAGCCCGGATGCACAACCAGCGCGGCGCGGTAATCTTTGATTGCGGCCTGAGGATCGCCGGTGACCGCTTCGGCGCGTCCGCGCCAATATAAACTTTCTTCCAGCACGGGTTTGGTGATGTTGTAAGTCAACGTGATGTTTGCCAGATTGATCACGTCCTGATAGCGGTTGGAGTAAAAATATGCAAAGTAGGGTCCGGTCTGATACCACATCATGCGCCAGGGGCGCGTTGCGTAATCGGGGGGAAGATTCGCATAAAGTTGAAAAGCGTAATCATAGGCGGAAGCCGCGTCCGCATATTCCTGCAACTGGACGTGACTGGTGCCGATGTCGAACCAGGCAAAAAACTGATCAACGCCGGTGAGCGTTTGCGCGTCGGCGGTTGCGGTTTGCAGGGCATGTTGAAGCGCCCATTTTCCGTCTGCGTAGGGGCCGAGCAGAGACATCACTTGCGCTTCGCGATCCTTTGGATAGACCACCACAAAGACATTATCGAAACTGCGCCAGTCGGTCATGAACTTGTTGTATGAAACATGAAAATTCGGTCCGTCCAAATAAGTATCTTGAATCAACAGCGTTTGCGTCACATCGTCATAGCCGGTGATGAATTGATAATGTCCCATCCAGCTGAGACTGCCGGTGGTATCGCGCTGGTATTCGCCTTTTTCCGCAATCACCGGAAAGCCGCCGGCGACCAATCGTCTGATCACATCAATGTCACCGCCATAGCGCAACACTGAAGACATATCCGGCACGTTGGCGGCGATGTAATCTTGAAGTTCGTACGGCATGACGTTCTTGTCCATGTTGGCGGGCAGGCCGTTCTTGTCGGTGTTGCCCGGCATGACGGCTTTGCCGATCACATCGCGGTTGCCGTTCCAGCCCCAGAACGTCAGCGCCATGGCGAAGTTCGCCGGGCCGCAATAATTCCAGCGATTGAACTGGTCCTCGTATTTGACTCCGCTCAATGAAACGGTGGCCGGCAACGGTTCCGGCGTGATCGTGGGCGTGGCGGTTGGACCCGATGAGGGGGCAGGCGTCAACGACGCGGCCTGCTCCGTCATGTAGGCTTGCATCGTCGCATGGACGATGGAATCAATCGCAGCTTGTTGTGAGATTTGCGGCAGAAAGGCGGCCTGGTCAGGCGGCCTGAAGAAATAAATGAGGCGCGTGCGGGCATCGTCGAGGCGCCAGGCGAGGCGTTCATGCACCGGCGGAATGTAATACACGCCAACCGCAAGGACAACCAGCACAGGCACGGCAAGAATACCGGTAAGGCGTTTGGACATGGAAAGGATTATAAAACAAAACAGGCGGCCACCTCTCGATGACCGCCTGTTTAGAAAAATCATATCGTTGCGGGAGTTGCGCGGCTGGCCGCGGCAATCTCAAATAGCCTGCAAGCAATCAGTTGCTTCGTCGCTTCGTTCCTCGCAAGACACTGGAGCGTTATTCCTTCACTTCGCCGTCAATTACATCGCCTTCGTTCGAACCGGAGGGGCCGCCTGGTTGTCCCTGCGCCTGCGGCTGACCCTGAGCGTATAACTGCTGGCTCAGCGCGTGGAAGGCGTTCTGGGCGTCGTCGGTGGCGCGCTTGATGCGGTTGATGTCGTCTGTTTGCGCGGCCTGCTTGAGTTCGTTGATCTTGCTCTCAACGTTCGAGCGGTCATTCGCCGGAACTTTATCGCCAAGCTCGCGCAGAGTCTTTTCAAGTTGATACGCCAGATTGTCGGCGTTGTTCTTGGCTTCGATCAATTCACGGCGCTTCTTGTCTTCCGCTTCATGCTGGCGCGCTTCCTGCACCATCCGTTCGATATCGCTCTTGTTCAAATTCGTCGAAGCGGTGATGGTAACCTTTTGTTCCTTGCCGGTGGCCTTGTCCTTGGCGGTCACATGCAGGATGCCATTGGCATCAATATCGAACGTCACTTCGATTTGTGGAACGCCGCGCGGAGCCGGCGGAATGCCGTCGAGTCGGAATCGTCCAAGCGACATGTTATCCGCCGCCATGGGGCGCTCGCCCTGCAGAACGTGAATATCCACCGCCGTTTGATTGTCTGCCGCCGTCGAATAGACCTCGGTCTTGCGGACGGGGATGGTCGTGTTGCGTTCGATCATCTTGGTCATCACGCCGCCCAACGTCTCGACGCCAAGCGAAAGCGGGGTCACATCCAGCAGCAAAATATCCTTGACTTCGCCGCCGAGCACGCCGCCCTGGATCGCCGCGCCGATGGCGACCACCTCATCGGGATTCACGCCCTTGTTCGGCTCTTTGCCGTTCGTCAGCTTGCGCACCAGATCCTGGACCATCGGCATGCGCGTCGAGCCGCCGACCAAAACCACCTCGTCCAGGTCGGACGGTTTCATATTGGCATCTGCCAGCGCGGCCTCGAACGGCTTGCGGCAGCGATTGAGCAGGTCTTCCGTCATCTGCTCGAACTTGGCGCGGCTCAACTTCAATTGCATGTGTTTCGGCCCGCTGGCATCTGCGGTGATGTACGGAAGATTGATCTCGGTTTCCATCACCGAAGACAATTCGATCTTGGCTTTTTCCGCCGCCTCGCGCAGACGCTGTAACGCCTGACGATCCTTTCGCAAATCAATACCCTGCTCGCGCTGGAACTCATCCGCGGCCCAATTGACGATGCGCTGATCCCAGTCGTCGCCGCCGAGGTGCGTATCGCCGTTCGTCGCCTTGACTTCGATCACGCCCTCGCCGACCTCCAGCACCGACACGTCGAACGTGCCGCCGCCCAAATCGAAGACAAGAATCTTCTCGTTCTTCTTTTTATCGAGACCATAAGCCAGCGCAGACGCTGTCGGCTCATTGATGATGCGCAGCACTTCCAGACCGGCAATGCGGCCCGCGTCTTTCGTAGCCTGACGCTGGCTGTCGTTGAAGTATGCAGGGACAGTGATCACCGCTTGTGTTACCGGCCCTCCAAGATACGCCTCCGCGTCCGCTTTGAGCTTCGCCAGAATCATGGCGCTGATTTCCTGCGGACTGTATTCGCGGCCCGTGACCGGGATTTTTACCCTTACATCGTCCGCCGGCCCCTTCACCACTTCATAAGGAACCATTTTGCGTTCGATCTCGGTCTCCTCATAATGGCGGCCTATAAAACGCTTGATGGAATAAATTGTGTTCTCTGAATTGACAACAGCCTGCCGCTTCGCGGTTTGACCGACAAGGCGCTCGCCGTTTTTGTTGAACGCCACGACGGACGGGCATAAACGTCCGCCCTCCGCGGTCGTGATCACAGTCGGCGTGCCGCCCTCCATGACGGCCACCACGCTGTTGGTCGTTCCCAAGTCAATGCCAATGATTTTTCCCATAACTCACACTCCTCGTTCTTTAGTTATCTGCCATAGCATACACGAGGGATGCAAGAAAAACGTTAACGCCGTGTAGAAAAAATATCAACCCTCAAATACGGCCGTGAGAATTCTGAGGCGGATTCAAAATCCATATTTCGGATTTGGAGAAGACGCCCGCTCACATTATGTTCTTTCAGTGCAGGGTAGAGGAGGTCAGGGTTCACTCACTTTCACCCAATCAAACGCCGCGATCAAAGGAACGTTTTGAAAGGAGGAAGCCGAGATGCCGATTCGTCCCTTCTGCAATCCGTATCTTTGTTCTTCCCACTGTCTCATCCGAACGCCGTTGATGAACGGCGTCAACACATCGCCCTGACAAAGCAAGCCGATCTCATTCGTTCCATTTTGAATTTTCGATGAACTGCTTTTGAAGACCGGCATGTAACGCGCCACGCCCTGCGTCAACCATTGGCCGAACAAAATTGTGTAAGTCTGGTCAGCATAAATGTTGAATTCATACCAGCCGTTCTCCTCGCTGTAACGACAGACAACGCCAACCGCTCCATCGCTTCCAGCGCGGACTTCCACACGCGCGTCCACACGGACATCGGTGTAATCGGGACCATCATATAACGCGTAAGCCCACTGATTGGATGCAGGTAAATTGAAGATTAAATATCCCGCCTCCACACTCGGACCCGGAAACGGATTCCCGTTATCAACCTGCGTGAACGACCAATAAGGCAGACTCCCGTTAAACTCTTCGGTGAAATCGCGCCGCGCGGGCGGAAGAGTAGCTGTCGGTGTGGAGGTTGGCGGAGGAACCGTCGGCGTGCGCGAAGGCTCGAGGATCAGCGCGCCGCCCTGCGACCGGAGGGAGGATCGAAGAGTCGGAGTCTGCGGTGAAAGCGTCGGCGTCGCGATCGTTGGCGCGCAAGCCGCAGTCATCAAAATCAAAAACAGAAATGCAGTTCTTTTTAGATTCATAATGACCCAATGATAACAAAAACGTACGACCATTCGATCGTACGTTCAGGTGGAGATGGCGGGAATCGAACCCGCGTCCGAAAGAATCGACCCTCGGAAATCTACGAGCGTAGCCTGCCGAAGTGAGTCACCGCAGAGATCTCGGCGGGCAGGTAACTCTGCGGCCATCCGCTGAATCTTAGGCGCATGTAGCGGAGTCGTGCGCGGCACTCTGCCTTTGTCTCGCCCAATCCGTCACCGGGCGGAGATCGGGGACGGTGGACGCAGTCTCATCAAAGGAGACTGACTGTTATGCAGATCGCTTATGCAGCGAGGGGCATAGCAGCATAGGAAGTGCGATTGGCACTTGATTTTTTGCGCTGATTTTACGAGTTCGGCGCCGCTCGGCTCGCATTCCGGGATCAGCCTCTCCCGTCGAAGCCTGTCATCCCCGAAAGACGGAGAACCTTCCCGTTTCGGTTTGTATTATAGCATGTCTGGCCGGGAAGATTGTGAAAACCGTGCAGATTGTTTCAACAACTTGCTCGAAGTTTCGCTTTATGCTAGACTTCTATCAAATGCGAGGAGAAATGCCCGAAAAAATTCTGATCATTGATGACGATGTGGACACTCTGCGGCTGGTGGGGTTGTTGTTACAGAAGCAGGGCTATTCGATCAGCGCGGCTACGAATGGCGAACAAGGGCTGGCAAAAGCGCTGACTGAAAAGCCGGATATTATTCTGCTGGATGTGATGATGCCGGACATGGATGGATATGAGGTCGCACGCCGGCTTCGCAGGAATCCATCCACAAAACAGACGCCGATATTGATGTTTACGGCGAAAGGTCAGCTCGATGACAAGGTCGTTGGATTCGAAGCGGGGGCGGACGATTATCTTACCAAACCGACTCATCCGTCGGAATTGCAGGCGCATATCCGCGCTCTGCTTGCCCGCGCCGGCGCGAAAAATATCACCGAAGTGAAAGCGGGACAGTACGATCATCACGGATACATCATCGGCGTGTTGTCTGCGCGCGGGGGGTTGGGCGTTTCGACATTTGCCTCGAATCTTGCGGGCGCGCTCTTTACACGGACGCAGGGTGACGTCATTCTTGCCGAGCTGACGCCCGGCCAGGGCACGCTGGGCATGGATTTGGGCGCGCCTCAGCAAAAGGGATTGAATGAACTGCTCGGCGGTACGCCCGTTGAAATCACGCGCGAAAAAGTCAATTCCCTGCTTGTTCCGCATCCCTCCGGGCTCAAATTATTGCTGGCGTCTGAAAACCCGCGCGACATTCAATTGACCGCCCAAACGAATCATTATGAGATTCTGATTGCGCGCCTCGCCTCGCTGGGGCGCTTCATCGTCCTGGACCTCGGAGCAGGTCTGCCGCCTTTCGTGCAGAAGATTCTCCCGTTGTGCCAGGAACGCATTGTCATATTGGAAGGACTGCCGAATACCATTCTGCATACGAAAATGCTGATTGATGAAATGGCAAATATCGGCATTGACCGCATGAGCATCCGCGTCGTTCTCAACAACCGCGTCCGCTCGGAAACGCAAATGCCGTTGACTGAAGTTCAGAACAGTTTGGGGCATTCGATCACGGCGACGTTGACGCCCGCGCCCGAAATGTTCATGGCGGCGACGCGTGTGCACATGCCGGCCATCTTTTCACAGCCGACCAATGTTACCTCACAACAAATCCTGAAACTTGCCGATCAGATTCTCGAGCGGGAAAAAGGTAGATGAAAGCGTTTTCGGCATCCGTCAAGGATGGGATCGAGTTCGCGGCCGAATTGTTCAGCAAGGCAAAACGCGCAGTAATCCTGACCGGTGCCGGGATTTCCACGCCATCGGGGATTCCCGATTTTCGTTCGGAGGGGACCGGTTTGTGGTCCCGCGATGAACCGATGGAGGTCGCCTCGCTGAATACGTTTCGCACGCATCCCGAAAAATTCTATGCGTGGTTTCGTCCGCTGGCGAATCAGATCTTCGACGCGAAACCGAACCGCGCCCATCTGGCTTTGGCTGAACTTGAACAAGCGGGGCGCATTCACGTAATCGCCACGCAAAATATTGACATGCTTCATCAAAAAGCCGGATCGAAAAACGTCATTGAACTGCATGGCACTGCGGCGACGCTTTCCTGCACGCAATGTTTTCAACAGGTGGAATCCCTTCCTTATCTAAAGCCGTTTGTTGAAAGAGGCGAAATTCCTCGCTGCCCCAATTGCGGAGCGGTGCTCAAGCCGGATGTGATTCTGTTCGGCGAGCAATTGCCGCAAAAGGCCTGGTTCCAGGCGCAGCGCGCCAGCCGCGAATGCGATTTGATGGCGGTCGTCGGTTCTTCGCTGGAAGTGTTGCCGGTCGCCGGCCTGCCGATGCAGGCGCTGGACCGCGGCGCGCATCTGATCATCATCAACAACACGCCTACCTACCTCGATGTGCGCGCCGATGTTGTCATGCACGGAGATGTAGCCGAGATCATTCCCGCAATTGCGGAGCAGGTGAAACATGGCTGAAATCAAAACGGAACGCCTTGATGGATATCGTCGTTTGATCGAGATTGCCCGCGATCTTGCTTCGACGCTCGACCTCGATGTTTTGCTCGAACGCATCGTGCGCGCCGCGGCGGAAGTCAGCGGATCGGAGGCGGCCTCGATTCTTCTTTATGACAACCTGACACAGCAATTGTATTTTCAAGTTGCGACCAATCTCGATGAGCCGACGATGCGAGGCGTGATCGTGCCGCTGGAAGGAAGCATCGCCGGCTGGATTGTTGTCAACCGCAAATCGGTGCGGATTACGAACGCGCAAGAAGATCCGCGTTTCTTCGGCACGGTGGATCAGATGACGGGGCGCCCGACTCAGTCACTGTTGGGCGTGCCGTTGATTACCAAAAATAAAGTCGTCGGCGTGTTGGAGGCGTTGAATAAAGAACGCGGCAAATTCACGGAAGGCGATGAGTCGATGTTGTCGGTTCTGGGCGCGCAGGCGGCAGTCGCCATTGAGAATGCGCGCCTGTTCCAGCAATCCGACTTGATCTCGGAATTCGTTCACGAACTCCGCACCCCGCTGGCATCGTTGAGCACCGCCACCTATTTGCTGCTGCGGCCCGAAATGTCGCGCGAACAGCAGGAGCAGATCATCCACAACATCCACGGTGAAACCCTGCGGCTTAATTCCCTGGCGTCTTCTTTCCTCGATCTGGCCCGGCTCGAATCGGGACGCGTGCAATTTCATAAGACCAGTTTCAGCGCCGCGGATTTGTTGTACGAATGCAAAGACATCATGAATTCAAAAGCCGAAGAGGAGAATGTGGAAATCCGTGTGGAAGCCTCGGAGGGATTGCCTCCTTTCGAGGCCGACCGCGACAAGATCAAGCAGGTGGTTTTGAATCTGTTGAGCAATGCCATTAAATACAACCGCAGCGGCGGCTCGGTCGTTCTGAAAGCGGAAGTCAAGGAAACGGAAGTCTGCTTTTCCATTCAGGATACCGGCATGGGAATCCCAGACGAAGCCATTCCCCACCTGTTCGAAAAATTCTATCGCGTGCGCGAGACGGAAGGGAAAGCCATCGGCACCGGGCTTGGATTGTCCATCTGCAAACAAATTGTACAGGGACACGGCGGGCGTATGGAAGTCAAAAGCAAGCTCGGAGTTGGAACTTCGTTTTGCGTGTTCCTGCCGAGATCAGGCAAGACGATACCGAGGGTATAGAGACGAAACCTCCCGCAGTGATACGGGAGGTTTGTTTTCATAAAATCCAATTTTAGGAAATAATTGCTTCGGCCCAAAAGACAACACGGGCAGCTAATTCCAATGCCTCGCGATATTCTTCTCGTGTTACTTCTTCCGAAATGCTTGGATATCGTGACTCGACCGCATACTGACTCAGCAAATCCGCTTCTTTAACGTTTTCTGGGATTTGGATTCCGCCATGTTCCAAAACATCCATTAAACGGACCAATGAATGGGTCTTAGGGAAATCCAGTTCATACCGAACACAAACCGCCTTCAAAGCCTTTTCAGCAGCTTGCTGTGCATTGAAACATAAATCTTCGAAAAGAATTCCTTTAAGCCTTCCCGCCTTTTCTGCAAGCAGTAAATTACTGCGAGCATGTTCCAGCCGCGAACGCGGATCGGTTGGATCATCACGCTTCATAGATGACTTTTCCATCTTTCAGAGCTGGACGCAAAATCGTGCCAACACGCTGGCCATATTTTTTCAGATCTTCTTCCGTAACTACGACCACATCCACAGAAACGCCCAGGCCATGCAAATTACGATTGATCTTCTGCGCAATTTGCCGGCGATGCACAGAGCCGCCCATGACAACCAGCAGATCAAGGTCGCTGTCTTTAGTCATTTTTCCGCGCACAGCAGAACCAAAGAGCAGAACGCGCTTCGGTTTTGCAACTTGCACGATTCGACGGGTTACTTCCTGCAAAATCTGGTTGCTGGGAGTTGTCATCATTTTTCATTATACATGAGTTTGATCCAGCAATCATACAAACGAACCTTCGGATGGTTAAGCCGTTACCGCCGCCTCGCTCGCGACTACGAGCACATCACACTATCCAGTGAGAGTATGGTGTATCTCGCCAGTTCGCGACGTATGCTAAAAATGCTTGCAACATGACTTTTAAAACGCTCTCTTAGGAAATTTGAAGGGCGTCTCTTGGATATTACAATCAATTGAATGAGCAAAGCAAATGCACCGAATGGACACAATAATCCGATTGGAAGAAGGAAGAATTGTTCATAGTTGGGGACAAATCCCGGTAGCAAGAAATCTCCCATAGTCAAAATCAGCAGACTTCCAAATGAAATGAACAATAGTAATGGAGATATTAACTCAAGAGAATCAAGGAACTTATCAATTGATGAGTTGTTCTTTTTGAGCGGCTTCATGTTTGTTGCTATTTGTGTAAACTCCTTTGTAAGGAAAAGATTTAACACAGAGACGCTAAGTTTTTTAAATTTCTTTGTGACCTCGCGCCTTTACATTTAAATTTTCTACCTCGCCCCTCTTCTCCCAAACTGCCGCTCCAACATTTCCACCGACAAATGAATCATCGTCGGCCGTCCGTGCGGGCAAGTGCGCGGCGAATCGCAGTTCTCCAAGTCGGTGAGCAAGGCGCGCTGTTCATCGGGCGATAACGTTTGCCCGCCTTTGACGGCCATTCGTTTGCAGACGCGCGCCGCCAGCTTCTTTTCGATCTCATTTTGTAACGGCGCTTCGTCTTCTTCAAAGTCTTCGACGATGGCGCGCAGCGCGGCGGACGGATCATTGCCTGCGAATAAATTCGGCACGGCGCGCACGCGAAAAGAATTCGGGCCAAAGTCTTCCACGTCAAAACCGAAATGCGAAAGAACCGGTAATTGGGAAACGAGCAAATCGGCGGCTTGCGGCGGCAGGGTCACGACAACGGGCGTCAACAACGATTGCGATGGGATTTTCCGCATGTCGTGCTGTGCCATCAGTTTCTCAAATAAAACGCGTTCATGCGCGGCATGCTGATCAATCAAATACAATCCATCCGGACCTTCGGCGACAAGATATGTCAAGCCGATTTGGCCGATGAGTCTAAGCAAGGGAACTTTGTTGTTCGTTGTGGTTTGAAAGTTGGAAGGTTGAAAGCCTGCTCTGAGCGAAGTCGAAGGGTCTGAAAGTTGGCCGATTTCCGATTCTTGATTCCTGACTTCCAATTGTCCACTGTCAACCGTCAACTGATCGTCATGAGCGATTGACCAATCAATCCCAACCTGCTGTGACGATTCCGGGCGCGAACCCCACAAAGATGGATTCACCGTCGGCACCGGCGCGTACGCCAACAGTCCGCGGCGAACCGCACGCTGGACAAAGCCAAAGACGCGATCCTGATTCCGGAATCGAACTTCCGCTTTGGCGGGATGCACGTTCACATCCACTTCTTCCGGCGCGATCTCGACGAACAACGCGCCCATCGGATAACGTCCAACCATCAACAACGTGTGATATGCCTGAATGAAGGCGGTGGTCAGCGGCGTATCCTGCACCCAGCGGCCATTGACGAAGAAGGTGATGTCTTTGCGATTCGAACGCGTCAGCGCGGTGGGGCTGACATAGCCGAATAATTTGAGGCCATCTTCATCGGCGTGGATCTCCAGCAATTGTTTCGCAATTTCCACGCCGTACAATGCGGCTAAAATCGCGCGGCGGTCGCCGTCGCCGGATGTTTGCAGCGTAACATTCGCGCCTTCGGATAATTTAAAACGGACATCGGGGTACGCCAGCGCATAACGCGTCAGCAGGGCGTCAATGGCGCGGCGTTCCGTCACATCCGTCTTCAAAAATTTCAAACGCGCCGGGACGTTGTAAAACAAATCTTCGACGCGCACCACCGTTCCGGTCGGCGCGCCAACCGCTTCGATCTTTCCTTCGCGTCCGCCCTCGACTTTGATGCGCGCGCCCGCCTTCGATGATTTTATCTTCGACGTGATCGTCAGGCGCGAGACCGAACCGATCGAAGCCAGCGCCTCGCCGCGAAAACCGAGCGTGGCGATGTGAAAGAGATCATCCGCCTTCGACAATTTCGATGTGGCATGACGCGAGACCGCCAGCGTCAATTCATCTGATGCAATGCCGCTTCCATCATCCGCAACCTCGATGAGTTTGCGTCCCGCTTCAGCAATCGAAACCGTGATGTTTTTTGCGCCCGCGTCCAGCGCGTTTTCCACCAATTCTTTTACAACTGACGCAGGCCGCTCGATCACTTCACCAGCGGCAATCTGCGAGGCAACCTCAGATGATAAAAGTCGAATGGGCATGGCTCGATTATAGCGGGAATAATAGAGACGCGAGGCAATGAGTTTCCGCCCCTCCGCAATGTCATTTTGATTTTCCTGCCTAAATTATAATCATCTCATGCGATATGCTTTGATCTTGTGCTGTTTACTTGCGGCCTCATGCGCGTCTCAACCGGCAGATGGAAGCCCCGACGCCGCGCCTCTCCAGCCATATCGAACGCCGACCTCCAGCGCCACCGCCTCCACACCAGACGGGCTGGCGGCTTCCGTTAAAACGCCGTTGTCCACGCCGACGCCGTTCCGGTATACTATCGCCTCCGGCGATACATTGAGTCAGATTGCAGAAAAGTTCCACGTCTCGCTCGATGCGTTGATGGCGGCAAATCCAAACGTTGATCCGGGCGCGCTGTCCGTCGGAAAAACCATCTTGATTCCAAGCAGTCCCGCCGGTTTGATCAGCGCGGGAACTCCAACGCCTGTTCCGTTTTCCGTTCGGCAAATTGCCTGTCATCCAACAGCGGACGGAGGCGCGTGGTGCTTCATTCTCGTTCATAACGATTCGTCGAGTCCCATCGAAAACATTACGGCGCAAGTGACACTGTTCGATGCGAAAGGCAAATCCATTGCCAGCCAGACCGCATTGATGCCGCTGGATATTCTCGCGCCAAACGCATCCATGCCGCTGGCGACCTTCTTCGCGCCGGTCATTCCGTCCAACGCAAAATCGCAGGTGCAGATTTTGACGGCCAATCAAGTTTCGATAAACGATCCGCGTTATCTGCCTGCGGCAATTCAAAATTCATTGGTGCAAGTGGATTGGTCTGGAGTCTATGCAGAAGTGAGCGGGAAGATTTCATTACCTGCGAATGTCAGTCCCGCCGCTCTTGTCTGGGTGGCGGCGGCCGCTTATGACGCGGATGGAAATATCGTCGGCGTGCGGAGGTGGGAATCAAAAGCGGGCATTCCGCCGGGGGGAAGCCTGCCGTTTGATTTTATGATTTCGAGCGTCGGCGGAATGATCGCACGCGTGGATTTAGCGGTGGAGGCCAGACCGTGAGAAAAAAGAAAGCGGATAAGGGAAACGAAATCAGCGCCTGGATTTTTTCCCGGCTTCTCTGCGATTGGTGATACCTGTCAGGAAACCAATAACGATAACGCCAATTATCAACAGCAGAGCCAGACAGGTAAAACCCAGCATGATCGTCAGCGAAAGCGGCGGCGCAGCGGGAGTCTCTGCCGGCAAGGGGGTGGCTGTGACGACAATCGGCGCGGCGTGAAATGAATTGAAGGGTTGAACACTTGATGTCCGCGTGAGAACGCGGGATACAAAAACAGATTGAACAGGGAGGAGAATGAAAGCTAACAGGGCGACAAGCGCAATTTGTTTTGTTTGCATGTTTCCTCGTGACGCTTCCAATTATAGACGAAGGCGCGGGGCGGAAAGGCCATTGGGCGTTGGTTTACAGTCTTTCCAGGGCCGAAAATTTTTAAACGCAAACGAAGCAAATAAACGCCGGAAAAGCCGCCGTAGGCGCGTTCCAAAGCGTCTGGCCTGTCGGGCATTCCTGAGAAACCATACATGGATTTCTGCGAGGCTTGACATGACTTTGCCTTGCCCGTATAATCCCCGTCGCCTTCCTCGCTAGCTCAACGGCAGAGCGGGCGGCTGTTAACCGCTAGGTTCGAGGTTCAAATCCTCGGCGAGGAGCTCGCCGGTACGAAAAATCCGTCTTACTTGCGTAAGATGGATTTTTGTTTTAAATCAGGTTATCAGATCAGGAGTTTTGATTTACGACCGTTTCTAAGCCTTAATTCCTATTGCGCCGCTGAACTTTGAGGGATAGGATGGTTGCAAGGAGTAAGAATGAAATTTCGCAAGCTGTTCTCTTTACTGCTCGCAACGATGCTCGCGCTGGCCTGTAATTTTCCGTTGTTCGCACCGGTCACGCCGACCGCCGACAACTCCTCCATAGAGGCCACAGAGTCGGCCACTGCGCTCGCCACGTTCTTCCCAACGTTCACTCCGATCCCGCCATCCCCCACGGTCACTGGAACTCCGGGCATACCGCAGGTCACAGCCAATTCGACAGCGGTCAACTGCCGTTCCGGACCCGGGAGCGCGTACAGCGTCAAAGACACGATCAACGTTGGACAATCCGCGCAAATTAAGGGAAAGAATGGGGATGGAAGCTGGTGGTATGTCCAGGATCCAAACAACGCAAACATTTTGTGCTGGGTCTCCGACAGCGTTGTCCGTACCGCCGGGAATGTATCCGACATTATCATGGTCACGCCGTCAACGGGCGTGGTGGTCAGCGTCAAGGTTGAGGCGTCGGTGTCTTCGCCGGTTTATTGCGGCGGGCCGAATGCCGTCATGTTCAGCGGCACAATCACAACCGATGGACCG
Organism: Anaerolineales bacterium; assembly: GCA_042408355.1. Taxonomy (GTDB): domain Bacteria; phylum Chloroflexota; class Anaerolineae; order Anaerolineales; family Villigracilaceae; genus Fen-1038. Next base: position 20,239 of record JBHORD010000053.1, read on the forward strand.
GCAAAAGTTCAGTATCAATGGGAAATCCGCGGCGACAAATCCAACACCACCTCGCCGCAGACGATCAATTTTAAGTCGGCGGCAACGAAATCCGTTCCCGATCCGGGAGCGTATTCAACAGACTGCGGGAATTACAGCGTCACATTGCATGTGTTGAGTCCGAACGACTTTTCTGCTACAAAGAAATTCTCGGTGGCGCCCTAAAGTTTTCAGGCACAAAGAACGCAAATGAAAAGACTTTAACAAAACATAAAGGGCGGCTCATACGAGCCGCCCTTCCGTTCGAAACGTCTATTTTCTAGAGACCGGTCAGAACGCACTTGGAGGATTTGTTGCTCCACTCCTGCTGCAAGTAATACTTGCCCGTACCGATGACCTGATTATATTCGCTGTTGCTTGCACTACCGGTACTGCCTGTGCTTCCCAACGCCGTCCCAAAATTCCACGCGCACTTGTCGCCATCCTCATAACCGCGTTTATCGTACCAGGCGTTGCCGTGCATATCGGTAATGGTTTCATTGTGCTCGTGGCTGATCACGTTGATTTCAGGGTCTGCATCATCGTTGTTCGGACGCTGACCAGCATCGCAGGCGGCCGGGACTGTATCCGCATAGGGCATGTTGGCATATAGCGTATCTCCCGCTGTGGCGGCAAAGTTGCTGTGATAAGCGCAGTATTGGGAAAAAGCGCAGCTGCTGCCGGCACAACTTCCAATGCCCTTGGCGGTCAGCATAAAGAACTCGTTGCCCGAACGAGACCAACCCTGAGCCGTGGCCACCTTATCAATTTCCGCCTGGATTTGCGCATCACTCAAGCAGACCGTGGTGTAACTGTCACTACAACCGCTGGCGGGCAGTGGATCCGTATCCACTACAAAACCGCCGAAGGAGGAACTGTAAAGAATATGACCATTTGTATTGTCATAATATTGCGTGGTGGCATAATACACATTGGACGTCTTTCCGCTGTCCGCCGCCACATTTTGGAAAAACCCGTTGATCAGGCTTACATAATTGGCGCTGACGGTGTAACCCGCAGGCACCCAATAAATTGCATACGTCGTATTGGTGTGCATTACCGGCCCATTATGATAGGAGAGGTTACCCGCGCCGGATGAAAGATGGGAAGAAGCCTGACCACGCGCCCAGACAACGCCGAAAATGCGCGTTCCGCCTCCTGGAGGCGTATCAGCGCTCTTTCCGCTTGCATAGGCTGGCGCCGCCGCGGAAAAAGCAACGATCAAAACGAACAAAACGGACATAAACTTTCTAAACATACTTGCTCCTCCATGACCAATAAGAAGATGGGTAAAACGGATCGGTTTTACATGAATGAATCTCTTTTGTCAATGTTTTTCATGTGGAAAGCGCAATAAATCACGAGCAAATGCGCGCGGCAATAAAAGATCTGCGGCTGTAAACAGAAACAGGATGTTGGATTTCGGTTATGAATGCAGACTCATCATCAGATCGCGGTTTGGCCGCAGGACGAAAAGCGGCTGAGGCTGGACATCCATGCCGGGGAGCAGATGCAATTCGAACCGCTGAAGAACACAAGCCATGACCAGCGCGGCTTCCATCAAACCAAAATTATTGCCAATGCACTGGCGCGGTCCCGCGCCAAATGGAATATATGCAAATTTGTTTCGTCCGATTAAATTCTTTTCAGAAAAGCGCTCGGGGTCGAAGACATCAGGCTTGTCCCAGAACATGGGATGGCGGTGCAAAGCGTACGTGCAAATTGCGATGGTCGTATTCGGGGCGACATAATATCCGCCGATTTGATCTTCGCCGATGGCGCGTCGTCCCAACGTCCATGCTGGCGGGAACAGGCGCAGGCTTTCATCCAAAACCATTTGCGTATACGGAAGATGATCCAGATCGGGATATTGGGGCGGGCGTCCGTTCAACGTGTGGCGGACTTCGCTCCGAAGGCGGTCAAGGGCCCAAAGATTCTGCGAAAGCAAATACCATGTCCAGGTCAAAGCACTGGCCGTTGTTTCATAACCGGCGAGAATCAGCGTCATGATCTGAGTGCGCAGTTGTTCATCGTCCATCGCCGCGCCGGTCTTCTCGTCGCGGGCAAGGATCATCGAACTAAGCAAATCGCCGCCGTCTTTGAAATCCCGCTTCCGCAATTGGATAATGCGCGTGACGACCGCGCTGAGTTCGGCGGCAGATTGGACGAGGCGCGGGTGACTGGGCTTTTCCAAATAAGCGGCGGCGCGATTAACGATCTCGCCCACTTCGCGAACCTCATCGCCAAGATCCACGCCGAACAGGGCGCGCGTCGTGACGGTCATCGTCAGCGCCGCCATTTCGCGCGCGATATCCACCGGCTGATTATCTTTGTGGAATCGCTCCCATCTTTCCAGCATGGATTGTGCCGCTTCGACAATCATGCCATCCAGCTTTTCGAGGCGGGTATGATGGAAGGCGGGCTGCATCATGCGCCGCTGTTTGCGCCACGTTTCGCCTTCGGAAGTCAGCAATCCCTCGCCGACAACTTTCTTGAACATTTGGTTGGAGGAGGTGCCTTTGGTGTAATTTCGATTATTATCCACAAGAACATGGCGCACGAAGTCTGGATGATTGATCAAATAGGCAGTCTCGGGCGCGGGGCGATAGCAGACGATGTCGCCGTATTGGGAGGCGATATTAACAAAAAACTTCAAGGGATCGCGTATCAATTCGCGAACGCTTCGGCTTGTTGGCGCCGGCGGCAGTCTGCGGCCGGGTGAGGCGGGGTCAGGCTGGGAAACGCTGTTTTGAAAATCCATCCATCTCCTCTAAAAGACGTAAGTTCGTGATTGCTAAAGATTGTTCGATTATATGGGGAAAGGGAGTGGCAGGCAAGCCAATGTTTTATATTTTTCCTCATCCGCCCCAATCTTTACATTTCATATTTTTGGAATCTGCCGCTCAAATACGAATGCGGAGGCAATTTGTCTCCGCATTCGTACGCCGACAGGAGCATCTGCCGCCAATATCAAGCCCCATTAATTAGATGCCCTGTTCATCAAGTGACCGAGGGCGCCGCGCTTTACAAACCGGCATCCAAGACAATCAGATCGTTAGAGATCTGGGTTGGATTTCGTACAGTCGAACTGTTTAACATGCTGTGCCTCCTGTGAATTTCGTCTCTACGTTATATCAATTGATAGAACAAATACATGACGCATCGAGGCCCGAATAGTTGCAGTCTTTACCTTGAAAAACTTTACATAAACGCAAGCATTCTTCGTTTTCAACGAATTTGCAATGTTTCCCAAAAACAGAAACAACACCTCCCGCATGGTTGCCGGCGGAGGGCGTCGCTTTTATCAGATTGCTCTTTTATTTCAAGCCAATGATCAGGGTTTGGACTTCTTCGTTGGGTGCGGCGTCTGTCCGAGATGGAGCCCGGGATTGGTGGAACTGGGCGGAGGTTGATATTCCGGCTGTGGCGTATTGTTCGCCCCGAACACTGCAGTTGGCGTATCTTCAGGAGTTAGTGTGGGGGTAGGAGTCCCCGTATCCGTCGGAATCAAAGATGCGGTTGATTCCGGCGAGCCTGTGATGTTCGTTGAAACAGGCTGAACCATCGCCGCTGTTGGCGTCGAGGGAAACAGAAGATTTTTCAAATAATCCCGATTGACGTAAGCTGTAACCGCCAAATATGACGTCATACCGGTAAGCACGATGACTTCAAGGGCAATGACGAATTTATCTATTTGAGACATGCCTGCCATTGCCGTTCCCGCGTGACCGCTTCCACCCGCCGAGGCAGCGCCGCCTCCTCCGCCGGAAGCGGCTCCGCCAGCGCCTCCGCCTAAAACAGCGGCGCCCGCCGCAATGAACGCGGCCCGCCGCTTTGAAAGCAGATCGTCGGGATATTCGGGCCCGGCGGCCTTCAAGCGCGATAACAAATTGATGATATCTTTGTCCTTCAAGTTTTTCATTGGTCCAGCCATCGCTATCGCTCCTTGCCGAAGCGGCGATTTAGTTCATCACGAAGTTTGGCAATCGCCCGGGTTTGAATCACTTTCACGTTGGAAACGCTTTTTTCTAAGACCCTGGCGACTTCCTCCGGCGAAAGACCTTCCAGGAAACGCAGAATAACCACCTGGCGTTGATCATCGCTTAAATCACTGTTAATAGAAGATAGGATGGCTTCCATTAATGTTCTGTCTTCCACCTCTCCATCAACAGCGGGATTTCCATCTTGTGTGTCTAAAACTATATCCAGAGAAACAACCTGCCGGGCGTCACGAGAACGATCTACAATGATATGGTACGCAATTTGATAAAGGTAAGAACGCAGGTTGGTCTTCGGTCCTTTGTTATCTTTCAATTGTTCCAGCAGGCGCGAAAAGACATCTCCAACTATGTTATCTGCCTCGATGGTATCGCGGGTCAGGCGCAGTGCATATCTGTAAATCGGCTTTGCATAGAGATCGAAGATCTCGGCCAGAGCCTTTTGATCTCCCTTACGCGCAGCACTTAACAGGGCAGTCTCATCTGCCATTTATGCACCCCCTGCGCCCTGGACGTTTGCCAAAATCATGACAACGAAACCTCGAAAAGGTTACAAACAAATTCGTTAGTTCTTATCAAATAATAATCCCTTTTAGTTGACAGGACAATAAGCCTTTTGTTGCATTTTGGGGCTTTTCTGTCCCTTCAAATCTAAGTCCGCCCGGCCAAATATCTGCCCCGAGGTTAACAAAAAGCGCCATGCGCATGGGCGCATGGCGCTTAATCACATTTTCACGAAGCGTTTGCAGGCTGTCTGGTTTTGCCGACAGCGTGGGCCGTATGGAAATTGATCTTACCGGTCGCTCCGTCCACATCAACCAGGACTGTCGCCCCATTCTTGAACTTTCCGCCCAGCAATTCCACTGAAAGCGGGCTTTCAACATATTTTTGGATAGCCCTGCGCAGCGGACGCGCTCCAAATGCCGGATCATACCCTTCCTTGGCAAGCCACTTGCGCGCCGCCTCGGTCAACTCAACTCTGATATTGTATTCATTCAGCCGTTCCTGCACTTCCTTCATCTGCAAATCAACGATCTGTTCCATTTCTTCGATGGACAGAGGCGAGAACATGATAATTTCATCAATGCGATTCAGAAACTCCGGCCGGAAGGTGCCTTTGAGCGCCTTCTCGATTTTGTCATGCGCCTCGCGATCTTCATCGTCCGATTTTTGCTGGAGAAAGCCGAGACTGCCGCTTTTTCTCACGTATTCGGTACCCAAATTCGAGGTCATGATCAGAATCGTATTGCGAAAATCCACCACGTTGCCCTGGCCGTCTGTCATGCGGCCATCGTCCAGAATTTGCAAAAGCGCGTTCCAAACTTCAGGATGGGCCTTTTCGATTTCATCGAACAACACTACCCGATAGGGTCGGCGGCGGACAGCTTCCGTCAGTTGACCGCCCTCTTCGTAACCGACATAGCCGGGGGGCGCGCCGAACAAACGCGAGACGGTGTGTTGTTCGCGATATTCGGACATATCCACGCGCACCAGCGCATCTTCGTCGTCGAACATAAACCACGCCAACGCCTTTGCCAGCTCGGTCTTTCCAACGCCCGACGGCCCAATGAAGATAAACGAACCGATAGGCCGGGATGGATCTTTCAACCCCGAACGGGCGCGGCGAATCGCGTCGGAGATGACATGGATGGCTTCATCCTGACCGATGATGCGTTCATGGAGGCGCTCTTCCATGTGAAGCAATTTTTCCGCCTCCGTCTCCATCATCTGAGTGACAGGGATGCCCGTCCATTGATGGACGACTTCGGCAATATCGTTTACATCCACCACTTCATCGAGTTGATGTTCCACTTCCCATTTATCGCGCTTGGCATGATATTCCTCTTCCTTGCGCAGGCGTTCCACTTTGATTTCGGCTGCGCGTTGATAATCGCGTGCATTCGAGGCCGCATCTTCCTCCGCCTGCAGGCGGTCGAGTTCGGCCTTCATTTCCTTCAAATCCTGCGGCATGGAATACAGCGCCACGCGTAATTTGGCGGCGGCTTCATCCATCAAATCAATGGCTTTATCCGGCAGGCGGCGGTCGGTGACATAGCGGTCCGCCAGACGCGCCGCGGCCACCAGCGCATCATCCGAGAAGCGGACTTTATGATGCGCCTCGTAGCGGTCACGTAAACCTTGCAGCATCTTGATCGTATCGTCTACGCTTGGTTCCTCCACATAAATCGGAGCAAAGCGCCGCTCAAGCGCCGAGTCCTTCTCGATGTATTTGTGATATTCATCCAGCGTCGTTGCGCCGATGGTTTGCAATTCGCCGCGTGCCAGTGCGGGCTTGAGCATCGTGCTGGCGTCCATGGCGCCCTGCGCCGCTCCCGCGCCGACGACTGTATGCAGTTCGTCAATCATCATGATGATCTCGCCCTGTGCACGCTGGATTTCCTCGATTACCGCCTTCAATCGCTCTTCAAATTCACCGCGGAAACGCGAACCGGCAATCATCGCGCCGAGATCGAGCGCGACCACTCGTTTGCCAGAAAGAATCTCCGGCACATCATTGGTGGCAATTTTTTGCGCCAGGCCTTCGACAATCGCCGTCTTCCCCACGCCGGCCTCGCCAATCAACACCGGATTATTTTTGGTGCGACGCGAAAGAATCTGGATCAGGCGCAGGATTTCGGTATCGCGTCCGATGACGGGATCGAGCTTGCCTTCGCGCGCCAGTTGCGTCAGGTCGCGTGAATATTTCTCGAGGGTCCGGTAACGCGTCTCGGCCTGCGGGTCGGTGACGCGCTGACCGCCGCGCAAATCCTGGATCGCATCGTAGACCCGGTCGCGCGTCAAACCAGCGGATTCGAGAATGCGGGCGGCGGGCGTGTTGCGTTCGGTCAAAATCGCAAGAAAGATATGTTCGGTGGAAATATATTCGTCTTTGAGCCGGTTGGCTTCCTCGTTTGCCAAATCAATAATTCGTTTGACGCGCGGCGTGATGAAAATTTGTCCCGCGCCGCCGCCGAAAATGTTGGCTTTCGGGCTGGCGCGCAACGTCGCGTCGAGGCGCTCGACTAACGCGTCGGGGCTCACGTTCAATTTTTCGAGAATTTGGGGGATAACGCCGCCCGGCTGCTCGATCAGCGCCAGCAAAATATGTTCGGTGTCAATCTGGTTATGGCCGTAGCGCTGGATGATCTCCGCCGCACGCTGCGCGGCTTCCTGGGCGCGTTCCGTAAAACGGTCAAATCGCATCATAGGTAAAAGCCTCCGCGGGGGCAGTTTCCGGCCCCCGCATTTTGAATAGAGGCATTATAACAAAGTTGCTTCTGCGAATGGTCTGCAGGCTGTAAGATTTATATTAGACTTTCACGGGGCAGGCAATGCGCCCAGGCGGGGTGGCCATGACCATAATCAGGCCCCAAAATAGCCGTCAGAATCCGTTCAATTTGGCAATCGAGGCGTATAATGGCGCAATGACCTCCGTCAGCGTTCAGGTGCATAGTTCGCAGGGCGGCCCTTTACGCCCGATGAACATCCTGCGCGACCTGCCGCAAGTGGCAGATTTGATCGAACTGTGCTTTTCGCCCACCATGGACGAGGACGGTCAATCGTTTCTGCAGGAAATGCGCCGCGCCAGCCGCGACAATAATTTTCTGCGCTGGGCAGGCCAGGTGGTAGACAGCGCCTCCCTGCCGATGACAGGTTTTGTTTGGGAGGAAAACGGAAGGATTATCGGAAACGCCAGCGTGGTCACGCAGAATTTCAAAGGAAGAAGAATATGCATGATCGCCAACGTCGCCACACACCCGGATTTTAGGCGGCGCGGCATTGGACGAGCATTGACCGAACGCGCCTTGCAGTACGCGCGGCAACGCGGCGCAAAGGAAATCTGGCTCCACGTTCGCGAAGACAACCCAACCGCCATCAAAATTTATCAAGATTTGGGATTCATCGAGCGGGCTCGCCGGACAACTTATTTCTCAACGCCGAACGCGCAATTTTCCCCGCCGCGTTCGAGTCCGGGCTGGGACCCGAGGCGGGTGATCGTTTCTAATCCGACTGCACGCGATTGGCCGCTTCAACGCGAATGGTTGAAGCGGGCACATCCAGATGAACTGAACTGGTACGCACATTGGGATTGGGATTCGCTAGGTCCCGGCTTATGGAATTGGTTCCGCCGCTCGCTGATCGAGTTCGATATCCGTCAGTGGGCCGCGAGACAGAATGAAAATTTGCTGGCAACCGTGAGCTGGATGCCGTCCATGCGCGTCCCGAACGCCTTGTGGGCGGCCGCGCCGCCCAACGGCAACGCCGAAGGATTGAGGTCCGCGTTAGAGACCGCACGGCTCGAGCTGGCTCACTATCATAAACTTTCGGTCGAATATCCCGCGGGCGACATGACCGACGCGATTCAGTCGGCGGGTTTTTCTCCGTTCCGCACGTTGATCTGGATGCGCGCGACTTCTTGATTCATTGTGCGTATTGACTCTCGAAGGAGAACGCCCATGACTCGATTTATTCTTCGCTGGATTATCAACGCCATAGCAATTTTTCTTGCCATTCGCTTTGTACCCGGCATTTCGCTCGAAAGCGGGTGGCTGGGAGTTATCTGGCTGGCTTTGATCTTCGGATTGGTGAACGCCTTTGTCCGGCCTTTGCTTAAGATCATGACCTGTCCGTTGATCATCCTCACGCTCGGTTTGTTTACATTGCTCATCAACACATTCCTGTTCTGGCTGACCGGGCAGATCGGTCAGGCTTTCGGAATTATGATTACGATCAACGGCTTCTGGCCGGCGTTCCTGGGCGCGTTGGTGGTAAGCATCGTCAGCGTGATTCTGACGCTGGTGTTGAAAGACGAACTGAGAGGTTCGCGCCGTTAAAAATGAATTTCCCCAAACAAATGGAGCGGGTTTGTAATCCGCTCCTATGTTTTTAATCCCGGCAGGCCTCCAGCCGATGCCGACATTTTTACCGCGCGCAAAATCGCCTGCGATATGGCTTCCGCCGCAAACGCGCCAATGGTCGTTACATCCGATTTTTTATTTCCGGTGGATAGTGCAAAAGTCGTGTCGCCGTCCAACATCGTGTGCGCGGGGCGGATGGCGCGCGCCAATCCGTCGTGAGCCATCTGCGCGACCTTTGTCGCTTCGACTTTCGTGAGCTTTGCATTGGTCGCCACCGCGCCGATGGCCGTATTTGTTTTTGCGGCAAACCGCATCACGCCGCGTCCCGTAAACGTTCGCATCATCTTCAACGTGTCGGCAAAATATTCCCTGCCGCCGACTCGAATGGGTCCGATCTTTCCCGATCTCAAACCGGCGATGATCTTTCCGTCTTCGATCACGTCGCCCCACACATTGACGGCGACAAGTGCGCCAACGATGATTCCGTTTCCAATATGGATGCTTGCGCTTCCGATTCCGGACTTCATGGCGAGCGCGTTGCCAAATAATTTTCCCACGCTGGCGCCGGCTCCCGCCCCGACGTTGCCTTCCGCGACTTTATTTGTAGAGGCGTTAAGACAAGCCTGATAGCCCATCTCCGCATCGGGGCGGATATTTTTATCGCCGAGATTCAAATCGAAAAGTATCGCCGCCGGAACGATTGGGACTTTGGCTACGCCCGTGTTGAATCCGATTTTTTGTTCTTCGAGGTAACGCATCACGCCGGCCGCCGCGTCGAGTCCAAATGCGGAGCCGCCTGCCAATAAAATTGCGTGAACTTTTTGAACAAGATTGATCGGGTCGAGCAGATCCGTCTCGCGCGTGCCGGGCGCGCTGCCGCGCACATCCACGCCGGCGGCCGCGCCTTTGCGGCACAAAATAACGGTGCAACCGGTCAATGCCGCATCGTTTTGCGCCTGACCGACTTCGATGCCGGGGACGTCGGTAATCGTGCCGTTCATGATCCTGTGTTTGACCTCTTGCATAAGTTAATCCATCCTCGAGCCGGCGCTGGAGAACGTCGGCGGCTCAGGACATGTTTTGCGCTGGGCGCCGTGCAAGAGGTCATTTGAGAATGCGCGCAAGCTCGATGAATTCTTCCCATTCCTCTTGAAAGAAATGGACGGTGACATTGTTGAGTTCAACGTGATAGGTCGTTTCGCCGTCGGGTTCTTCGGCTTTCCAAATCATATAATTCTCGGTCTCAGCCAGAGTCTCGGTGCGGAGGTCTTTATTATTATTGGACATGCGATTCTCCTGGAAAGAATTAATCGGGAAAAAGATTCGGCGGCGCTCAATTTGGTTTGGCGGCGCGCGCCGTAATTTCCTGCCAGATGCGGCGGATTTGGGCCGCCAGCCTCGAGGCCAGCGGAGGCGCGGGTTGCGTGGCAGGTTCGGGCCACGGATTCAGATCCAGCATCTTCCGCATCACATAACGCCATAAAAGCATCGCCGTGGCAAGGATCGGCGCGGCCACCACCACGCCCAGCAATCCAAGATAGTTGGCGGCGATGATGGCGGCAACCAGCACAGCCGCCGGGTGGACGCGCAATGCCTGTGCAATGATGCGCGGCGTGACAAAGTTGTCATAGGTTTGATCAATGACAATCGCCAGCGCAACGCAAAGAATCATGTAATACAGCGGCGACATGCCAAACGGACGCGTCGGCTGAAAATAAGTTACGAGGCCGAGCGTCGTCCACGTGACGAACGCGCCGACATAGGGAACGAATTTGGAAAGCCCGGCGAGGAACGCGATGCCAATTGCGTAGCTGACGCCAAGCACACCAAAGACGACCATGTATGTGAGCGCGGTCAGAATGAATACAATGACCTGCCCGCGCAGGAATGCGTTCCAGATCAGCGTCAGTTCATGTCCGAGCCGCCGGATATCTTCGGAATAGCCGGGAATATCAAACCAGACAATGCGGTTGCGCAGACCGCCGCTCTCTGCAAGAACGAAATAAGAGACCAAAAGAACGAAGAGGGCCCAGCCGAGGAATTGCGCCGCGCTGCTGGCGATGGCGCCCAGCAAATCGCCGGTGCGTCCAAGCAGAGGCTGAATGAGGCCCAACAGTTCACTGCTCAGTTGATGCAAGTCCAGCGTGCGAAAGTCAATCGGAAATGGACCAATGTAATACACCTGTCCGGATAATTTCTGGATGAGATCAGGCAGGGAGGCCAGATAATCTTGAACAATGGTAATTAAACTCTGAATCTGCTGAATCAATCCCACGCCGCCCAGCGTCAGCATACTCAACGAAAACAACAAGAGCAAAATATAAATGAAGGAGACAACGATCTGCCATGAAATATGCGTTACTCTTTGCAAAAAATTGGCAATCGGGTGAAATAGATACGCCAGCACAAAAGCCATCAGGAGCGGACCAATGATGCCATGGAACTGGATAAACAAGCCCGCCACGATGGCAACAACCGTCAGGGCGACCACCAGTTTCGTCGTCGCGCCCCATGGCGGAGAGGACGGATTCGGAGATTGATTCATGGATGCATTGCCTTTTGCAACCCGATTGTAGTCAATGCCAGGTAAATTTACAACCGCTAAAAAAACATCCCCGCAAATTGCGGGGATGTTCAAATGACGGCTTCTACTTACAGCCAGTGAGAAACGGGAAGAAGGTGCACCACAGATAATTCTGGTCAATATACCAAAGCGCTCCAACGCAGACACATATGAAGAGAATGACCGCCGCGCCAATACCAATTGGAAGCCAGTTTGTCCGTTTGGCAGGCGCCACCGAAGGCGTATAGTATTGCTGAGATGGAGCCGCAGGCACAGACGGCGCCGGTGCAGGCGCGGGCGCAGCTATCGTCGAGGGCGCGGCGCTGGGCGCGCTCTTGTGCGGAACCATCACGGTCGCTCCGGGATCAACAGATAAAGCCTCGAACATCAGGACAATCTGTTCGCCAAGCGAAACCACGTCGCCCGATTTCAATACAACCGGGCTTACCAGCCGCTGGCCGTTGACGAACGTGCCATTGGTAGATCCCAGATCTTCCAAAACATACTTGCCGCCTTGAAAGTTCAGGCGTGCATGTTTACGGGAAACCTCCGCATCGTTGATGGTGATATTACTGGTAGAGTCACGACCGATCAAAATCTGATCCCCCTCCAGTGAAAATGTAGCGCCCGGAGTGGGACCGGAGCGCATGACAAACTGAAACTGGGCAGTCATACCTTCTCCTCCAAAAATTCACATGCCGACGATTTTTTATTTAGTGTACAGGCTAGGCGTGAAAAAGTCAATTGATTTTCAAACAGGAAGGCATCGCCCTTTCGTACTGTTTTCACTTTGCCAGTAGATTCGTCTCATACCCGAACACACTGCCAAATGCCGCCACGACCGCCTCCTTCACCGTTTGCATGCCGGGCGGCTGAGCCAGCAAATCGGCCAGACTGACTACCGGATAATTCGCAAGACCACAGGCGATAATGCCGTCCCAATAGGTCATGTCGGGATTGACATTCAGCGCAAAACCGTGATGAGAAATTCCATGCGCGTCTACCTTGACGCCGATGGCCGCGATCTTGGCAGGCTTCTCGCGATCTTCAGGACGACAGCGCGGACAGCGCGAATAGACATCCGCCTGCACCCACACACCGGTCATGCCGGACATTTGGCCGGCGGCGATCCCGAAGCGCGTCAACGCGATGATGAGCGTTTTCTCCAACTTGCGGATATAGCCGACATAATCGGCATCGGGCAATCGGCCTTCACCGCCCTCTTTCTCTCCTTTCAAATTCTTTGAATTTGAAAGGAGGAGGGGGGCAAGCGGCAAAAGCGGATATCCAACCAATTGTCCCGGCCCGTGATAGGTTACATCGCCGCCGCGGTCCACCCAATGAACGGCAATCCCTTTCTGTTTGAGCAGTTCCTCGCCCCATAGAAGGTTCTCCGCATGGCCCTTCCGCCCGAATGTGTAAACATGCGGATGCTCCAGCAACAAAAGCGTCGGAGGCCGCGCCCCCGCCGCGATCTCCGACGCATATTCATCCTGCAATTTCCAGGCGCGTTCGTATTCGACTACACCGAGGTCAATCACATCACATTTCATAACAATAATTCGATGTTCGATATTTGATATTCGATCATTGAGGGAGGAATATCGAATTATGCCTCAAACACACGGCGGTACAAATCCGATTCCAGCAATCCGTCCGGGTCACAGCGTTTCTTCAATTTCTTGAATTTCGCAATCGTTTCTTCGCCGAGAAAACGGACGGCCGTCTCCGGGCGGGTCTCGCTGTTCTTTGCAAAATAGAAACGTCCGCCCGCGTCGAGAACGATCTTGTCGAATTCCTGAAGCATGGCGCTCAATCTGGCGCGGTTGCCGTTCGTGATCTTGAAATCCAACGCCAGCGAAAAACCATCCACGGCATGAGTCAGCAAAAATTTATCGGGGCGATGGCGCTTCGTGACTCCAAGATAGGAGGGCAGTCCGCGTTTGAGCGAAAGGTTCAACAATTCCGTCCACGCGGCTTCGGCGGTCTCCTTGGGCAGAAACGACTGGTATTGAATCATGCCGCCACGGCCATAGGATAATTCCCAGTTCGGAACATAATCGAGCAAAAAATGAAACGCCGCGTGCGATTGACGAAACGTGTGCGCGCGCAGAGACGCGGCGTACTTTGCGAGATTAACGACCCGCCAGCCGGCGTTATTCACAAACGGCTTCATGAAAATATACAAAATGGATTTGGGAAAAACGCCGAAGATGCGCGATGGCAAAATTTGATTTTCCAGTTTCATCGTTTCGTGAGGATGCGGGTCTTCATTGCCGTGCAAATAATTGGCGGCGTGGATTTGTCCGCGGCCCAGACTCTTTCCGCCGTTCATCGTATCCATCCAGCCGACGGTGTAATCGAAGACAGGCGCCTTCTCAAGCAGATAGGAAAGATGTTCGTGAAGATTATGCACGGGCCACGCATGAACCTCCAACAGCCCCGATTCGATTTTCTTCATTTGCATCGTGATGGAGGTAAAGATGCCGAGCATTCCGAGTCCGCTGATCATGGCATAAAACAAATCGGCGTTTTTATTTGGCGAGCAGGTCACTTCAGCGCCGGTTGGCAAAATCGCCGTGAATTCGATCACGTGTTCGCCAATGGGACCCATTCTGAAATTATTTTTTCCATGGATGTTCGCGCTGAGGCATCCGCCCAGGGTTGTGAACATCGTGCCGGAGACGACCGGCGGCCACCAGCCTTCGGGTTCGACGCGTTGCCAAAGTCGTTCGAGCGTGACGCCCGGCTCAGCGGTCACGCGGCCCGCTGTCGGGTCCCAATTCAGGATGCGGTTCATCCCCGAAAAATCAAGCACGATCCCGCCGCCGTTCAATGAGGCATCGTTGTAACTGCGTCCGGCGCCGCGTGCGGTGACAGTCAAGCCGTTCTTTCTGGCAAGCTCAAACGCCTCGCGAATTTCCTCAACGCATTTCGGCTTGAAGACATACGACGGCGCAGTGAGGGAATGTCCAAAATTTTGAAGAGGGAAAAAGTTTCGTTCGAATGTTAGAGTTGACATATTGACACGCTTTGATGTGAGATGGAATGGCTAGATATTGATCCGCCTGAAAATAAAGGAGGGAATGTTCCGGATGACAAGCATAATCCAATACCAAATGCCCGGTATATAGGCCTGCTGTTTATGGCGCCGAATGGCGTTCCAGATTCCATCCGCGGCTTCCTCCGGCGAAACGGCGAACATGGGACGCGGGGCATTCGGCAGGTTGAGCATTTCGGTTTTGACCATGCCCGGTTTGATCGTAATGACATTTACGCCATGCCGCGTAAGCCGATTGCGCAAGGATTCAAGATAGGAGGTCAGTCCGGCTTTGGAGGCGTTATAACCGGGGTTGCCCACGCGGCCCCGGTCGCCTGCAACGGACGACACTCCGACAATTTGCCCGCCCTTCCTGCTTAAAAACAATGGCGCGACCCGATTCATCCACGCCATCGCGCCAAGCAAATTGACTTCGACCATTTTCAAGTCTTCGTCGAAATTGTATTCGTCAATTGCGGGAAAATAAATGACGCCCGCTACATAAACGAAGAGGTCGAGCCCGCCCAGGTCCGCGATGATGCGGCGTAAAGCGCCGGGGACGGAATCATAATCGGTTACATCGCCAACATAAAAGCAGGCGCGCGTTTCGTCATGGTCTTTGTTGACCTCATTGCACAACTGCTCCAAAGCCTGCCGGTTTCGGTCCACCAGCGCAAGTGTATAACCGGCGCGCGCGAGCCGGCGGCTTAGCGCGCCGCCAATGCCGCCCGATGCGCCAACGACGATGGCGCGCAGTTTCGGATGCAGAGGCGAGGCTGGAGAAAAGGATGATTTTCGGGACGACACGATAAAACTCCCTTAAAGATTTATGAGCATTCTAACACAGTCCTTTTCCGGTATAATTAGGTTGGTGCGAAATCCTTGAACTGGGTACTTTCATCTTAATGTCCGCCGTGTAAATTGTCACTTCTCTCCCCAGATGGATACGATTGATCTGCGACTTGAAATTTTAGATCAGGCGCGCCGGTCTCTGAGGCAACACTCCCATCTTTCTCCCGCTGAAACCCAGGAAGTCCTCAAACTGATTAATGTCCTGATCGAATCCTCGCAGCGAGCTCCCGATTCCGGAGGCGCGGCCGCAGACGTACGCCAGTCAATTCCCGAACTGATCCAAAGTCAAACACTCCGAATCGCGCATGAACAGCAAGCCGATGAACTGGATGCGTTGAAGAAGCTCAGTTTGAATTTGACTTCGAGCCTCGACCTTCATACCGTTCTCGAGGCGGTTGCCAAGGAAGCCATGAATCTGGTGAGCAGTACCCGCGCAGTTCACATCTTTCTCTATACCAATGGAAAACTCGAATTCGGCGCCTCGCTGGATCGGGATGGAAGCCGGAATATTCCAATCAGCGTTCCCCGCATAGACGGCTTGACATATGCGGTGGCGCGAAGCGGGGAAGAGATCATTGTCGAAGACATAAAAAATCATCCGCTTTATGCAAGCGCGCCCCGGGATTGGGCAGGTTCCATTGTGGGCATCCCGTTGAAAACCAACGGCAAGGTAGTAGGCGTTATGAATCTCTCGCGCGTGACGCCCGGCGGTTTCACGCCGTTGGAAATGCGACTGCTGGGATTGCTGGCAGATCAGGCCGCCGTGGCCATCTCGAATGCAAGCCTGCATCAGTTGATCAGCAAGCAGGCATACAGCGATACCGTGACCAATCTTCCCAATCGGCGCGCGCTGGACGAAAGGCTGGAGCATGAAGTTTTTCAGGCGCGGCGCACAGGATATTCTTTCGCTGTGGTAATGATGGATCTGGATGGATTTAAAAATGTGAACGACACATACGGGCACACGGTGGGCGATCAAGTTCTGAGGGCGGCATTCAATTACATTGCAACGAGTCTGCGTTCGAGCGATTTTCTGGCGCGCTATGGCGGCGACGAGTTGACGCTGATTCTGACTCAAATTGATCTGTCTTCGGTGCGTGTGGTGATGGAAAAGATTCTCGAATCGCTCAGAAAATTTCATTTCGAAGCCCCAAACGGGGATACGATCCGCATCGGGCTTTCGAGCGGAATCGCCATCTATCCCATTCACGCAATCACCGCCTCCGATTTGTTGCGTGCGGCAGATGAAGCATTGTACCGGGCGAAAAAACACCAACGCGGCTCGTTTATGATCGCGCGCGGCTTTACCGGGGAATTGAATCAAGGCATCAAATATGACGAGCCATAATCGCCGCATTGGTCTCCAAGGGTTATAATCGCCGTCGGCATGACGCCCCTCGGAGGATGTCCCGGTTCGGCTTCATCTGAATGAAGGGGGCAGATTAAATGCATGAGGAGAAGCCCAATGACACGCAAAGTCAAAGTCATTTTGAATCCAATGGCCGACATGGGCAACGCATGGAAAGTGGCCAACGATCTGCGTTCGATCGTCAACGAATACGGCAACGCCGATTGGAGCGGCACGGTCTATCCGACGCATGCGACCGAACTGGCAAAACAGGCCGGCGAACAGGGTTATGACAGGATCGTGGCAATGGGCGGCGATGGAACCGTTCATGAAATCATCAACGGAATCATGCAGTTGCCCGAAGATAGAAGACCCGCTCTTGGAGTGGTGCCGGTCGGCTCGGGCAACGACTTTGCACACGCCATCGGCATTCCAAAGGAATCGGACCGCGCCCTCGTTCACGCCCTCAACGGCGAAGCGGCTCCGATTGACCTCGGCCTGATGATTGACGAACACGGCCACAAGGAATATTTCGACAACACACTGGGCATCGGCTTCGACGCAGTCGTCACCATCCGCTCGCACAAACTTCCCGTCGTGCGCGGATTCCTCATGTACTTCATGGCGGTCATCCAAACCATCATGCTCAATCACGACCCGGCGCTCGTGCAGTTTGAAACCGAAAAGGAAAAGTGGCAGGAGCGCGTGCTGATGACCACGCTGTGCAACGGCGGGCGCGAAGGCGGCGGCTTCATCCTCTCTCCCGATTCAAAAATGAACGACGGCCTCATGGAATACGTGATGGTGCGGAAAGTTTCGCGCCCCATGATGTTCCGCCTTATCCCCGAATTTATGAAAGGCACGCACCCGCGCTTCACAAAACAAATCCGCATGGGCGCCTGCAGAAAACTCGCCATGAATTCAGACCGTCCGCTTTACATTCATGCCGATGGAGAAATCCTTACCAGCTTCGGCAGTAACCTTCGCAAGTTGGATTTTGAAATCCTGCCGGACGCGCTGAAAGTGGTTAAAGGTTGAAAAGTTGCAGGTTGAAAGTTGCAGGTTAACTAGCGACCTGACAGTTTGATGAAAAGGTATTGATCGGCAAAAGAAATCGGGTAAAGTTGTTTTACCACAAACGATTTCACCCGGAGGTTCCAATGCCGATCAACGAGACCTATCGTACTTGGATTCAGCGAATTTGTG
>JBHORD010000021.1:0-38353 GCA_042408355.1 Anaerolineales bacterium
TTTCATCTCACTTGTTTGCTCATCACCCTTAACCAGTTATGAAACCACTTCTAGGGATCCAGCTCCTGTAACCGCTGTAGCACGTAATGTGAAATTTGTATGGTCACCAGAATCTATAATGGTCCATGTAATGCCGGTTGCCGAGCCGATTTGTGTAATGCTGGATGTTGTGAATGTACTAACATCAATAGGTTCAGAAAATGTAACCGAGAAGTTAATCGGAAGTGCTGCAGTCGAAGAGGATTGACTACCAGGCAGGCTAATAGAAACAGTTGGTGGAGTTGTATCTACAAGGACTGAACCACTTGCGAAATCGGGAGCACCCGATGCTGTAACGCAAACAAAGATTGCGTTTGATTGTCCACTATTAAGGCTACTTGCCTGTATTGTAGATGAAATTACAGCGGGACTGGTTGAATAAGATCCACTGTCAACCGATGTGCCATTTGTACAGTCTGTTCCCCCCACGCGGACATCATAAGTACCGTTTTCAAAAGCATGCCAGGTAACTGTAGTTCCACTATTGGTTGGGTTGGGAGAAATACTGTCAATGATCACCATTGAACAGCCAGTAAATGTGACATCATCAATGCGAAGATTCCCGCTGCCGCTATTGATTCCATAAATGCGAAATATCGCATTAGCATTATCATTTAATGCTGTGATCAACGAGAAATCAACAGCAATTTGTTGACTCGTATTTCCAGAAGTAACTACTGGAACCGAATATGTATTAATCTGGGTAAACGAACTGCCATTATCAGAGCTGTATTGAACAGAAACATTTTGAGGGCCGTCATTACTTCTAGACGCATAGAAACTCATCGAGAGACTGGCATAATTTGTCAAATCGATATCGAACTCAAAATATGTGGTATTGGGGGTTGAAGTGCTGGACCAGCCACTTCCGCTCCATGCTTTACCAGAATGCGACCCTGTAGAAGTAAAACCTACACTACCTACCCCATTCTCTGATGCACTAGCTTTGACATTTTCAATGCTTGGCAGTGGAGTTGTCGTCGATAAGGATTGTTGATCGAATGACCATTGCGCCAATGTTGAACCACAAGTTGACACACTAGAAATTGCTTTAACCGGCGCCACTTTCACCGTGTTAAAGCCTGGCGCAATAGCTATCACAATCAATCCCGCCACGGCGGTCAAGGCGAACGACCAACGCAACACTGATTTAGCCATAGGTCAATTTTAGCAGAAAGAGAATCATCCGCGCCCTCCGGTTTTGCGAGGCGCGAAAAATTTCCCCATCAGAGAAAAGCCGGCAAAACGGGGGCCGCTACGAAGTCTGGGAAGCTGCGTCGCGTCAGCGCGGGTCAATCACCAATTTGATAGCCGTCCTCACTTTGTCTTCGATTTCCACATCCACAAACTCGGGGACGCAGACCACGTCAATGCCGTCGTTCTTGAGGTAGCCGATGGCCAGTACCAGCGCTTTGACAGCCTGATTGACGGCCCCGGCTCCAATGGCCTGCACTTCCGCATGTTTGTGCTCGCGGATGACGCCTGCAATCGCCCCAGCGACAGCAGAGGTGCGGGAGTTCGCGGAAACTTTGATCATGTCCATGTGTGCCTCCCAGGCGTGTAAAGAGGGGCTTGTTCATACAAAATTGTACAGGATTTAACGCCGCGATTCAAGCAGGTTCAGTATAATAGACTTTAACGTACGCAGGCCGAAAATTTGATTTGGACGCACAAAACGCGGATTTTTCTCTTTGCATTGCTGTGAGTCAGCGTTCACGCCGCACTTGCGTTCGGGGCGGATGTCTGCGTTTCGTTCCATTTCCGATAGAGTCCGATTATAAATAAGCCTGAAATGTTCCCTTACCAGCCGTCCTTCGACAACATCCAGCAAATCTATCTGACGCTCAGCCAGTATCCCATTTTGAGCAGCCGCATCCGCTCGCGCATGAGGCGCGAACTGTTCGCGCGCGGCGTCGTCAGCAAGGAGGACTTCGAGGCGGACGCGCGCAACAAGGCCATCGCCTCGCAGATGCGGGAGGGAATCCACGATCCGCTCATGGAGGAAAGCACCGAAGTCTGGGAAACCCGCCTGCGGCGCGTGCGCGATTCACTGACCGATTTTTATTTTGCCTATAATTTTCCTTACAGCGATTTCGAGTCCATCGTCCGGCAGGTGCTGACCGAACGCGGCAACGTCGAAACAGACTTCGTATGGTTCAATCCCGAACTGGCTCCGCAGGATATGCTGTTTGAGCAAGCCGAGATGATTGATGCGATGCCGGCGGAGGAACGTCAAAAATACGAGGCGCGGCTCGAGGAGATCAAGGTGGTGTTGATCCGCACCATGATCAGCGACCAGCTTCAATACATCAACATTGCGCGGCGCTGGTTCGAGGTGGAGGATTTAAAGGAGATTCGCCGCCGTAAAATCAGCGGCGGAAAAGTGGGCGGCAAGGCGGCCGGGATGCTGTTGGCCATGCGGATTCTCAAAGCCACCGCGCCGCCGGAGGTGCGGGACTGTTTCCGAACGCCCGTTTCTTATTACCTCGGCTCGGACGTTTTTTATAATTTCATGTCCCTCAACGGGTTGATGCATTGGAACGATCAGAAATATAAATCGGAAGATGAAATGCGCGCCGAGTACGAAAATATCTGCGCGGAGTTTTCACGCGGAAAATTTCCGCCTCAGGTCCTGGAACGTTTGGAGGAGGTGCTTCGGCAGGCGGGCAAATCTCCGCTGATTGTTCGTTCCTCCAGTTTGTTGGAGGATAATTTCGGCACGGCATTTGCGGGAAAATACGAAAGCATCTTTTGCCCCAATCAAGGAACCCCCGGCGAGAATCTACTTGCCCTGACGCGCGCCATTGCCCGCGTGTATGCCAGCGCTTTGCATCCCGACGCTCTGCTGTACCGTCATCATAAGGGATTGACCGATTACGATGAACGCATTGCCATTCTGATTCAATTTGTGGAAGGAGAACCGGTCGGAAATTATTATTTCCCAAACGCGGCGGGCGTGGCGTTCAGCCGCAACATCTATCGCTGGTCGCCGACGATCAGGCAGGAGGACGGATTCCTGCGCCTGGTTTGGGGATTGGGCACACGCGCCGTCGAAATGGTCGCCGATGATTATCCGCGGCTGGTCGCCTTGAGTCATCCGGGACTGCATCCTTCATCGGATATGCGCTCCATCCGCCGCTATTCCCAGCGCAGCATTGATGTGATTGATTTGCAGTCGAATCAATTCCGCACCATTCCGATTCGTGAAGCGGCCTCGCCGCAATATCCGCCGATCCGTTACATCATGGAAGTGGAACAGGACGGCTACCTTTCGCCGATGCTGACAACACAGGCGAATCCCGAGAAGCTTTTCGTCACGTTCGATGGATTGTTGACGCGCACGCCCTTTGCTTCCCGGATGCGCGCGGCTTTGCATCTGCTCGAAAAACATTACGGCTCGCCTGTGGATGTCGAGTTTACTGTGCAGATCGTCAATCCGGAATCGCGGAATCCCGATGTGCGCATTACGCTCCTGCAATGCCGTCCGCAAAGCCGCATGCAGGATATTGTCGAGGCCTCCATACCGCAAGACATAAAACCGCAAAACGTGATCTTTTCCACACAACGCATGGTGCCGCAGGGCGGCGTACTCAATATTCGTTATGTATTATTCGTCCCGCCGGAGGAATATTTCCGCCTGTCTTCGCAAGACGAGCGGATCAAACTCCAGCGCGCCATCGGCGAGCTCAACACCGCGCTCAAAGATGAGACCTTCATTGCGGTGGGCCCGGGACGCTGGGGCACATCCACGCCCGATCTGGGCGTCCACGTTGCGTATGGCGACATTTACAACACACGCGCCCTCGTGGAATTATCCGATGAAACCGCAAACGCTCTGCCCGAGCCGTCGTTCGGAACGCACTTCTTCCAGGATTTGATGGAGGCGAAAATCTATCCGCTGGCGATTTTCCTGAACGATAAGGACTCTGTTTTCAATCGGGATTTCTTTTATGCGACTCCCAACCGCCTCATGGACTTCATCAACGCGGACGAACACATCGCGCCGACGCTTCGATTGATTGCAGTCGAAGATTATCGTCCCCGCCACTGCCTCAATCTCGTAATGGACGGCCGCCAGAGCCGCGCGGTGGCTTATCTCGTTCCGTATAAAAACCCTGAATAAAGTCAATTCATCGTATACTTGCCGCGTTTCCATTACAATCACAGGAGATGATTTATGACCACTGTTCCGCGTTGGGACCTCAGCAATGTTTATCCGTCGCTCGAATCCAGGGAGTTCAAAGCCGCCGTTGAAGAGTACAAAAGACAGGTTGCCGGTCTTGAGAAATTCTTCGACAGGAAATTGTTCAAAGCCGGCGCAAAAACGCCGGTCAACGAACTCGCTCCGTTGGTTGGCGAGGCCGTCAACCGCATCAACAAAATCTTTACGCTTTCAGGCACCATCGTGCCGTTCATCGAATCGTATGTAACCACCGATTCGCGCAACAAGGCCGCCATGCGCGCCCTCTCGGAATTCGAGCAGGCCAGCCTGCCGATGGACAAACTCTTCGTCCGCTTCCGAAGCTGGCTCGGTAAAATCGGGCCCAAGCTGGATAAAGTCATTGCGAAGAATAAAGTGGCGGAAGCGCACGCCTTCATGTTGAGAGAAGCCGCCGGGCAAAGCAAATACCAAATGAGCGATGAACTGGAAGGACTCGCTTCGGAACTCAGCCTGAGCGGCGGCAACGCCTTCGGCAAACTGCAAGGGACGGTCACTTCACAGCTTTCCGTGGACTTTGAGCTGGACGGCAAGATGAAAAAACTTCCCATGCCCGCGCTGATCAACCTGCGCTCGCATCCCGATGAATCCGTCCGGCGCCGCGCCTATGAGGCCGAAAACAAAGCCTGGGAATCGGTCAAGGAAACGTTAGCGGCGTGCCTGAACGGCGTCAAGGGCGAAGCAATCACATTGAATAAACGCCGCGGCCGCAAAGATGCCCTCCATTCCGCGCTCGATGCGGCGCGCATTGATCGAAGAACGCTCGAGGCCATGCTCGGCGCGATGCACGATTCGTTTCCGATGTTCCGAAGATATTTCAAAGCCAAGGCAAAGAAACTCGGCAAGGAACAACTGGCATGGTGGGATGTGTTCGCGCCGCTCGGCAAAACCAATAAAGTCTATTCGTTCGACGAAGCGCGCGATTTTATTCTGGATAACTTCAGCAAGTTCTCGCCCGATCTTTCGTCGTTCGCAAAGCGCGCCTTTGACAATCATTGGATTGACGCCGAACAACGCGACGGCAAACGCGGCGGCGCGTTCTGCATGGGAATTTCCGGCGTGAAGGAAAGCCGCGTGCTGTGCAACTTCGACGGCTCGTTCGATACCGTCAGCACGATCGCTCATGAACTCGGCCACGGTTTTCACAACGATTGCGCCTTTAAAGCGGGCAAGACCGAACTACAACAGCTCACGCCGATGACCCTCGCCGAAACTGCCTCCACCATGTGCGAAACCATCGTGACCGAAGCCGTTCTCTCGTCCACGAAAGACCCGCAGGAGGAACTGGCGGTGCTCGAAGCGCAGATTCAGGGCGCGGCACAAATCGTCGTGGACATTTATTCGCGCTATCTGTTCGAGAAGGAAGTCTTCGAGCGCCGCGAACAGGCCGAACTTTCTGCCGATGATTTCAACGAGATCATGGAACGCGCCCAAAAAGCAACCTATGGCGACGGTCTCGATGAACGCTATCTGCAAAAGTTCATGTGGACGTGGAAGCCGCATTACTATTCGCCAGGTTTGTCGTTCTATAATTTTCCGTACGCGTTCGGTTTGTTGTTCGCCACCGGCTTGTATGCCATCTACCAACAGCGCGGCGCGGCCTTCGTGGACGATTACAAGAATCTGCTGGCATCCACCGGGGAAGCCAACGCCGCCGACCTTGCCCGACGCTTCGGCATTGACATCCGCAAACGCAAATTCTGGGAAGACAGCATCGCCATCATTGGCAAGAGGATTGATCGCTTCTGCGAGATATAACTCATCCGCAAATTCACGCGAAGAAACGCGGAGAAAATCAGCGGATGGTTTTTTTCCGAATAAAAGAGCGCGTCCGAAGAGGACGCGCTCTTTTGCGTTTTGCGTATTGCGTTTTCTTATGCCCAGCCGCGCAACTGCATGGCTTTGACCACGCGGTCAATCGCCACCATGTATGCCGCATCGCGCATGTAAACTTTTTCCTTCTCCGACATCTCAAGCACGGTTTTGAAAGCCTGCGTCATCTTGGTATCGAGTTTTTCCAGCACTTCTTGTTTCGTCCAATAGAAATTCATATCGTTCTGGACCGACTCGAAGTACGAAGTTGTCACGCCGCCCGCGTTGCACAGAAAATCGGGGATATCGAAAATCTTATTCGCTTTGAAATATTCGTCCGCTTCGGGCGTGACGCCGCCGTTGGCGCCCTCCGCCACGATCTTGACGCGCTTCGACATCGTTTTTACCGTATCCGCATTGACATGGCCTTCGATAGCCGCGGGGATCAACACATCCGCTTCCTTTGTAATCCACGCCGCGCCGTCTTCGACAATATAGCCGCTGTCCATCGCCTTCTTCTTATCAATCGTGCCATACTCATCCACGATGGTCAGGAGGAAGCGCGGATCAACGCCGTCTTTGTGGCTGTAGGTGTATGACTTCTTGTCGTTGCGATCCCAGCAGGAAACACAGGCGACTTTACCGCCCAGTATTTCGATAAAACCAATCGAGGCGTATTGTGCCACGTTTCCAAAACCTTCGATAGCCGCCGCCGAATTCTTCGGGTTCATGTTCAGGTACTTCATCGCCTCGCGCACGGTATAGATGACGCCGTACCCTGTGGCCTCCGTGCGGCCTTCCGATCCGCCGCTCCCCAGAGGCTTGCCGGTGAACACACCCGGGGTGTATTGTCCAACCAGCTTGGAATATTCGTCCATCATCCAACCCATCATCTGCGGCGTGGTGCCGACATCCGGCGCAGGCACATCGTTGCGCGGCCCGATATTCTTCCACATTGCATCCACCCAGCCGCGGCACAAGCGTTCCTTCTCATGGACGGAGAGCGTTGCCGGGTCCACAACGACGCCGCCTT
Organism: Anaerolineales bacterium; assembly: GCA_042408355.1. Lineage (GTDB taxonomy): Bacteria > Chloroflexota > Anaerolineae > Anaerolineales > Villigracilaceae > Fen-1038. The sequence continues at coordinate 7,104 of JBHORD010000021.1, forward strand.
TGCCTCCGCCCAACGGAATATCTGCCACCGCGCATTTCCACGTCATCCACGTTGCCAGGGCGCGGACGGTATCCAGCGTCTCAGCCGGGTGGAAGCGGATGCCGCCTTTGTTCGGGCCGCGCGCATCGTTATGCTGGACGCGGAATCCCTGGAAGACGCGCATCGAGCCGTCATCCATCCGCACCGGGATGCGGAAGGAATATTCGCGCATCGGCCAGCGTAGAATTTCTGAGATGGCAGGGTCCAGTTTAAGCAGTTTTGCCACATGATCGAACTGTTCCTGCGCCATCGCAAACGCATTGAGTTGTTCAGCCATTTTGTTCTCCTAAGTCTGTTTTTTGAGAAAATATAAGCGGGCAGACCCGGACGGGTTTGCCCGCTTCATGAACCAACTATGTCGCACACCCAAATCATATCAATAAAATCCTGGCGTTCGTACCGCTTAAACTTACCCGACTTTTCATCCTGCGTCAATATGAAAGTTATCACAAATAGTCCATGGCGCTAACGCACCAGTTGCTTTTCAAGTTCACTTCGCACCACCTGCGGATTGGCCCTGCCCGCCGCTTTCTTCATCACCTGTCCAAAGAGAAAATTCGCCACTCCCGTTTTCCCGGCTTTATAGCTGGCAACTTCGTTTGGATTTTCCCTTAACGCCTGGCTGACCAGTTCTGCGATGAACGCCTCATCCGAGACCTGTTTGAGGCCGCGCGCTTCCACAATTTCCGCCGCGCTTTTACCGGACGCGAACATCTCGCCCAAAACTTCGCGCGCGCTGGATTGATTGATTTGTCCTTCGGATACGATCTTCACCAATTCGGCCAGCGCCTCCGGCCGGACTTTGAGGCGGCCGGCCGTTAAATTATTTTGATTCATCAACGAAAACAAATCGCCGAGCATCCAATTTGCGACAGCCTTCGGCTGGATCGCGGACGGCAGACGATGGACCGCCGCTTCAAAATAGTCGGCGATTTCCCTTTCTTCGGTCAAACGCGCCGCGTCGTATTCGGTCAGGCCATAATCTTGGATAAACCGCACATATCTTGCACGCGGAAGCTCGGGCAATTTGCTTTTGATTTCATCAATCCAACTTTGTTCCACCACCAGCGGAGGCAAATCCGGCTCGGGAAAATAACGATAATCGTGCGCGTCTTCCTTGCTGCGTTGAGAATACGTCGCGCCGCGCGCCTCGCTCCAGCCAAGCGTTTCCTGTTCGACCTTTCCGCCCGCTTCGAGGATTTTGCCCTGCCGTTCGACCTCGTATTCGACGGCGCGTTCCAGGGCGCGAAACGAATTTAAATTTTTCACCTCGGTCCTGGTCCCCAATCCCTTATCCCCTTTTCGCCTGACCGACACATTCGCCTCGAAACGAATCACGCCTTTTTCCATATCACCGCTGTTGACGCCGAGATAACGCAAAATGTCGCGCAAGGCTTCGCCGTACGCGCGCGCCGCATCTGCGGAATGAAGATCGGGTTCGGACACGATTTCGAGCAGGGGTACGCCAGCGCGGTTCAAGTCCACGAGCGAATACGATTTTTCGCCGTGTTCGACGTGAGTCAATTTGCCGGTATCTTCCTCCAAATGCACGCGGCGCACGCGGATCGCCTGCTCGCCCCCGGCCGTGCGAATGATCAATTTGCCGTTGACCGCCAGCGGTTGTTCGTATTGCGAGATTTGATAGCCTTTTGGCAGATCGGGATAAAAATAATTTTTGCGCGCAAAGATGCTGGTGCGCCGGACTTCGCATTCCAGCGCCAATGCCACACGGATGCCAAACTCAACCGCCTTTCGATTCACAACCGGCAGTGTGCCGGGCATTCCCGCGCAAACAGGGCAGACCGTTGTGTTCGGCGCGGCGGTTGTGGAATCAACCACTTCGCACGAACAGAACATCTTCGATTTCGTTTGAAGCTCGGCGTGGACTTCAAGTCCGATGACGGGTTCAAATTCCATGAGCGGTACTCGTAATTCGATATTCGGAATCCGGGTGGAACGCAAAACGAATTTCGATCATCGAATATCGTTTGTATATTTCGGTTTTCTCTTTTCCAAAAACGCGGCGACGCCTTCTTTATGCTCCGCGCGCCGGCCGGCAATTTCCTGCAAATCGGCTTCGGCTTCCAGCGCATTTTCAAGGTTGGACAATGCCGCTTTATTGAACGCCTGCTTTGCCAATCCAAACGCGCCGATGGCGCCCGCCGCCAGCCGTTCCGCGTAAGCCATTGTTTCCTGCGTGAAACTTGCCGGCGGAAAAACGCGATTGACCAATCCCCATTCTAATGCCTGTTGCGCGGGAATCGGCGCGTTGCTGAAATAAAATTCCTCGGCGCGCCCCAGGCCGATCAAAACCGGCAAAAATAATGAGACCGCCGAATCGGGCGCAAGCGCAATGCCGCCAAAGCCAACGACCAGTTTGGTTTCATCCGAAGCGAAACGCAAATCGCAAGCCAGCGCAATCCCCAGCGCCGCGCCCGCGCAGGTTCCATTGACCGCGGCGATGACGGGTTTTTCGATTCGCCGGATTTGCAAAATCAACGGGTTATACGTTTGACGCAGATGTTCGCCATAAGAAATATCCTGCCCGCCTGCGTTCAACATTTCGGTGATGTCGTGACCCGCGCTAAACGAACTGCCCGCGCCGGTCAGCACGATCACGCGCGTTTGCGAATCGTTCGAGGCGCGGGCGAATGCCTCCCGCAATTCGCCGATCAAGCCGGTGTCGAACGCGTTGGCGCGTTCGGGGCGGTTCAGCGTCAGGGTCAGCACGCCGTGATCGGTCCGGGAAAGAAGCGCTGGCATAAGATAAAGAAAGGGATAGGGAAGTTTCGAATCCCTATCCCGCGTCCCCTTTCATTTTTATTTTAGAAATCGTGATCGTCGGGCTCGGCATCGTCTTCATCATCCGAACCAAATTCGTATTCGACATGTTCCTTATCGAGATACACCCATAAAAGCAAAACATGTCCTTCGGGCGTTTCGACATTGCGGGCCGCCAGGATCGGCGCAGTTTCTTCGATTCCCATGGCGTTACGATAATGCAAGTGAATCGGTTGTTTGTTGCTCCAGGCGCGATGGCATCGTTCGACCAATGCGTTTCCGTTGAACGTGCGCAGGCGCGTCAACGCGGGAATCAACACATTCGGGCTTTCGTTCAAGCCCATCGCCCAGGCATCGTTGACTTGTTCGAACACCGGCGGGGGACCTTCGATAATGGTAATTTTCTCGTCCATGGTTCAAGAATATACCATAAAAGCGGTTACAAAAACCTTGCGATTCTTTTGACCAGGCCGGGGCCTTGATAAGCCAGACTCGAATAAATCTGAATGAGCGCCGCGCCCATGTCGAGCCGGCGTTTGGCGTCTTCGGGACTCATGATGCCGCCGACGCTGACGATTGGGATTTCCCCATTGACGCGCTTGACGATCTTTTGCAATATCGCCTCACTCCGGACTTTGAGCGGAGCGCCGCTTAATCCGCCGCTCTCACGCTGATAACTCGATCTCAATCCTTCGCGCGCCAGCGTCGTGTTTGTGGCGATGATGCCGTCCATGCGCGTGCGCAGGATGACATCCACCGCGTCGTCGAGTTCTTCGTCCGTCAAGTCAGGCGCGAGTTTGACAAGCATCGGCACGCGGCGCTGGAGTTGATTCTGTTCGATCAACCGTTGCTGATGCAAATTCTTCAATAAATTTTCGAGCGCCTCCCGCCCCTGTAACCGGCGCAAGCCTTCCGTGTTCGGCGAACTGACGTTGATGGTCAGATAGTCTGCCAGCGGCGCAAAATTTTGCAACAAAGCAAGATAATCAAAAACGGCCTGTTCGTTGGGGGTTGATTTGTTTTTACCGAGATTCACGCCGAGAATCACAGAGAACTTATGCCGTTTTATGTTCGGCTTCTTGCGCGAGATGCCGACGTATCGTTCGAACCAGTTGGTTGACAATCCGGCATTCAGCCTGGCCTGAACGAACTCCGAGCCGCGGCTTGGGAATCCCATGCGGTTGATGATGGCTTCGTCTTCGATCAAACGAAACAGCCGCGGCTTTGGATTCCCGTCCTGCGCCAGCGGCGTGACCGTGCCGATCTCGATGTGGCCGAATCCCAGCGCGGCCAGGCCGCGAACGGCGAGGCCGTCTTTATCGTATCCCGCCGCAAGGCCAATGGGATTCTTGAAATCCAATCCGAAGGCGTGAACCGGTTTGAACGGCGCGGCGAACATCGCTTGCATGATCCAACGCGAGGGCGGGAACCAACCGGCAAAGCGCAAAGCATTCAATGTGAGTTGATGCGCGGTTTCGGGTTCGAGCCTGAACAGCCAGGGGCGGATGGATCTGTACATTGATCGTTTCGTTCTAGAATTTTTTCTGCCCGCTCAAGTTCAGGAAGTATTGAATCACTTCCTCTTCGGGATGCGGGACATTCATCAGCGCGTACATCGCCGCCAGTTCGCCGCGATGATGCGTTTCATGGTTGGCGACGTGCATCAGCATTTGATACAACGGCACGCTAAAAGTTTCGCCGCTGAAATTGCTGTAAGTGATTTTAGCCTGTAAGCTCTCTTCGCTTTGCGCTTCGATGAAACTGCGCATCGAAGCCTCGATCTCGGCCCATTTTTCCCTGACAGATTCCAGCGTCGGAAAATCGTTCTTGTTCAAATGGCTCTTCGGCGAAGTCCCGTTCCAACGCTGCAGCCAGACCCACTCGCTGCTCATCATGTGCACGAACATGGCGTGGACATCGCCCCAGCTATGTCCCTGCATTTGATGAAGTTGTTCCTCGGTCAAGCCTTCAGCCACGGCGAAGTACCGTTTATCTGCCCAATAGTTGTAATCATAAACCTGCTTGATGTAATCCTTGATATTCATAAGCCGCCTTTCTACTTGAACATTTCTAAAGTCCTGAACGCGATTGCGACAGGAATTTTCTCGTGGCTTCTATTTTATCTTTTTCCGCCTTGCCGGTATGTTCCCAATAGTCTAACAATTGCGTGACGGTCAGGACCGCGTGCATGGAATAACCTGCCTGCGCCAGCGACTCCTTCGCGCCGGACTGACGATCCACCAGCACGACGACATCCTTCACAATCAGACCTGCGCCGGTCAGTTTTTCGATGGCTTCGAATTTGCTCCCGCCGGTGGTGGCGAGATCGTCAATCACGACCACCGTCTCGCCTGCATGATATTCGCCTTCGATCTCGGCTTTCGTGCCATACGTCTTCGCTTCCTTGCGCGGGTAGATCATCGGATAATTTCCCGCCAGCGAGATCGCGGTTGCAATGGGAATGGCCGCATAAGGCAGTCCGGCGATGCGATCAAACTTCAAATTCTTGAGCAAAGGCAAATACGCCGCGCCGATTTGTTCCAGCAATTTTGGATAGGAAATAATCTGCCGCAAATCAATGTAGATTGGGGATTGGAGTCCAGACTTCAAAGCGTAGTTGCCAAATTTGATACAGCCTGCGGATAAAAGGCCATCAGCGATGCTCGATAATTCGATGCTCGATAATTCGGGATTCGATAATTGTTGTTTCTTATTCATTTGGAGAGTCTCCTTTGCCTGATCATTTTCCGAGCATCGAAGATCGGGTCTTGAGTATCAAATCACGGACATCCGCCGCGGATTTGCGCGGGTCAGCGCTTCGAGAGATGCCGCGCGAGACGTTGATCAGCATTCCGCGTCCATCCTGACGCAAGCCGGCTCTCATTGCCGATTCCAAATCCCCGCCTTGAGTTCCAACGCCGGGGACGAGGAACCACAAATCCGGCGCGGCGGCGCGGACGCGTTTCATGGCGTCAATGTGAGTTGCGCCAACCACCAGACCGATGTTGTTCTTTGCGTTCCATGTTTGCGCTAGTTTGGCAACATGCTCATAAAGCAGATCGCCGTTCGAAAGCGCAATATCCTGCAGGTCGCCCGAACCGGGGTTGGACGTTTTGCAAAGCAGGAAGACTCCTTTTTCTGATTCGCCGAGGAACGGATCAATGGAATCTTTGCCGAGATATGGACTCAGCGTGATGCAATCTGCGCCGAGAAAATCGAACGCGGATTTTGCATACGCTTCGGCGGTGGATGCAATATCGCCGCGCTTGGCATCGAGGATGACCGGAATCTTCGAGCCGAGTCGATTCGATTCATCGCGGATCGCATCAATCACCTGTTTGAGCGCCGCCCAGCCCTCCGCGCCGAAGACTTCGAAGAACGCGGCGTTGGGTTTGAAAGCCGCGGCGCAGGGCGCGGTCTGTTTAACGAGATTCAGGCAAAAGTCGAGGGCGGACGCGGCGGATGGCTCTTTGAGATCGCTCGCGTGCGGGTCGAGTCCAACGCAAAGTAGAGATGATGAATCGTCCACTCGTCGTTCAAGAAAAGAGAAAAAGGATTCCATGATTCTCCATGTTGGAAAGTTGTCAGGTTTGGAAGTTGGAACGTTCCAACCTCAAACTTTTCAACTTGTAAACTTTAGGCTTTTCCGAGAACCATCGCCAGCAGCGCCATTCTCACGTACAAACCATATTCCATCTGGCGGAAGTAGGCGGCGCGCGGATCGTCATCGAAATCGGTGCTGATCTCGCCGACGCGCGGCAGGGGGTGCATGACGATCATTTCCTTTTTCGCGGCTTTCATGATTTCGGGATCGATCACGTACGCGCCCTTGACTTTTTCATAATCGGCGGGGTCCTCGAATCTTTCCTTTTGAACGCGCGTGACGTACAACACGTCGGTTTCGGGCAGCGCTTTTTCGAGCGACGAGAATTCAGCCTGCGGGACATTTTTCTCCGCGACTTCATCCATCACTTCTTTGGGCATTCGCAAAATATCGGGCGAGACATAATTTAGCCTGATGCCTTTGAATTGCGAAAGCAGACGCGCCAGCGAATGCACGGTGCGCCCGTATTTCAGATCGCCGAGCATGGTGACGTTGAGATTATCGAGCCGCCCGATCTCTTCCATGATGGTGAAGGTATCAAGCAGAGCCTGCGTGGGATGTTCGCCCGTGCCGTCGCCCGCGTTGATGACGGGTTTGTGCGCGGCTTTCGCCGCAATCGCCGCCGAGCCGGTTTCGGGGTGGCGCAATACGATCACGTCCGCGTAGCATTCGAGCGTGCGGACGGTATCGGGCAGGCTCTCGCCTTTCGACACGGACGAATATTTCACTTCATTGATCGGGATGACCGAGCCGCCGAGGCGTTCCATCGCCGCGGTGAACGACGACGAGGTGCGTGTGGACGGTTCATAAAAAAGATTGGCAAGGATTTTTCCTTTGAGCAGGTCGAAGGTGCCGATGCGCTCCACCATGCCGCGCATTTCGTGCGCCACGCCGAAGATGTATTCCAAATCTTCGCGTTTGAACTGCTTGACGGATATGATGTCCTTGCCGTACCACTCGGCGTTTTTGTTTTCGCCGAACGGCAGATGCGGGGATAAAGAGGGGGTGGGCATAAGTTGGTCTCCTGGTCTGTTGGTTTGATAGTTTTGTAGTTCGGTGGTCGAGTAGGCGGCGTGGTCTCGATACGAACTTCGTTCACTCGACCAGCGCCGCAGTATCGAGACAAAATCGGGACATGATCCAAACGATTATCTATTCTCGAATATCTAATCTCTCTTTCGCTTCATTCTTTCTCCGCTCGGATTCGCGCGGCGGCTGAAGCTGGATGCTGTTTCGATGAACATTTTCTATTCTCTCACATTCCTTCCAAAACCTTTTTCCGCCAAAACCTTTCCATCTTCAAATGCAGTTCTACCGCGCAAGACAACGCGCGTGACACGTCCCTTCACCTTCCAGCCTTCGAACGGAGTCCAGCCGCAGTGCGTGAATTGATTCTCGGCTTTGATTTCGTATTCGGCATTCTCGTCCACTTCAACAAAGGTCCCGGCTTGTTCGGGGAGATTGAAAATCTTTCCTGGATTGACGACAGATTTTTGAATGATGTCGTCAACCGTCAAGCGTTTTTCACTGACAGCCGTCAACAGCAATGGCAGTAAAGTTTCCAATCCGGGAAATCCAGGCGGAGGGTTGTCGGAGTCCTTTTCTTCCAATGTGTGCGGCGCGTGGTCGGTGGCGAAGCAATCAATGATATCCATGTTTTGCCATAAAGCATTGACATCTTCTTTTGCGGCAAGTCTGGGTCTCACTTCGCCGCGACCGGGATGCCCATGAGAAATGGCGGGAATGTCGTCTTTGGCAAGAAATAAATGATGCGGCGCGACTTCACACGTCACTTTGATTCCCTTTTCTTTTGCGGCTTTGATCAGCAGGATTTCTTCCTTCAATGAAACATGCGCGATGTGAACCGGACGATCATAGATGGCGGCGAATAAAATTCCCGCGGCCATTGTGCGCGATTCGGAATGCAGGACGATCGGCGCGTGTTTCGGGAATTTTGCAAAGTGCGGCATCCACAGCGTCATGTCGTTGAGGCGCAATTCGCCGAAGGTCGAGTCGAGATACATTTTCAAGCCGGCGGCTTTATCGGCCAGGGCTGGAACGATGTCCGCGTTGTCCGGTCCCGCGCCGAGGAATTGGGCATAATCGCAACGCGCTTTTTCCTTTGCGGCGTTGAGCGCAAGATCAAGAGTGGATGCGTCGAAGATGGGCGGCTTGGTGTTCGGCATGGCGAGGATCATCGTCACGCCGCCGGCGAGGGCGGCTTGCGTGGCAGTATCCCAGTCTTCTTTGTGGGTTTGTCCGGGTTCGCGCACGTGAACGTGAGGGTCAATCAGGCCGGGGAGTTTGAGCATGATTCCATCCTGTCAACAGGTAAAAAAAGAGAGCCGCTGAAAGCGACTCTCTGAAAGGGAAAGGAAAAAATCAATTTAATGGGGGCAGGCAAAAAGTCTTGTAAGAAGCGGTTTTTCATTTCGGGCTGATTCTATGCGGACGAGGGATTCTGTCAAGAGGCGGGAAATTAAGGATAATCGTCACTAGGAGTCCAAAAAGTGCGAATGTTATAATCCCGCCGACAATTTTCGCAAGGAGTGAAAGATGACGTACACAAACGTTAAAGTCCCCGCAGGCGGGGCAAAGATCAGCATCAAGGATGGCAAATTACAGGTTCCTGATAACCCGATCATCCCGTTCGTCGAGGGCGACGGCACGGGCCGCGACATCTGGCGCGCCTCGGTGCGCGTGTTCGATGCGGCAGTGGAAAAAGCGTACGGCGGCAAACGCAAAATTCATTGGATGGAAGTCTATGCGGGCGAGAAGGCCTTCAAAATGTTCCAGAATTGGCTGCCCGATGAAACCACCGAAGCGTTCAAAGAATTTTTGGTGGGGATCAAGGGTCCGCTCACGACTCCGATTGGAGGCGGCATCCGTTCATTGAACGTGGCGCTCCGCAAACTGCTGGACCTGTATGTCTGCCAGCGCCCGGTGAGATATTACAACGGCGTGCCTTCTCCCGTTAAACATCCCGAATATGTGGACATGGTCATCTTTCGCGAGAACACCGAAGATATTTATACCGGCATCGAATTTCAATACGGGACCGAAGAAAACAAAAAGTTCAAGGAATTATTCAAGGAAGCTTTCCCGAAGGAATACGCCAAGATGCGTTTTCCCGATACGGCGGGTATCGGCATTAAGCCTGTTTCGGTCGAAGGCACGGAACGACTGGTGCGCGCCGCCATCCAATGGGCGCTGGCAAACAAACGCAAGAGCGTGAACTTTGTGCATAAAGGCAACATCATGAAGTTCACCGAAGGCGCGTTCAAGGATTGGGGCTATAAGCTCGCCAAACGTGAATTCCGCAGCGATATTGTGACTGAACGCGAATCGTGGATTCTCGGCAACAAGGAAAAGAATCCGGATTTGAGCGTGGAAGACAATGCGCGAATGATTGATCCCGGCTTCGACATGATGTCGCCTGACCAACAGAACGATATCAAGCGCGAGGTTGAGGAAGCGTTGAAGTTGTGGCCTACGCACGGCGACGGCAAATGGAAGAGCAAATTGCTCATTAAAGATTCAATTGCCGATGTGACCTTGCAGTTTGTATTGATTCGCCCGCGCGACTATGATGTGATTGCCACGCTGAATTTGAACGGTGATTATTTGTCCGATGCGTTAGCCGCACAGGTTGGCGGAATTGGTATCGCTCCGGGCGCGAACATCAATTATGAAACGGGTCACGCCATCTTCGAAGCGACGCACGGCACCGCGCCGAAATACGCCGACCTCGATAAAGTCAATCCTGGTTCGGTGATTCTCTCCGGCGAAATGATGTTCCGCTATTTGGGCTGGACGGAAGTCGCAGATTTAATCGTCAAGGGCATGGAAGGCGCGATCAACGCCAAGACCGTGACGTATGACTTTGCCCGCCTGATGGATCACGCCACCGAAGTGAAATGCTCCGAGTTCGCCGACGCGATCATCAAACACATGTAAAAACAAAACGCGAAACGGAAAATGCAAAAGGAACAGACTTTTATGTCTGTTCCTTTTGTTTGCATCAGGATTATTTTTTGTTTATGTCAAGCCGTATTAGCTTTGCGCGCTTCGCCGGCTGTGCCCCACCGGTCAAATTTAATTTTGGTTATATTGCCGGGGCCCCGGCTTTTTCATCGGCCCGCTTTAGGATCACATCGCCGTCGGGATCAACGTCCACGATGACGGCATCGCCATCGGTGAATTCGCCAGCCAGCAAGCGATCCGAAAGCACATCCTCCACCTTTTGCTGAATGACGCGGCGCAGAGGCCGCGCTCCAAATTCGGAGTCGTAACCTTCGTCGGCCAAAGCCGTCAGCGCCGCGGGGGTGGCCGTCAGCGTGAGATTATGCTCTTTGAGCCGGTCCGCCACCTTGTCCAGTTCGAGCGAGACGATCTGCTTGATGTCATCCTTGTTCAAGGCGCGGAAGATGACGACTGCATCAAGCCGGTTGATGAATTCGGGCCGGAAGGAGTGCTTGAGCGAATCGCTTAACTTCTTGCGCATCTCTTCGTAAGAAAGTTTTTCTTCGACCTCTTCGTCGCGCTTCAACTGGAAGCCAAGCGAGGTCTGCTTCTTGATCATATCCGCGCCGATGTTCGACGTCATGACGATGATGGCGTTGCGGAAGACCACCTTGCGGCCTTTGGCGTCCGAAAGATGCCCCTCTTCCATGATCTGCAAAAGCATGTTGTGGACTTCGGGATGCGCCTTTTCGATTTCATCGAAGACCACAATCGAATACGGTCTGCGGCGCAACGCTTCGGTCAATTGACCTGCATCTTCATAACCGACATAACCGGGAGGCGCGCCGACGAGACGTGAAGCGGTGTGCCGTTCCATGAACTCGGACATGTCGAGTTGCAGGGCGGCATCTTCACTGCCAAACATAAATTTGGCGAGGGCTTTGGTCAGTTCCGTTTTTCCAACGCCGGTCGGACCGAGGAACATGAATGAACCAATCGGCCGCTTCGGATCTTTCAAGCCGGCGCGGGCACGCCGCACGGCGCGGCTGATGGCCACGATGGCGTCTTCCTGACCGATGATTGCTTTGCGCAATTCGTCTTCCATTTTGAGCAGGCGTTGCGACTCCTCTTCCGCGAGTTGCATCAACGGAACGCCCGTCCACATGGAGACGACCTCGGCGATATCTTCCGCCGTGACTACGGGGCTGTTAGCGCGATCCCAGCCGGAGCGCAGGCGTTCGATTTGTTCGCCCAAATCGGTTTCGCGTTCCTCCCATTCCTTGATGTCTTCGATATTGCCCTCCTCTTGAGCCAGGGCGCGGTTCTGTCGCGCCAGGCGTAACTGGCTGAATAAATCCTTGGCTTGTTTTGCGGCGGGACTTTTGTACATGCGGACGCGCGAAGCCGACTCGTCAATCAGGTCAATGGCTTTATCGGGGAGGAAGCGCTCGGTCACATATCGGGACGAAAGATGGGTCGCCGCTTCGAGGGCTTCATCTGAAATCACGAGATGATGATGTTCCTCATACGCCGAGCGGATGCCCTTGAGAATTTCGATCGTTTCTTCCACGGACGGCTCATCCACCTGAACCGGTTGGAAGCGCCGTTCGAGCGCCGCGTCGGATTCGATGTGCTTGCGATATTCATCCAGCGTGGTGGCGCCGATGACCTGCAGTTCGCCGCGCGATAAGGCGGGTTTCAAAATGTTGGCCGCGTCCACCGAGGAGCCTGCGGCTCCCGCGCCGACCAGCATGTGGACTTCATCAATAAAGAGAATTGCGCCGGATTGTTTCAACTCATCAATGACGCGTTTGAGTCTTTCTTCAAACTGGCCGCGGTACATCGTGCCGGCTACCAGTGAACCTACATCGAGTTGAAGCACGCGCTTGTTCATCAGCGGCGCAGGCACATCGCCTTCGACGATGCGCTGTGCGAGTCCTTCGACGATGGCAGTCTTGCCTACGCCGGGTTCGCCGATCAACGCCGGGTTGTTCTTGGTGCGGCGCGCCAGAATTTGAATCACACGCTCGATCTCCATTTGCCGGCCAATTACTGGATCGAGTTTCCTCTCTTCGGCCAGAGTTGTCAGATCGGCGGCGAGTTGATCCACGAGCGGAGTCTTGGGTCCCGAGCTTGGAGACCGTGCGGGTTGTTGCGACCCGGCCGGGGCGGGGGAGGATGCGGTTTCGTTGAGCACGCGGCGAGTCTGTCTGCGAATCTGATCCGCGGTCACGCCGAGTCTGCGAAGCACTTCCATTGCCGTGCCTTCGACGCGCACCAGTCCAAGCAGAATATGCTCGGTGCCGATGTAATGATGCCCGAGGCGGCGCGCCTCATCGAATGCATACTCAAGAACCTGTTGAGTATCGGGAGCGAGTTCAATTTTGCCGTCGGTATGGTGACTCTCGACGCTCACGCGCTCGATGATTTCACGAACGCGGCGCGACTCCAACCCCAATTCGCGGAGCACGCGGCCCGCGACTCCGCCTTCTTCTTCCATAAGACCCAGCAGCAAGTGTTCCGTTCCAATGCTGTTTTGACGGGCGTTCTCGGCCTCGGTGTGAGCGAGACTGAGAACGCGCCTTGCGCGCTGGGTAAGACGTTCCATTCCAGCCATAAAATCTCCTCGGCCCAACTGGATAGGTTGGGTCAGTTTTGATTCTACCAAAAAGGGCAAAAGTCAGTGTATGAAAAAGATTAGAGTTTGATTACGGTTGTGATATTTTGAGTTAATTGCATCGCAAACGCGTGTGAACTTCATCATTTTATCTGTTATCCCCATCACCGTTTATCTTACCGCGCGCCTGACGATCCAATAATTTTTTGATGTTGTATTCTGCGATTTCATCGAGGGAAAGATCAAGTTCGGTTGCAACCTGCGCGAGATACCATAAGACGTCACCGAGTTCGGCTTTGAGGGCCTGACGCGTCTCTTCGCTGACGACGCCGTCTTTATCGCGAAACACTTTTTTGATCTTGCCCGATACTTCACCTGCTTCGTTGGTCAGGCCCAGCGTGGGATAAATAACGGCGTGTCCGATAATGGGATATTTGGCGGTCGCGCGGGATTTGGTTTGGTATTCCGTGAAATTCATAAATGCCTCTGGTGGTCTGGTGTGTCTGAATGTAGGGATAGGGATGTTTTAGTTTTGCGTGAGCGGCAGATGTTATGAATCTGCTATATTAAACAATATCATCATCGCCCTGCGGCGTCAAACCCCGAGCTGAAAGGCAAGCGCATTAGAAATTTTGGCGCTCAACCCCCGGCTTGTTATCTGGTAGGATTAGAGGAAGCCCAACTTTTGGCGAAACTACAGTTAAAATTGTTGGAGATAGCATATGCCCGAAGCTACATTTCATTTTCCGCGCGGATTTTTATGGGGAGCCGCCACCGCGGCGCATCAAGTCGAAGGCAACAACACCAATAACCAATGGTGGAAGTGGGAACAGGACGGACACACAATGGCCAGGTCCGGTCTGGCCTGCGATTGGTGGGGCGGACGCTGGCGCGAAGATTTCGACCGCGCCGCCGAAGCCGGTCAGAACGCGCACCGCTTCTCGGTCGAATGGAGCCGCATCCAACCCGCGCCTGATAAATGGGATGAAGACGCGTTGGAGAAATATCGCGCCATGCTGCGCGGCTTGCACGAGCGCGGCCTCACGCCAATGATCACCCTGCATCATTTCACCGATCCGCTTTGGCTCGCCGAAAAAGGCGGTTGGGAATCGGAAGACATCGTTCCGCTTTTTGAAAAATTTGTCCGCAAAACCGTGGACGCCCTCAAGGAATATTGCACGTTGTGGTGCACGATCAACGAGCCGAATGTTTATGCGCTCAGCGGATACCTCACGGGCGACTTTCCGCCGGGCGTTAGCGATCTCAAGCGCTCAATTCAGGTGGAAGCCAATATGGTGCGCGCTCATGTCGCCGCATATCATGCCATCCATCAAGCCCAGATGGAATCGCGCGTCGGCTACGCCTTGCACTATCGTCCCATGGTGGCAAAAAACAAATGGTCGCCGTTGGACGCGCTGATGCGGAACATCCGCTATCAGGGACTCAACATGGCATTTCCGTCTGCCATCAGCACGGGCGTGTTGAAGTCGCCAATCATGAAAATCAATATTCCTGAGGCCCGGGGCACGCAGGATTATTTTGGACTCAACTATTATTCGATGGATACGATCTGGTTCAATATTCGCAAAGCCAATGAGCTGTTCACCGACAGCGGCTTTGCGGACGATGCCGATTTCAGCGACGGCAATTACATCGCCAACGTGCCTGAAGGTTTTTATGATTCGATCCAATGGGCGGTGCGCACGTATCCAAACACACCGATCATCGTAACTGAAAACGGAATCGAATGCGCCGACGATCACATCCGCCCGCGTTACCTCGCACAGCACATTCATCAGATGTGGCGCGCCGTCAATTTCAACTGGCCCGTCAAAGGATATTTCCATTGGTCGCTGGTGGACAACTTCGAATGGGAACGCGGCTGGAGTCAGCGCTTTGGACTCTGGGCGCTGGACCCGGAGACGCAAAAGCGCACCAAGCGCCCCAGCGCGGACCTTTATGCGGCCATCTGCAAAGAGAATGGACTCTCGTCTGAGATGGTGCGGAAATATTGTCCTGAAGTATTCGATAAGATATTTCCGTCGTAGACCATAGACGGTCAACAATCTACACTCCACGGTCGTTTGCCGCATCATGAAATTTAGTTTTTCTTCTCCTCAAGTCGTCTGCCGTCCCGCCCTGCCGCTTGACCGCGAAGATGTTTTCGAGTTCACCAAATTCATCTGGGAAGGACACGATTACATCCAATATGTCTGGGATGAATGGTTCGCTGATCCGCAAGGCTTGCTGGCTGTCGCCGAATATGGCGGACGAGCGGTCGGCATGGCAAAAGTCACGCTGCTTTCAAAGGGTCAATGGTGGCTGGAAGGTTTTCGCGTTGACCCGAAGATACAAGGATGGAAAGTTGGCTCGCACATCCATGAATACATCAATGAGTGGTGGGGCGAACACGGTAACGGAATAGTCCGCCTGATGACCAGTTCGGAGCGCGTCCAGGTTCATCATCTGTCTGAACGGACAGGCTACAGCAAAGTCGGCGAAGTAAATAGTCATTCCGCTCAAGCGCTCAACGAAAAAGCAAGTTCGTTTGCAGTGGTTCGTTCCGATGAACTTAACGCGGCTTTGGATTTCGCAATCGCCAGCGAACCTTATCAACTCAATCACAACTTGATTGATATTGGCTGGACGCAGGCCGCGCTCGATGAAGTTTTTATGCACAAGCTCATTGTGGAAGAAAAGGTCTTCTGGTGGCGCAGACGCGAAGGGTTGTTCATCAAATGGGAGGATGACGATGAAGAGGGAAATAAAGTTTTGGGTCTGAGTCTCCCCGCCTGCAAAATCGAATCCTTGACGGAATTGCTGACAGATATTCGCCGCTTTGCGTCCGCCAACGGTTACATCTCTGTTTTCGGAATTTTTTATGTGGATCCGCAAATTGAATCTGCGCTGAAAGGAGCAGGCTATACCCCGTCGTGGGATTCGACGGCGTACATTTTCGAGAGGCCGCATCCCGGACAGCCCTGAGAACCAGTTTCTCTCTTATAACTTTGCCGCATTGGCAATTTGCCTTCCCCGGCCGCGTTGTCTTTTGGAGAGAAGGCTATAAAATACGACCGCCCTGCCCGCGGCAGGACGGTCACAGAAAACAAAAGGTTCTACATGCCAAGGAAGGTAAACACTGCCACGCCAAGCGCCAATAGTGCGCCAATGTAAGTAACTGGCGCGGCCATCAGCGAAGGCACAAATGCGCCGAGCCCGTACCACAGGAAGAAAAGAACCAGGCACCAATTGCTGATCTTATTCTGCATTTTCATTTGACACTCTCCTTTGGATGATAAAGTTTGACTGTCCAAATTGGATAGTTCTATCTTAATTAACCCTGCCAAAAGGCAGGCGATACGCGCCGCGTGGTACAATCCAAACGACATCTGCTTTTTTGCCTGCCGCGACCGATTGCGGGAGGCTTTTTCTGCCGTATGACAAGCCTCACAGCCCCTGCCGAATTCACACTCATTCGTAAAACGACCGAACGAACCAAAGGTCCGGCCCGCTGGATCTGGTCGCACGCCATTCGCTACTGGCCGATTCTGGTGATGCTGGTGATTGGCGCGATTGGCAATGCCGCGCTGGCATCCGCTGTGCCGGTGCTGGTCGGCAAAGCCTTCAATGACATGCTCAAATCCAATCCGGATTTAAGTCTGTTGCTTCCTCTGGCGCTGATCCTCGGCGCGTCCCAAATCGCGCGCGGCGTCCTGCAATTCGGACGCAACTTCGGCGCGGAGTTGATGGCGCAACGCATCGAGCGTGATATCCGCGACGAGCTTTATGTTTCATTGCTCGGCAAGAGCATGACCTTTCACAACCTTCAGCCGGTCGGCGACACAATGGCGCGCGCAACCAACGACGTGCGCGAAGTCAATTTCATGTTCAGCCCCGGCGCGAACCTCGTCATCGGTTCGGGATTGTTCATCGTCATTCCGTTCTTTGTGATTCCGCAATACAGCCCCGCGCTTTTGCTCACGCCGGTCTTATTTTGTATCGGTTATTTTGTGGCATTGTGGCATTACCTCAAAACCATGTCGCCGGTCACGGATGAAGTTCGGCGAACCTTCGGCGAAATGAACACCCACCTGGCTGAAACGCTGGATGGCGTCGAGATCGTGAAAGGTGCGGCGCAAGAAGGCGCCGAGACCGAAACCTTCGTCACCAACGCCCGCCGCGTGCGCGACGCGTTTGTTCGTCAGGGCGACATCGAGGCGCGTTTCATTCCAAACTTATTGATGGGCCTCGTGTATGCGGGCGGATTATTCCACGCGCTCCTTTTATTCCGCGCCGGAACGATCAACGTTGGCGATGTGGTTGCCTATTTTGGTCTGCTTCGCATGTTGGAATTTCCGACCTTTTCATCGGCGATGGCGTATACACAGATTTCGCTTGGGATTTCCGGGGCGCGCCGCATTCTGGATTTGATCAACCGCGAAACGAATCTCGATCAAAACGCTTCCGGCTGGACCTCGACCATGCGCGGCGAAATCGAATTTCGCGGCGTCTCGTTCAGTTATCCTCATCCCATCTCCTCTCCCAACGCGGAGGGCGAGGAAGTTCTTCACGATATTTCCTTTCACGTCAAACCGGGACAAACTGTAGCCATCGTCGGACAGACCGGCGCGGGCAAGACCTCCCTCGTCCGATTGATCAACCGCACGTATGATGTCACGCGCGGACAGGTGCTGGTGGACGGCGTGAATGTCCGCGATTGGAATCTCGCCTCGCTTCGTTCACAGATTTCAATGATCGAACAGGATATTTTCCTGTTCTCGCGCTCCATCAGCGATAACATTGCTTTTGGCAAACCTGGCGCCACGCGCGAAGAAGTTTTACGCGCCGCAGAAAATGCACAGGCGCATGAATTCATCGAGTCGTTCGAGCAGGGTTATGAAACCGTCATCGGCGAGCGCGGGGTGACGCTCTCGGGCGGTCAACGCCAACGATTGGCGCTGGCGCGCGCCTTTTTAACGGATCCCCGCATCCTCATCCTGGACGATTCGACCTCGGCAATTGATTCCGCAACGGAAGATAAAATCCAGCGCGCCATCGCCAATGCCGCCAGAGGACGGACGACCATCCTCATCACACACCGCTTGTCGCAAATCCGCTGGGCCGATCTTATCATCGTTCTGCGGAAAGGCAAGATTGCCGCCATGGGCACGCACGATGAATTGATGAAAACGTCGGAAGCATATTCGAGGATATTCAGAGAATAGAAAAGGATACTCGATGTTCGATACTCGATGTCCGAATATCGAATATCGAATAACAAATAACGAGCAACGAGGAGATATGAGTTTCTTTGCCGGCCTCAACGCCGAAAAATATGACCGTCAATATTCCGACCGCCAGTTGTTGAGCCGGATCATTGAATATTTCAAGCCGCAGAGGCGGCGTTTCATTTGGGTTTCCATTCTGGTGGTTTTCATCGCCCTGATCGCCGCGGCCCTGCCGGTGATCGTCAGCCAGATCGTGAACTTGCTTAGCGCCGAACCAAGTTTGCAGGCAATCACCTTAGCGGGACTTGCGCTGGCCGTCATCGGCGTCGGCACATGGGGGTTAAACTGGGCGCGGCGAAGTCAGGTCGTGCGCGCTGTGGGCGATGTTGTGCTGGCTTTGCGGACGAATGCGTTCAACGCGGCCGCCGAACATGATCTTTCCTTTTACGATCAATTTTCATCCGGGCGAATCGTATCGCGCATCACATCCGATACGAATGATTTCGGACAGATGATCATCATCGTCACAGATGTGATTTCACAACTGGCCGCCGCAGTCATTCTCGGTGTGGTCATGTTCCAGACCGAATGGCACATGGCGCTGCTTATGGTCGCTTTTGTGCCGATCATGTTTGTTGTCACGTCCGCATATCGCAATTTGGCGCGGCGCGCCACCCGCAACGGAATGCGCGCCATGGCGGAAGTCAACCAGGCCATCAAGGAAACGGTCAGCGGCATTTCCATTGCAAAAAATTTCCGCCAGGAACAAAGCATCTTTGAATTATTTGACTCGGCGAATCAACAATCCTATCGAGTCAATGTACAGCGCGGTCTGGTATTGTCGCTGGTGTTTCCAACGCTTAATGCGGTGAGCGGAATCTTCGTCGCTATTTTGGTCTATGCGGGCGGCATGGGCATTGCACAGGGCGTCATCACCGCGGGCGCGTGGTATTTCTTCATTTTGAGTCTCGACAGCTTCGTCAACCCGATCTCGAACGTGTCCGCGTTCTGGACACAAATTCAGCAGGGGCTGTCTGCCGCAGAACGCGTCTTCGCCTTGATTGATGCCGACCCGAATGTGGTGCAGATTGATAGGCGCGACGTTCCGCGTTTGAAAGGCGAAATTTGCTTCGAGCATCTCCATTTTCGCTATACGGACAAAGAGCCGATCTTAACGGACTTCAATCTTCGTATAAAAGCCGGAGAGAATCTCGCCCTCGTCGGACACACCGGGGCGGGCAAGACCTCGATTGCAAAATTGATCGCGCGCTTCTACGAATTTCAGGAAGGCCGATTGCTGATTGATGGCATGGATATCCGCACGTTCGATTTGCAAAAATATCGAAAGCAACTGGGAATCGTTTCGCAAGTGCCATTTCTCTTTTCGGGAACGGTTGCTGATAACATTCGTTATGCACTGCCGTCCGTGACCGAGGCCGAAATGCTGGCAATGGCAAACCGCATCGGCGACGGCGAATGGCTGGAGACTCTGCCGGACGGGTTGAACACTGAAGTCGGCGAGCGCGGCAATCGCCTCTCGATGGGACAGCGCCAGCTGGTGGCATTGATGCGCGTCCTCGTTCAGCGGCCCGCCATCTTCATCCTGGATGAGGCGACCGCCAGCATTGATCCGTTCACAGAATGGCAAATTCAGCAGGCGCTGAATCTGATTTTGCAAAATGCAACCAGCATCCTGATTGCCCACCGCCTCTCGACTGTCAAAGCGGCTGACCGAATTGTAGTGATGGAGAAGGGACGCATTATTCAAGAAGGGAATCATGAGTCGCTGCTTCGGCAGGGAGGACATTATGCCATGCTCTATAATACTTACTTCAGGCATCAAAGCCTGGCGTATGTGGAGCAGGCGCGGGAAATGGCAGAAAACGAGACCAGCGGCTGAGTTCTCACGGCGTTTGGCGTCATCCATTAAAAAAAACAGCGCATTGTCCGCTGGAAACGAGACTACAAAAAAACAGACCGCCTCATCGGCGGTCTGTTTTACATTTGGCAAGCGTTCGTTTACGGTTTGGTGAAGAAATCGGAAGCCGACCATATACCGGGTCCAAAAACCGGGTTGAGCGCGCGTACTCTCCAATAGTATGTGCCGTTTGGTAAACCGCCTCCGCCGACAAATTGAACCGTTGTCGTATTGGTATTGATGGCAATGTTGCTAAAATTAGACGTCCTGGCAATTTGTATCTGGTAACCGGATGCAAGAGGAACAGCTGACCAGGTAAATGGTATCGTCAGGGAATTTCCGCTATAAGTGTTAAGTGTCGGAGCATCAATTGGTGAACGGAAGGTCCACATAGGCGACCAATTACTGCATTGGTTCGTTGAATTGCAGGCCATCACATGCCAGTAGTACCGGGTGGAAGGATTGAACGAAGAGCCGGGCGTAAATTCCGGATCATATTGATTGGTTGCGCTTCCATCATCAATGACCGTGGTGACGAACGAACCATCGGGGTTCAACGCAGTGCCTGTACTGACCTGGATTTGATAATGGTCGAAGGTTGTGCCAAGAGGAAGCGATGAAATGCTCCACCTGAATGTTGGCGTGTAAGTGGTCACCAACGCATTGGATGCAGGTGAATTTAACACAGGGACGCTCGGGGGATTGGCGGTTGTGAGGGAGAAAAAGTTGCCTAATGAACCAGCGGATCCCCATAAGGTTGGGGCGTATGGCGAAGCCTCAATCCGCACACGCCAATAAAGTGTTTTGTTGGCTGGCAGAGGTCGACCGGGAGTCCATGGGTTGGACGCCAGCGTGTCGACAATCAGACTTCCAAACGTTGGGGTGGTAGAAATTTGGATTCTATAATAGCCGCTGTGCGGGAGCGGGTTTGGATCCGTCCAGCTGAATTGAGGGCGATTGTTGAGAAGCTGTGCGCCATCCGCGGGCGTATTGAGGGCCACTGGATCGTATGCTGTAAGCAGGGTGAAGACGCTTGACCAGTCACTGTAATACGTATTCGAGTTATACGTGTTGACAGCGCGGACATGCCAGTAAAAAGTCTTTCCGGCTGGCAACGCTTCTGAAGGATCAGGGACATCAAAATATGCCGTACCCGTAGCGGGATCTAACACCTGGGTTGTGACACTGTTGTCGTCAATGATCGGACTTGTTAATTCGCCTGTATGTGAAAATCCGCTTGCATCGGGTGAATTATCCGTAACAAGGGTGTTGGAAGTGCTGATCTGGATTTGGTAATAACTAAAATTTGTTGCAGAGGGGATGGTAACAGCCTTCCAAACCAAGCGAGGGGTGGTATCGGTGGTTAATTTACCGCTCGCCGGTTGCACTAGAACAGGGGTAGTCGGTTGGAGGGCAGTGCTGGCAATTGTGAAGAACTTTCCGACCGGCCCCTGCGACCAATCGCTTGGACCGTAAGAATTGCTCAACGTTCGTACGCGCCAATACAAAGTCACATTAGATGGCAGAGCGGTGGCGGGTTGATATTGTGTAGTCGTGTATGAAACACTGACATTTATCAGCGTAGAGCTAAAAAGCGAACTTTGAGACACCTGCAGGTTATAGCCCGTTGCATTGGCCACCGAAGACCATTGGAAAATCGGCCGGTTGTTTTCCAGGGTAGCTCCATCATTCGGAATCGAAAGAGTGGGAGGTAAGACAGACGTGCGGAAAGTGGCAGTACCGGACCATCCAGATGGGTTGTTGCTGGCGTCAAAGGCTCGAACGCGCCAATAGTACGTTGTTGCAGGGGTAAGGGTGCTGGTTATTAACTGGCTGGTTGAAGTCACATTTGTATCATCTTCCACCGGCGTGGTATAGAAACCGGGTTCGGTGGAGACCCAAACTTCATAATGATCAGCCGATGTGTTGGACCAGGATAATGTAATCGGCACAGGCGTAAGTGAAGGAGGCGGAGTGGGCCCGCCGGGGAAATAGATAAATAATGTGCCATTTGCAGGAGACGTAGGCGCAGGTACGGCAAGCGCAACCGACGGCATGGGCGCTGAAGATGCGGCTACGGTGGTCAGGAAGAAGATCAGAGAAAAAGCTAAGATTTTTAGATATTTCATGTTTAACCTTTCTGGGAAGAAGCTTCTGGAGCGCGAACGTGCAAGTTTAGAATACACGAGAATCTATATTGAGTCAATGTCCATAAGTGCGTATATCTTGTGTGCGATTTCAATGACACAATGTTCTGCCGTGTAGCATCTGCAATAAATTGTAGTCATTTTTGAAATTTTCGGTTCTACTGTTTTTAACGGGAAAACCATTTTCAACCACAAAGGCTTGTACTGACTGGCGCAGCCGTGTCGAAGGCAAACCACTATAAAATTCAAGCATTTTCCCTTCCTGTCCTTCGCGCCTAAGCTTTTCCCCGTTAATTACGGAAGAACCCAATTTTCTTCGCATCGCTTTCTCTTTGAACGAATCAATTCTGCCGCGTATCTATAATCTCTCCCTCCCCTGCGACGGCGGGAAGCCCGCCTGCCAAAGCGTGTATAATATTTATCAGCCGCATCCCTAATTGACGCGTAAAATCGCCCCAAAGTTTTCATGACAGGTTTAACGATGTACGCGGCATTCAATAGTAAAGCGGCTGACGTTGAAAGGAATCCAAATGAGTTTCAAATTCAGATATGTTCTTTCCGCTACACTGGTCGTGTCTTCCATTATTTTGAGCGCGTGCGGCGCATCTGCTTCAAATGCTTCCACGATTGGGACCGCTGTTGCTTTGACAGTGCAAGCGCAAAACACACAGCAAGCTCAATTTACGCCCACCCCGCTTGGGGTCACGGCGGCCCCTTCGCTTCTGCCTCCCGCAACGCCGGGATCGGCCACTCAAGCGCCTCCGACTGCGCCTCCAACCGGCGCGGCGGGCGGTAATTTCTGCACAGCCAGCGCCGCGTTTGTAAGCGAGACAGTTCCGGATGGAACAATCGAGCAACCCGGCGCGACGTTCCTCAAAACCTGGACCATTAAGAATACCGGCACTTGCCCCTGGGATTCAACCTGGAAGTTCGTTTTTGTCAGCGGCGACATCATGGGCGGCGCCTACGTTTACAATTTTCCTCAGCCTGCCGCGCCCGGCGATACTGTGAATATACCGATTGCTTTGGTCGCCCCTACTGCGGATGGTCAGTATACAGGCTATTGGAAAATCCAATCGCCATGGGGCATGACGTTCGGCGATAGCGACAGCGGAAACCCGTTCTGGGTTCAGATTGTGGTCGGTAGCGGAACGCCAGGCAAAGGAACGGCCACCGCTTATGGCATCACATCGGTTACGTACGATATTTCACAGCAGGGCGATTGTTCTTCTGCAAATATCTTTTATACGATCACTGCCACCATTTCAAGTAACGGACCTTTGACGATCACGTATCATTGGCAGCACAGCGACGGTCCGACAACCAGCAGCGCCACGCTTACCTTCAATGAAGCAACTACGAAAACGGTTTCGGATGTCTGGTCTGTTCATCTTGGATCCAGCAACAGGCAGCGCTGGGATCAATTGGTAATCACCCAGCCTTTTTACCAGGCATACGGCAAGCAGACATTTACGTATCCGTGCCATTGAAACATCGGGAAGAGCCTGCGGATCACAGGCTCTTTTTCTTTTTGTTTCAGGAACATTTCATGCATGCCGAACGTCTCTTGAAATTGGAAACCTAATGTTTTCAGGAGGACGAATGAAACGCCGAATAATCCGAATGTTTATTGTGCCTGTTGTTTTGCTGATAGCCAGCCTTGCCTGCAATTTGCCGTCCACCGTGAATTCCACCCCGGCGGCCGTTTCGACCCTAAACGCGCTTTATACAATTGCCGCACAGACGGTTCAAGCCGCGTCCACTCCCCTTGGAAGCGCGACTCCGCTTCCATCTCCAACCAATCCATTCCCAACGTATGTGACGGCCACGCCCGTTTCCATTAACACTAACACGCCCGCGCCCGTCGTCTTATGTGACGCGGCGGCATTCGTCAAGGACATAACCATCCCGGATGGAACGACGCTGGGACGGGGCGTCAATTTTACAAAAACGTGGCGAATTCAGAACGTGGGCATCTGCTCATGGACGCCGGCCTACGCGCTGGTCTTCGTCGGCGGCAACGGTATGGGAGCGCCCACGGCCGTCAGTCTCTCCGGAAACGTGAATCCCGGCGATACGGTGGATGTTTCCGTGAATATGACCTCGCCTGCCACAGATGGACATTATGTTGGCTACTGGAAGTTACGCAATGCATCTGGCGTGCTTTTTGGAATCGGCGCACAAGCCTCCGGCGCATTCTGGGTGGATATCAATGTGAGCGGCCCCGTGTACGCCGCCTATGATTTCACAGCAAATTATTGTGATGCAAGTTGGGATAACAACACCGTCAATTTGCCGTGTCCCGGGACGCAAGGCGATAACAACGGATACGTAATTGAACTTGATCATCCCGTGATGGAAAGCGGCAAGACCGAGAACAGAGCGGGATTGCTCACCGTTCCGCGAAACGCCTGGAACGGGCTGATCCGCGGGACGTATCCGCCCATCTCTATCCAGAACGGCGACCGGTTCCGCGCCCTGGTAAATTGCCAGTATCAGGCTTATTCCTGCGATGTGTTCTTCAGACTCGATTACCAAATTGGCAACGGCGCAATCTATACGCTGGGCCAATGGCACGAAATCTATGACGGCTTGTTCTACCCCGTCAGCGTGGACTTAAGCAGTCTGGCTGGACGAAATGTAAAATTCATGCTGGTGGTGACCGCCAATGGTTCGCCGAATCAGGATTACGCGTTGTGGGTGGGACCGCAGATCATCCGGCTTGGAACGCCGCCTCCGCCCCCCACATTCACTTTGACGCCGACCCCGACGTCAACGCCGGATTTCCCGCTGACACAGACTGCCATAGCTCAAACAGTAATCGCCAACCTCACTGCTACGGCCTCGGCAGAGACACCGTCACCGTCAACGCCCTGAAACAAGGTGCGTTATAATGATGTGGAGAAAATACATACTTCACCTTACGCGTAGCAGCACGAGATTTATCTCGCAGTAAATGTCGCGCTGCGGGAAAACTGCGTAATATCAGTACCTAATTTTTGCACCTGCAAGCAATGGAGGCTTAAATGCAATTCAAGAAACCATTCTGGGTGATGGTTGCGGTCATCCTGACCCTTAGCCTTTCATCCTGTAACATTGGAAAAAGCGCGGCGCCGACGCAAGATGTCAATGCCATCTATACCGCCGCGGCTGGAACCATGCTGGCCCAGTTTGGCGATCAAATGACTCAGACTGCACAGGCAGTTACGCCTACTCCTGCAGATAGTCCCACTCCTTTAGCCACTTTTACATCCCTCCCAACTTTTTCGATTCCCGGCACCACGCCTTTTGCAGTCGGAACGCAATTCGTCTTCAATACTCCGAGCGGCGCAGGGACTCCCCTCCCCACCTTAAGCACAGGAGGCACAGGCGCGACTCCTTCAACTGCGGTAGGTTGCGCCGATTCCGCATTCGTGAGTGAAACCATCCCAGATGGGACAATCTTCCCGCCTGGAAAGGCTTTTACAAAATCATGGAACCTTCAAAACACCGGCACATGTACCTGGGATGACGGCTTTTCGTTCGTCTTTGTGTCCGGCAATCAGATGGGAGGAAAAGACATATTGATCACAAAGTCATCTGATTTCACAAAGCCGGGCGCCGGACAGGCCTTCAACGTTCCGATGAAAGCTCCCACTACCCCGGGCACCTATCAGGGCAACTGGCAGATGAAGGATGATCAGGGCCATTTATTTGGTGTGCAAGTTTGGGTGAAAATCGTAGTCCAGTAAGAAGCGAGCCAGCATAGATAGATTGAAATCAGAAGGAGGCTCCATGAAAACGATAGCCTTGTTTGTGTTCGGCGCTGTTCTGATCACCGCTTGTGCGCCCGCATCAACGCCCGCTCCGACCCAGGACGTATCTTTTATCCAGACTGCCGCGGCTCAGACTGTTTTTGCCAACCTCACGGCGACCGCCTCGGCTTGGACTGCAACACCCTTGCCGCCGCCAAGCAGTACGCCAACATCCATTGCCGTTAGCACAGCCGGCGCGACGCCTGCCATCACGCCGACACTGCCGGGCGGCATTACTGCTACACCCACTCTTTGCGATGCGCTCACTTTTGATCCAGCAACAGTGGATGTCAATGTTCCTGATAACACGCAAATGACAGCGGGACAACAATTCGTCAAAACTTGGCGCGTAAGAAATAATGGCTCCTGCACATGGGGCGCGGGATACGGCCTGGTCTATGCCGGTTATAGCGATCAAATGTCCGGCAAGCCTCAACCTCTCGCGGGCGCCGTGGCGCCCGGTCAGGAAGTGGATGTATCCGTTCAGTTCATCGCACCTAACAAGGCAGGCCAATATGTGAGCGCTTGGGAGATGGCAAATGCCAACGGCAAACCATTTCCCAAAGTCATCTTCGTAAAAATCATCGTCAAGTGAGTCTGACGCTCAAACAATCCATAAAATTGGAAGCGCACCGGCTGAGATTTATCTCAACAAGCGTGATTCAGACGCCTCAGTATTTTTAACGGCGACGATGTGAACGCCAGGCGGGGCAGGCTGACAGCTTGCCCCGCTTTTTTATGTGTGTCATGATTGTTTAGCAGAAATTGTATCCGTATGTCAGACGTATGCCGACGCTCGTATCCAACTAAAACATCTCTATCCTAAAATTCAACTTTGACAGACTACCGGGTATCTTTCCCCAGATGAATTCGAGCGGCGCTGCCATCTCAGTTGGTCTTTACTCAGCCTCCACTTTTTCGGGGAAAGGTCAGGATGTCGGCTCGTTACCCATTCATCCTTTCCATGCAATTTCCTGATCCATCTCCCGCATTTGCGGCAATGCGTTCCTTCTTTCGTACTTTCGGTGGCGATGATGGGTCCCCCTGGCTCTCCGGGCGCAGTCGGCAACACGCGCACGTCGAGTATGTCAGTTGAATCATGGCTTTTCCTGGCGGCCGGCCCTTTGTTCCCACAACTGCCGCGTGATCTGAATGTGTCCGAGATGAAGCGTCATGTGTTCGAGGGCATGAAGCAGCGCTCCCGCGACCGTCGTTTTACTGTTATCTCTCGGCACGGTGCGCGGCGCTTCGAGGTCCTGAAGCGTAAAGTTTTCCAGCGTTTTGCGCGCATAAGCCAAACTATCGTCCAGCCGCTTCTTCAACGCCTCTATTCCCACGTCATGGACTTTGAATTCCGCATCCCGGTCGCGGTGCGATGGATCCTGCGCGGCGATATCGCCAATCCAATACCGTTCCGCGCCGGTAAGATGAAAGATCAGAACGCTGATCGTACTCGTATCGGGACCAGGCATCCAATCGAGCGCCTCTGGAGGCAGTCCCTCCAGGGCTTTGTGTATGTCTTCATGACCAATTTGCATTCGTTTCAGATACTCTTCAAAGAAAGTTTGCATAGCGCTTCTGTCCTTGTCAAATCGTTTTCGGCTAAAAGTTATTATAGCATTGCGCCTTTTTCGATTCTGCCTCAAAATGTTTCATCGCGCGCCGCGGCGGAAAGAGTGTTGAAAATACACATCTTATATTAATCTAGCAAGAGTAACATTGGCGCGTTTGCTTGGAGGCAAAAAATAAAATGAAACGTATTACTCTTCCCACTCTTTTCATCGTACTGGCGCTGATGCTTTCATCCTGCTCATTGCATCTTGGCTTGAGCAAAATGCTTGGCGGCGGAGGTTCCGCAAAGCCGGCTGCGACAAAGCATGTCAAGGCAACGCATACTCCGCCCTCGCCGTCCAGCCAGAACTCGACAGGCGCGCAGACTCCCGCCGCCGCTTCGGGCGAAAGCGTCACGATCACGAGCGGCGGTTATCAGCCGAATCTGCTGACTGTTAAAGCCGGCACCACCGTCACCTGGACGAATAACGATTCTGCCGCAGAAAGCGTCACTTCGGACACGGCAGGCCTTTTCGACAGCGGCTCACTTGCGGCCGGCGCCACATTTAAATTCACGTTCAGCCAGGCCGGCACGTTCACGTATCACTCAACCACAAACCCGGCTTTGAAAGGCACGGTCGTGGTAACGCCTTAATCTTTTTATTATCCTTCAGCGGGCCTCTGACGTTATATGGTCAGAGGCCCGAAAGTATGGATGGCGGCGCAAGGTAGGTGATACGCTTTGCGGCGCGGGACGGCAGGTTCTCCGTTGAAAATGATAGAACTCAAAGTTTATAAGACAGGATGCGCCATGAAAAACATCCGTTTTGCCCTTCTGATTTTATTTGTATTCACCGCATCTGCCTGTCAATCACAGTCAACGCCAACGGCAATGACCTCGAATGGAAGCGCCAATCAAATTGCGACTTCAACTCCCATCCCCACCCCGGATAAAACTCAGCCGCTGTCAACGCCGTCTGAGGCCGCGCCCGCCCCGGCGTCTGGAACGAACGCCCCGGCGATTCATACCAGCAGTTCGAATCCAAATGCAGGTAATTTGATCGCGGTGCGCGATCAGGCAATCGTCAATCACAGCCTCATCATTGATTCCGTGAACGCCGCGCAGGCCGGATGGCTTGTGTTTTACTTTGATAAACAAGGGCAACCCGGTGAACTCATCACCTATATCCCTGTGACTGCCGGTAAATCCACCCAGCTTATCGTCCCGCTGGATAATCTGAAAAATCCCGTCATACAGATCAATTCGATCCCCGGCCACAAACTATTCGCTTTATTAACGGAAGGCAACCCGCCTCCGGGCGTGCCGGTGCGGGACAACAATAAAATGGTTGCCGTCGTTTTCAACGTCCTTGCCCCGTGACATATTTCCAGACCTCAGTTAGAGCATAAATTCGGTACAATGGGAGAATGCTGGAACCTGACGACAGGGATTTAATTCGCAGGGTGGCGGGCGGTGACGAAGATGCTTTTCTCGCGCTTTATGATCGTTACGCCGCGCAAGTTCACGCGCTGACGCTCCGCATCCTGTCGGACACCATGCTGGCAGAGGAGGCCACACAGGATACATTTTTAAAACTATGGAGCCGCGCCCGGCTTTATCTGGCAGAACGCGGCCCGGTTCTGGTCTGGCTGTTGACTATTGCGCGCCGCACCGCGCTGGACCGACTGCGGCTTGAATCGCGGCGCCCGCCGCTGTCTACTGCAGACGATCCCGACGACTTCTGGCGCATGATCCCCGATGCAAAAACCACAAGCGAGGAGTCGCGCTGGCGCGCGCTTTATCTGGCCGTGCAGTCGCTCGCGCCGGATTATCGCCGGGTAATTGAATTGGCGTATTATCAAGGGCTGAGTCAAAGCGAGATCGCCGAGCAGCTTGGCTGGCCGCTTGGCACCGTCAAGACGCGGATGCGCGCCGCGATGGAACAACTGCGGCGCGCCTGGGGAAATCCATAAATCCAAGTGTTTGTGAGGAAGCGTATCTAAATTAGAGGCAGAATGCTCAACGAGATGGAACATCAGCCCTTCATCGAAAACATTCCTGCGTACGCGCTGGGGGCATTGGACGCTGAGGAATCCGCCGCGCTCGAGGCGCATCTTCAGGCCTGCGCCTCGTGCCGGGATGATCTGGCGGCGTACCGTCAAATCAGCGGCGGCCTGCTCATGGCGATTCCGCCAAAGGCTCCGCCCGCCGCGCTCCGTCAGCGTTTGCGGAAACAATTGCCATCCGCGCAAAGGACGAATCGTCCGCGTTGGGCATGGTCGTTCAACCCATTGACAATCGGCATTTCAATCTTCATTTTGCTCGCGCTCAATTTATTTTCATTGTTCCAAATGCAATCGCTCCAGCGTCAGCAAACACAGCTTATGCGCGGGCTTCAGACCAGTCAGACTGCGCTGGCAATGCTGGCCTATCCGGGCACACAGTCTTTGCCGATCAGCGCAAACAACATCAGCGGCGCGTTGCTGTTCGATAAAGATCGTAATGTGGCCGTGCTGATCGTTTGGAATCTGCCGCATTTGCAAAATAATCAAACTTATCAAGCCTGGCTCATAGATCGTCAAGGCGGCCGGACCAGCGCCGCAATCTTTGATGTTGATCCAACCCTGCCGTTTACATCAGTGACCGTCATGTCGCCAGATGAACTCTCTACGTTCACGGGCCTCGGCGTGACGGTTGAACCGCGTGGAGGCAGTAAACAGCCGACGGGTCCGCGCCTGTTCAGAATTGATTTTTAGGAGAACGGCTCGCTTTCCACAATTCTTTAACCCCTGATTAATCCAATGACAATCCAATCGTCTTTGCAGATGCGTACTCTTTCTTAGAGAAACACGTTGGAATATCCATCAAACAAGGAGAGAGAGAAATGAAAATCCCGCATCTGTTCATCGCAACCTTGACGGCATTTATGATTCTTGCGGCGGCATGCGCTCCGCAGGCAACGCCAACACAAGCGCCGGCTACACAAGCGCCCGCAACTCAAGCGCCTCCCGCTCAACTGCAAGAAGCGACCGCGTCTGCACCAACTGGCGCCCCGCCGGCCACTTCCGCGCCGACCACTGTGGTAACGCCTGCGACCCCTACGGGTCCGGCAACCGTCAACGTTGCGAATAATTCCAAATATGGTTCGATCCTCACCGACGCGAACGGCATGACGCTTTATGTATTCCTGAACGATACTTCAACCACATCTACGTGCAGCGGCGCTTGCGCCAGCCTGTGGCCCGCGCTGCTCACCAATGGAAATCCGATTGCGGGCAACGGCGTGGATGGCACCAAACTCGGCACTACCACGCGCGCCGATGGTTCGGTGCAGGTAACTTACAACGGCCATCCGTTGTATTACTATGCCAAGGATAGCGCGGCAGGCGATACGAATGGTCAGGGCATCAAGAACGTCTGGTATGTGGTTTCGCCGACAGGAGATCCGATCAAACAATAAATTCTTCCTAGCGACCTGACAGTTTGATGAAAAGGTATTGATCGGCAAAAGAAATCGGGTAAAGTTGTTTTACCACAAACGATTTCACCCGGAGGTTCCAATGCCGATCAACGAGACCTATCGTACTTGGATTCAGCGAATTTGTGA
>JBHORD010000025.1:0-12263 GCA_042408355.1 Anaerolineales bacterium
GTTCAGTTTGTGATTCGAGTCCATCCGGGCGAGACCATCGTCCCCAAAGCGCGGTCCATGGCGCAGGTCGCGCGTGAAGCCCTGCCGAACCTGCCCGAACACATTCACATCATCGGCGCGGCGGATAAAATCAACACATACGATTTGATCGAGATCGCTGATTTGGGTTTGGCGTACACAACCACGGTCGGACTCGAGACCGCCATGAATGGCCGCCCTGTCATTCTCTGCGGACAAACGCATTATCGCGGCCGCGGCTTTACGATTGACCCGAATTCGTGGGATGAATATTTTGCCGCGCTTGAAAACGTCTTGAACGATTTACCCGCCCATCGTTTGACCGGTGAGCAAATTGCCAAAGCCTGGAATTATGCCTATCGCTATTTCTTCGAATACCCGCGTCCGTTCCCATGGCGGCTGATGAACTTTTGGGACGACCTGGCGGTGTGGCCGCTCGAAAAAGCTTTGGGACCCGAAGGACGGGCCGCCTTCGGCGATACGTATAAATTTTTGGCGGGCGAGCCGTTTACGTGGACCTCGCCCTCAGCCCCTCTCCCGCAGGGCGGGGGGAGGTAATATGACGGAAAACACCAAACAGCAGGTGCGCGAATTTTATGACCAGATTGGCTGGTCGCAGGTCGGCGATGGACTTTATCAAAACGCCCGCTACGAAGACTTGCGTCCGGTTTCGCGGGATTACATTCATAAATGTCATTTGCGCGTGAATCGCTACCTCGCTTCGCGCGGCGACTTTTTGCTGGATGCCGGTTCGGGGCCTGTGCAATGGCCCGAATATTTGACGTATTCCGAGGGCTACCGCTTCCGCGTCTGCGCCGATATTTCGATCACGGCATTGAAGGAAGCGCGGCAAAAAATCGGCGGACGCGGTTTATATGTTGTGGCTGATATTGCAAATCTGCCCTTCAAGCCGGAGACATTCGACGGAGTCGTTTCACTGCATGCCATTCATCATTTGCCGTTGAGCGAACACAAACGCGCCTATGTCGAATTGAAGCGCGTGCTGAAATCTCGGCGGACAGCCGTCGTCGTCAATGGCTGGCACAATCCGTTATTAATGCGCGCGGCCGAACCATTGATTCAACTCGGGCGGCGGCTCACGGGCCGTTCCGCCAAACGAAAAAAGAATTGGGCCATGGAGGAAGATCAGGCCGGGACGTTCGTCGAAAAGATGACGCCGCGCTGGTTGAAAAATGAACTGAACGGCGTGGTCAATTTTGAAATTCATCCATGGCGGAGTCTCAGTCCGCGTTTCATGCGCTGGTTTGTGCGCCCGCAGTTTGGAGGCAAAACTTTTCTGCGTTTTGTTTTTTTGCTGGAGGAGCGCTTCCCGCGTTTCTTCGGTGAGAACGGACAATATCCGTTGATCGTGATTCGGAAAACGTAAATAAAAAAACGATATTCAATATTCAAAACTCAGGAATCGAATATCGAATATCGGGCATCGAATATCGAATATCGGAGAAACCATGGATTGGAAAAATCAAGTCGTGCTCGTCACCGGCGGAACCGGTTCGTTCGGCAAGAAATTCATCGAGATTATGTTGAAGGATTTCCAGCCGAAGAAGATTATCGTGTTCAGCCGCGATGAGTTGAAGCAACATGAAATGCAGGCTGGCGGATTCAATCATCCCTCCCTGCGTTATTTCATCGGCGATGTGCGCGACCGCGAGCGTCTCGTGCGCGCCATGCACGGCGTGGATATTGTCGTCCACGCCGCGGCGTTGAAGCAGGTGCCGACCTGCGAATACAACCCGATGGAGGCCATCAAGACCAACATCATGGGAACCGCGAATGTCGTCGAGGCCGCGCTGGATGCGGGCGTAAAAAAGGTCATGGCGCTCAGCACCGATAAAGCCGTCAACCCGGTCAATCTTTACGGCGCGACCAAGCTCGCCGCGGAGAAATTAACCGTTCAAAGCAACGCGTACGCCGCAGGCACGGCCACCCGCTATTCGTGCGTCCGATACGGGAATGTCGTCGGAAGCCGCGGTTCGGTGGTGCCGGTCTTCCTCAAACAGCGCGAGAACGGCAGCGTCACCATCACCGACGACCGCATGACGCGCTTCTGGCTTTCAATCGAGCAGGGCGTGCGCTTTGTCATTGCCTGCATTGAACGTATGCACGGCGGCGAGGTTTTCGTGCCAAAGATTCCCAGCATGAAGGTGATTGACCTTGCAAGGGCAATCGCGCCGAAAGCAAAGGTCAATATTATCGGCATTCGTCCCGGCGAAAAACTGCACGAAGTGCTCATCTCGGAAGACGAGGCGCGCAATACGGTCGAACTGGACGACATGTTCATCGTAAAGCCGCCCGAAACTTTATGGGAACGTAATTTGCAATATGAAGGCCGTTCCCTGCCGGACGGTTTTCGTTATTCCAGCGACAACAACACGGAATGGCTTGATATTGATGGAATCAAAAAATTCATCGCGCCGTTCGAGCATTTATATGCGTCAGGCAAGCTGGAAGGATAAGAGCGTGTCAGGCTTCGCTGTCAGATTCCACGTGCGCCCGATATTTGATGCCCGACGGCTGGTGTCTGCCACATGAAACTATTGATCACCGGCGCAAGCGGGTTGCTTGGACTTAATTTGGCTTTGGATGCCTCCGGCGCGCACGAGGTCATCGGCGTGGATCGCAACACGCTGGCGTCTGTGCCATTCAAGGTGATTCATGCGGATCTTCTCGCCCCGGATGCGGTTTACGGCGTCTTGAATGCGGCACGCCCTGACGCGGTGATTCATTGCGCGGCGCTCGCGGATGTTGACGCCTGCGAGAAACAACCCGATTTGGCGCGCCAGACGAACGCCGAGCTTCCCGGTCGGTTGGCGGACGAATGTGCGCGGCGCAAGATTCGACTCGTTCACATTTCCACCGACGCCGTCTTCGATGGCCAAAAGGACGGCGCTTACACTGAAAGCGATCTCCCCAATCCTTTGAGCCTCTACGCGCAAACCAAATATGAGGGCGAACAAACTGTCTTACAAATCAACCCGCTGGCAGTCGTGGCGCGCGTTAATTTTTATGGCTGGTCGTTGAACGGCAGGCGCAGTCTGGCTGAATTTTTTGTCAATCACCTGAGCGCCGGCAAGAACGTCAACGGTTTTACGGATGTAATTTTTTGTCCCATGTGGGTCAATCATCTTGGCGCGCTGCTTGTCAAAATGCTGGAAGGCGGCTTGCGCGGTTTATATCACGTGGTCGGGGCGCAGGCGATGAGCAAATATCAGTTTGGCGTGGAAATTGCGCGCAAGTTCGGGCTGAGGGAAAGCCTCATTTCGCCGCAGTCCGTTGAATCGTCCGGTTTGAGCGCGCCGCGTTCCCACAATTTATGGCTCTCTACTCACAAATTGTCCACCGATTTAGGGGTGACAATCCCCGATTTCTCAACAGGGCTGGACGGGTTTTATACACAATATCAACTGGGTTATCCACAGAGAATCCGCAGTTATCAACAAATAGCTGGAATTGGATGATAGTTTTTCTGCGCAGTTCGAGAGTTTCGCAACTTATCCTCATCTTCGCATGGAGGAACCATGGAAATCAAAATTGGAAACCGTGTGATCGGCCCCAATCACCCGACGTATTTCATCGCCGACATCGCCGCGAATCATGACGGCGATCTGGAGCGTGCCAAAATGTTAATCCGCCTCGCCAAGCAAGCGGGGGCGGACGCGGCCAAATTTCAGAATTTTGACGCGCCGAAGATTGTCTCCGATTACGGCTTCTCGCACATGAACGCCCAGGTCAGCCATCAGGCGTCATGGAAGAAATCCGTCGTGGAAGTCTATCGCGCCGCCTCCATTCCTTTTGAATGGACGCTGACGTTGATGGAAGAGTGCAAAGAGGCGGGTATTGATTATTTTTCCTCGCCGTATGATTTTGCGGCGATTGATTTTCTTGATCCGTATGTGCCGGTTTATAAAGCCGGTTCGGGCGAAATAGATTGGATCGAAGCGTTGGAACGCATGGCTGGCAAAGGCAAACCGATTTTCGTCGCGACGGGCGCGTCCACCATCGGCGAGGTGCAGAAAGCCGTCCATGCGATTTTGAAGATCAACAAACAGCTGGTGTTGATGCAATGCAATACCAATTACACGGCCAGCCCCGACAATTACGATCATTTGCATATTAACGTGTTGAAGACGTACGCGGCGATGTTCCCGGATGTGATTTTGGGATTGTCGGATCATACCCATGCGGTGGCTCCCGTTCTCGGCGCGGTGACGCTGGGGGCGCGCGTCATCGAGCGTCACTTTACCGACAGCAATGACCGCGAGGGGCCCGATCACAAATTCGCGATGAATCCCGATAACTGGGCAAGGATGGTCGAAGAGACGCGCCTGCTTGAACGCGCCCTGGGAAGCCCGGATAAATTCATCGCCGATAACGAGAAGGAAACAGCCATTGTTCAGCGCCGCTGTCTGCGTGCGGCGCGTAAGATCAAAGCTGGCGAGGTTTTCACGCGCGAGATGATTGACGTTCTGCGCCCCGCCACGCCTGGCGCGATCAAGCCGGATCAAATCGAGAATGTGATCGGCACGAAGGCTTTGCATGATTTCGAGTACGGACAGGAATTGCGCTGGACGGACCTCGGTTCGGTTTAAGGCTGACAGGTTGGAATGTTTGGAGGTCCAAATGTTCCAACTTTGAACTTATGAGAGTCATTTATTTCTCCAAAGATTATTCCCCGCACGATCATCGCTTCCTGGCCGCGCTGGCGGAAACGGATCACGAAGTTTTTTATTTAAAGCTGGAAAATAATGTGCGTCAACTCGAAGATCGCCCCGTGCCGTCCAAAATTCAACAGGTTCTATGGGCGGGCGGGCAAAAGCCATTCCGCTGGCGCGATGTGCCGCGCCTGACCTTTGATTTAAGACGCGTCGTTAGAGAAATCAAGCCGGAATTGATTCACGCCGGCCCGATACAAACCTGCGCGTTTCTCGCGGTGCTCTCCGGCTTTCATCCGATACTGACAATGTCGTGGGGATTCGACTTGATGCAGGACGCCGAACGCAATGCATGGATGAATCGAATCACGCGCTACGTTTTGCGCCACAGCGATTTCTTCACCAGCGACGCGAACGTCACGCGCGATAAAGCGGTTGCTTACGGTATGAATCCGGATCGCACGGTGGTCTTTCCATGGGGCGTGGATTTGAAGCATTTTTGCCCCGCTTCCACCTCCCGCACCTCGAATGCCGCAAAACGCAAATCGTTCACACTCTTCTGCAACCGCTCATGGGAACCGCGTTATGGCGTGGACGTTCTGGCAAAGGCGTTCGTCAAAGCGGCGCGGCAGGACCCAGCCATCAATTTGATTCTGCTGAACGGCGGCTCGCAGGCGCAAGCCATCAGGCAGATTTTCATAAGCGGCGGCGTGCTGGACCGCGTCCAATTCGGCGGACAAGTTTCGCAAAAAGATTTGCCGCGCTGGTATCATATGGCTGATCTTTACGTTTCGCCCTCGCATGTGGACGGTTCGTCCGTGTCGCTGATGGAAGCGTTGGCGTGCGGCCTGCCTGCGCTTGTCTCCGACATCCCCGCCAACAGGGAATGGATCCGCGAGGGAGTCAACGGCTGGCTGTTTCCGGATGGCGATGTCGACGCGCTGGCGGAAAAAATTTTAACGGCGATCGCTCAAAGAAAAAGGCTGGCTCAAATTGGCCGCGCCGCCCGAACGTCCGCGCAGGAACGTGCAGATTGGAGAAAGAGTGCCGCCACTCTGCTCGAAACATACGACCGGGTCGTCCAACTCGAATCGCGAAGGAGGTCCGAATGATCGTCTCTTTGATTCTTGTGCTGGTCGTCACCATCGTGGCTGTGATGATCTCGCTTGAAAACACCACCATGATTCAGGTTTCTTTCCTCGGTTATCTGGTTCAGGGACCGGACGGTTTGTTCATGTTGATTGCGTTGGGCATTGGCGTTGGGCTTGGCATGATCCTGATGATCCCGCCGCTGATCGGGCGCAGTTGGACGGTGATGCAAAGCAAGCGCAGGATTGCCGAACTCGAACGGAATTCGCCGAGGCGGACTTCAAGAAAGAAACCATCTTCGGAATAAATTCACAAGGAGGAATAATGGCCGTTTTCATTTTGATCCTGGCGTTGATCCTTGCCGTGGTTGCGGTCGTATTTGCCATTCAGAATCCCGTTGTCGTGACCGCCGCGCTGTTTGGCTTCAGCATGAAAGGCCCGCTGGCGCTGTTCGTATTGATCGGCGTGGGCGTGGGCATTGTGATTGGCGTGCTGGTCATGATGCCGGGCGCGCTGAAAAGTGCGGTGACGATTGCGCGCCATCGCAAGCGAATCAGCGGACTCGAAAAATCATTGGAAGAACGGAAGTCTTCGGCCAGCGAAGAGACCGACGCCGAGGAATCTGCCGGACAATAAATGACATCACGCGTCATCGCCATCATTCAGGGGAGGATGAGTTCCTCGCGCCTGCCCGGAAAAATCCTTGCCGACATCGCAGGCCAGCCGATGCTTCAACGCGTCTATGTTCGGACCTCGCGGGCGGCTTCCGTTACCGAAACCATCTTTGCCACCACAACCGATTCCGCCGACGACCCCGTAGCCGAATACTGCGATTTCAGCGGCATCCCGTTCACGCGCGGCAGTCTGTACGATGTGCTCGACCGTTATTATCAAGCGGCAAAGGAATACAAAGCGGATGTGGTCGTCCGCATCACGGCAGATTGTCCGGTGATTGATCCGGCGCTGATCAATGATGTTGTGAACACGCTGCTCGAAGACGAATACGATTTTGTTTGCAATCGTCTGCCGCCGCCCTGGCATCGCACATATCCCATCGGCCTGGATGTCGAAGCATGTACGTTCAAGGCGCTGGCAAAAGCATGGAAGGAAGCCAAAGAGCCGCAGCAGCGCGAACATGCCATGCCGTATTTTTACGAAGGCGTGGAGTTGACGCAACACAGCCGCACACTTCAAACCGGAATTTCCCCGCGCGGATTCAAGATTGCCCTGCTTCATCACACCGCCGATTTCGGCGACTATCGCTGGACGGTGGACACGCCCGAGGATTTGGAATTCATGCGGCAGGTTTATTCCCGCTTCAATGGCCGCGATGATTTTTCATGGAAGGACGTTTTGGATCTGGTTCACAACGAACCCGGCTTGATGAAAATCAATGCGGGCGTGCGCCACAAAACGTTGATGGACATTGACACGCGCGCCCTAAAGCGAAAATAGTTGGCAAGTTCGAAGGCTTGAAAGCCAGCCTGCGAACCTGCCACCTCGAAAACCTGCCAACTCGAAACCTGCCACCTTGAAAACCTTCCAACTTGAAAACCTGCCAACATTTTCCGATGCCTCTAATCACTTTATTTTCTGCTCCCAAACCCTTCACCCATCCGCACATTGCGGTGATTCAACGCAACGCGATCAAATCGTGGACATTGCTTCCCGATGTGGAAGTCATCCTGCTGGGCGAGGAGATTGGTCTTGCGGAAGCGGCGAAGGAATTTGGCGTCAAACATTTTGCGAACGTGGCGCGTAATGGAAACGGCACGCCGTTGATCTCGTCCATGTTTCAGCTGGCGCGTGAAAATTCCAGCGGCGAATTGCTGTGCATCATCAATGCTGATATTTTGCTGATGTCCGATTTTGTCCAAGCGGCAAAGCAGGCGATGAAGTTGAAAGATAAATTTGTTTTGTTGAGTCAGCGCTGGGATTTGGATGTCACTCGAACGCTGGATTTTTCAAACGGATGGGAATCGAAGTTAAGAGAAGCTGTCCATGACGGCGGCGCGCTTCATCGTCCCGCCGGAAGCGATTTTTTTCTTTTTCCAAAATCCTGCTATCAAGGCATTCCAAATTTTGCCATCGGCCGCGCCGGCTGGGACAATTGGATGATCTACAAGGCGCGCAAGGAGAAATGGGCCGTGATTGACTGCACGCCGTCGGTCATGATTGTTCATCAAAATCATGATTATTCGCATCTGCCCGGCGGCAAACCGCATTACGGACATCCCGACACAAACGAGAACATTCGCCTCGCGGGCGGACAGGCCAACATCCGCTACACCATTTTGGATTCGACGCATCAACTCGTTGGCGGGAAGTTGGCGCGGCCAAAATTGACTTCCCTGCGCCTCACACGCGGACTTGAACTTTTTCTGCGCGCGATTTTCTTTTTCCTGCCTGAAAGCGTGATCGAAAATATCGCGCGCCCGAAACGCTGGAAAAAACGAATCAAGAAATTATTGAACAGGTGATCATGCGTAAAGGACAAAACCCCGCCAAGTTCGTCAAAGATGTTGCGCGGCCGCAGCGTATCACGGTTGCGCTGTTGAATTACATTCCCTTCCTGAGCGGTTTCTATGCCGAGACGCTGGATGTCTTGAAAGTCTGTCTGGAGTCGATGCGCAAAGATGCGGGCCTGCCGTTCGACTTGATGGTCTTCGACAACGGTTCATGCGCCGAGGTGCGCGACTTTTTGATTCAAGAGAAAGACGAAGGACGAATCCAATATCTGGTTCTCTCTGAGAAGAACATGGGCAAAGGCGGCGCGTGGAACATCATCTTCGGCGGCGCGCCGGGCGAGATCATCTCTTACACCGACAGCGACGTTTTATTCTCGCCGAATTGGTTGAAGCGTTCGGTGGAAATTTTGGAAACTTTTCCAAATGTCGGCATGGTGACGGCGCGTCCCTTCCGCACGCCGCCTGAGTTTTATTCCGCCACGCTTGATTGGGCGCGGAAAAATGCGACTCTCGAAGATGGTCAATTCATTCCATGGGAAACATTTTTGGAATTTAACTTGTCCCTGGGGCAGACCGAGGAAGAGAATAAAAAAGTCTATGCTGAGACAAAAGACTGGAGGATTCAATTCAAAGGCGTGACTGCGATGGCTGGCGCAAGTCACTGGCAGTTCACCGCGTACAAATCCACGCTTCAGGGATTCCTGCCTTTTGACATGGACAAGCCGATGGGACAGGTCCGCCAGTTAGACAAGCGCATGAACGACGCGGGCTTACTGCGCTTGATGGTCTCCGACCCGCTGGCGATGAATATGTCCAATACGCTGGGGTATTTGCGCGGGGAACTCAAAGCGCAAAATAAAAAACGCGAAGTTGGTTTTGGCAGACGTTTCTTGGAAATTGGATTTATCAAGAAGATGTTGCTGGCCGTGTATAACAAGATTTTCAATTGGTATTATTCGTAATGAAACGCATCTTCATCTCCGCCGATCACGGCATGGCAATCATCTACTTCCTGCAAAGCGACGTCGTCCCGACTCTGCTCAATGCGGGCGTCGAAGTCGTCGTCCTCACCGACGACGAAACCAAAGAAAAGATCGCGCAGCGATTCGCACAGCCCGGTTTAACGTTTGAAGGCTTGCGATTAAAGCAAGCCAACGATTACGCCAAAAAAGTCAGTCCGCGCCTGCAATGGCTGCTCGCCTACCTGCGCCGTGTCGGCGGCTCGTGGCGCATCAACACCGAAGCCATGGACAGTCACATCTGGGAAGTGTGGGTCGAGAACTCGTGGAAATTCCGTCTCGGCATTTGGATTCCGTCCGCGCTTGCCATTCTGATTCTGCGGACGTTTCCCTTTGCGCGAAAATTTTTAGTGCAGATACAAAACCGCTTCATTCCCCGCCCCAACCTTTATTCCGATTTATTTGAAAAGTACCAGCCCGATCTGGTCATCGCTTCGACGGCAGGCTGGCGGCTTGACCGTTATCTTTTGCGCGAAGCCCACGCCCGCGGCATCCCGACCATGGCTGCGATTGTTGGCTGGGACAATCCATCGAGTTACTCCATCCCCGGCGCAACGATAGATTATGCAACCTGCTGGTCGCAATTGCAGAAAGACGAATTGGTCTACGGCTCCGATTGGAATCCCGAACGCGTCCACATCGGCGGCATTCCATCCTATGATGGATACTTCCGCAGGCAATGGCTCATGCCGCGCGACGAATATTTCAAACTGCACAGGCTCGACCCGCAGCGAAAGTTGATTTCCTACGCCAGCAGCTTTGTCCACTTTGCGCCGAACTTTCCGAACATTGAAGCGCTGGCAAAATTGGTCTCGTCCGATTCTTTGACGCAGCCTTCACAGTTGTTGATCCGTTTGCATCCGAGTCATTTTCAGGATAAGCCGAAGATTTTTGCCGAAGAACGTCAGCGCATATTCGATTTGGAGAAAAAATATCCGCATGTGCATGTCGTTCAACCCGTTGCGCTGGGCGGCTCGCTCGGTTATTACGGCGGCGAAGACATGGACGAGAAGTCTTCGATGATGGCGTATTCGGATGTGGTGGTGACTGTTTATTCGACGATGCTGGTCGAGACAGCCGTTCACGATACGCCGATGATCGCCGCAACGATCGATACTCCCGGCGGTTGGAACAAGAAAAATAAATTTTCGCTGTCGCTGAAAAAGATCGGCAACTGGCCCACGCACAAAAGATTCCGCGAGGCAGGGGCCGGCCGCGTGGCGGAGAACGAGGAGCAACTTCGGGAGGCGATCAATCTCTATTTAACGAACCCCGCTCTCGACGCGGCGCAGAGGCGGAAATTCGTCGAAGATGAAATCACCTTCACCGATGGAACATCTGGCAGACGGACGGCAGAGTTCATTTTGAAAGTCCTGGAGAAGTTGGACCGCTAAGACCGCCGCGTTTGTAAAGCGGAACGATAAAATCTCCGCATGTTGCGCGGCGAAAATCCTTGGCGTTCTTTGTGACCTTCGTGGTAAATTAGAGAAATATGGAAACCCTCAATCGAATTCGTTCCGCCGCCCGCCTCCTGCTCAAAGGCGAGCCAAATAAAAAGAAACGCAACCCAATTCCTGCTATCACACCCGAAGAAGTGGCGGAGATCAGGCAATTCTTTCCGCGTGAGAAGTTTTTCATCTTTGGTCATGCGCGCTCGGGAACGACGCTTCTCATGCGGCTCACGCGTTTGCATCCCGAAGTCCACTGCAATTATCAGGCGCACTTCTTTACGCGCCGTCCGTTGTTGAAGTCGTTGGTTGATACAGCGGAAATCGAAGAATGGCTGACGCGCAAATCCAACCGCTGGAATCACGGACGCGATCTGTCGCCGCTCGTTCTGCGCGCTTCGGCGGATTTCATCCTGGAACGCGAAGCGGCGCGTGAAGGCAAGATGATCGTCGGCGATAAAAGCCCCTCGTCCACGATTCACGGGCAGGCCGTGCGCGATATGCACGCCGTCTACCCCGACGCGAAACTGGTCTACATCGTCCGCGACGGACGCGATGTGTTGATCTCGGAGCGCTTTCGGAATTTCGTGGAAGAGTCGAAGTTTCTGACAGCCGAAGATAAACGCATCATCGAGGAACTTCGTAAAGGCCCAAATCAATTCACGAACGGCTCACGTTCGATCTTCACCGAAACATTTATCCGGCGCGTGGCAAAAGGCTGGGCAACAAATCTGCAGGAAATCGAAGAGGAAGGTAAACGATTATTTGGCGAAAATTATTTTACGATTCGATATGAAGATTTGCTTTCGATGCCATTCGAGGAAATGAGCAGGTTGTGGAAATTTCTGGGCGCGAAAAAGATCAGCAAATCCCTTGAAAAAG
Organism: Anaerolineales bacterium; assembly: GCA_042408355.1. Classification (GTDB taxonomy): domain Bacteria; phylum Chloroflexota; class Anaerolineae; order Anaerolineales; family Villigracilaceae; genus Fen-1038. The sequence continues at coordinate 11,598 of JBHORD010000025.1, forward strand.
AAATTAAAGCGGAAATGTCTTCCAATCCCGATGAAGAGTGGCAGTCGCAACGAAACGGCGATATTTCTTCGTTTCTGCCCAAAGGTCAGGCCGGTAACTGGCAGAGACTTTTCACCGCTCACGATAAAACAGTTTTCAAAGAAGTTGCAGGCGGAATGTTGGTCAAGTGGAAGTATGAGAAGTCGGTAGATTGGTAAATTGGGAGTTGGTAAATTGGGAGTTGGTAGATTGGGAGTTGGTAGATTGGTGGAAGGAGGTTGGTTGTGATCGAAAAGGAATTGCGCGGTTTTGAAGATTTGGAATGCTATCAATTGGGCAGAAAGGTATTCCGAGAAGCATATCGCGTGGCCGGCCTTCTTCCCGCAGAAGAAAAATACAACCTTGCTGATCAATTGCGCCGCGCCGCGGCCAGCATTGTTTTAAATATTGCCGAAGGATATGGCCGTTATCATTATTTGGATAGTCTCCGTTTTTATTACATCGCCCGCGGTTCGATCACGGAAGTCTTGAGTGGTTTAATCGCTTGCGACGATCGAAAATATACACAAGACGAAATATCTCTGCAAAGAGAATTGTGCCATTCCGCATTACGTTCGTTGAACGGATTGTAGTGGACCCATAAAACTGGACAGACTGCTTAGAGTAGAATCACTACTCAGAAACGAG
>JBHORD010000037.1:0-7696 GCA_042408355.1 Anaerolineales bacterium
CGAATATGGCGCGCCGCCCCACGGCGGAATGGCGCCGGGCATTGACCGGCTCGTGATGCTGTTGGCAGACGAACCCAACATCCGCGAGGTGATTGCCTTCCCAAAGAATTCCGCCGGGCGCGATGTGATGGCAGACGCGCCGTCAAGCGTGGAACCAAAACAGTTGAAGGAATTACACATCAGGATCAGCGATTAGCGATATTCGAGGATTCGACCATCGGATACCGAATACCGAACACCGAACATTGAGGAGCAACATTATGCCAGAAGTCATTCGTGTGGACGAAATTTCAAAATACGAAGGGCAAGAAGTCACCATTCAAGGCTGGGTTTACAACCGCACCGACAAAGGCAAACTGGTTTTTTTGCTCGTGCGCGACGGGTACGGCTTTGTTCAATGCGTGGCATTCAAAGGCGATCTTGACGAGAAACTTTTCGATCAAGTGATGAGACTGCCGCAAGAGTCAGCAGTAATCATCACCGGGCCCGTCCGCGCCGACAAACGCGCTCCCGGCGTTCCCGGCGGATACGAAATCGGCGTGAAGCAAATCGAGATCGTGCAAACCGCCGAGGCGGATTATCCGATGTCGCTCAAGGATCACGGCGTGGACTTTGCGCTCGACAACCGTCACTTGTGGATTCGGATGCAAAGTCAATGGGCGATTCTGCGCGTGCGCGCAACGGTCATGGCCGCCACGCGCGAATGGCTCGACACAAACGGATTCCTCGAAATGAGCACGCCGATCCTGACCCCCGCCGCGGCGGAAGGTACGACCACCCTTTTTGAAACCGAATACTTCGATGAGGGCAAAGCCTATCTCGCTCAGACCGGTCAACTGTACAACGAAGCCAACATCTTTGCGTTTGGAAAAGTCTATTGCTTCGGCCCGACCTTCCGCGCCGAAAAATCGAAGACGCGCCGGCATCTCACCGAGTTCTGGATGCTCGAGCCGGAAATGGCTTTTTGCGATTTAGACGGTTTGATGGAAATCGAAGAACAGATGGTCACGCACATTGTTCAGCGCGTGCTTCGCGACCGCAAGCCGGAGTTAATTTCACTCGGACGCGATCTGTCCAGACTCGAAAACATCAAAGCGCCGTTCCCGCGCATTTCGTACGACGACGCGGCAAAAATGATCCATGAACTGCGCGAAAAAGAAACCGATCCCGAAAAGAAGGAATTACTTAAATTCGATTGGGGCATTGATTTTGGCGCGCCGCACGAAACGGCCATCACTCAACAATTCGATAAACCGGTTTTCGTTTACGGCTATCCCACCGTCGTCAAAGCGTTTTACATGGAGCCGTGGCCGGGCCGCCCGGAAGTGTGCAAGTCGGTGGATTTGCTCGCGCCGGAAGGCTACGGCGAAATCTGCGGCGGCTCGGAACGCATCAGCGATCACGATTTGTTATTGAAGCGCATTCATGAACAGAAACTTCCAGAAGCCGCGTTCAAGTGGTATCTCGAATTGCGGAAATACGGTTCCGTCCCCCATTCGGGATTCGGCATGGGCGTGGAACGCGTCACTGCCTGGCTGTGCGGCATCGAACACGTGCGCGAGGCAATCCCGTTTCCGCGAACCATCAAACGGGTGTATCCGTAATCGCACAGGCAGGGACACGACGTATCGGTCGTGTCCCTACTTTAAACGAACCGCCAGACACGCGAAAAACGCCACGCCAAGATAACTGGCGGCCAAATCAAGCAAATCGAATGTGCGCGCGGGAAACCAGATTTGCGAGAGTTCTTCGAGACCAATTAGCAGGGCAAGGATCAAACTTGTGATAACGGCGAGCCGCTTGAAGTCCGAGGCAGGACGCGCCTCGAAGACGCTCAAATTCACGACCAGACTCAACAATCCAAACAAAACGAAATGTCCAGCCTTGTCGCCATAAGGAAAGTCGTACAGCGCGTGCAGAAAACCGAGACGGCCTTCGTCAGCAAGGATGACGATGGCGACGAGAAAAAGCCCAAAGAAGATCGCCCAACGTTTCATAAAGAAAAGAGACGCCTCGCGGCGTCTCGTCATTTCAAGCCTCGGCTTGTTTGGCCTGTTTCGATTTCGACTCGCGGCGGCTTCGCCACGCTTCAAAGCCCATCGGGACGAGCGAAATCAAAATGATGGCGATGATCACCATCGAGAAATGATCGCGAATGAACGGGATGTTGCCGAAGAAATAACCGGCGAAGGTAAACAACGCCACCCACGTGATGCCGCCAAACACATTGTAGGAAATAAAATAGCCATACGACATCCGCCCGATGCCCGCCACGAACGGAGCGAACGTGCGCACGATGGGAACGAAGCGCGCCAGAAAAATCGTCTTGCCGCCATGCTTCTCGAAGAACGCGTGCGTGCGGTCGAGATATTCCTTTTTGATCCACTTGATGTTATAGGCGCGGTCGCCCAGATAATGACCGATCCAATAATTGGCAGTATCGCCCAGCACGGCGGCTGTGGCCAGCAAAACGAAAAGCAGCCAGACGTTGAGCGAGCCGAGCGCGGCAAACGTCCCCGCCGCAAAGATCAGCGAATCGCCGGGCAGGAACGGCGTGACGACAAACCCCGTTTCCATGAAGATGACGAAGAACATCAAGCCGTACGTCCACGCGCCATACTGCGTGATGATGGCGCTCAGATGCGTATCGAGATGAAGAAAAACATCAATCAGAAATTTGGCAAAATTCATTTTTTCCTTCCAGTTCAAACAACAAGCGCCGAATTATACCGCATCGTCCGGACCCGCGGGGCGGCGCGCGTTAACGAGGCTTAACCAATCCCCGACGGCTAAAAAGACAAGACTGCCGACGATCGCCATGCCCAGATCGAGCGGACCAACCGGGAACAAAATCCAACCGCGCCAATTTCCAACCCAATGCCCGGCAAAGAAACCGGCGAGGCTAAGCAATAAATACAAAACGAGACGTCCGAAGCCGCCGCCGCGCAAGAGATGAAACAACGCGCCGATCAACACGGCAACCACCGAACCAAAAACAATGGATGGAATGGTCATGAAGAAGGCCCAGCCCGCTGGACGATTATAACTTACCGGATGATGCCGCCGCCCAGCATCACATCCCCTTGATAAAAAACTGCGGCCTGCCCGGCGGTGATATCGCGCTGGGGCGCATCAAACCGGACTTCAGCCTGGCCATTGTTCCGCGGCGTCACCTCCGCTAAAGCTTCTTTTGCGGTGTAGCGAATCTTGACTTCGGCGCGGAACGACTCTTGGGGCGCTTCGCCCGCGATCCAGTTGACGTCACGCGCCGCGAGTTGATTCGACCCCAGTTCATCCTGCGTGCCAACGATCAACGTATTCGCCGCGGCATCCTTGCCCAGCACATAAAGCGGAACGGGCGAACCCGCGCCCAGGCCCTTACGTTGACCGATGGTGTAATTCGCCAGCCCGCTATGTTCGCCAATCACTTCCCCATTGCGGCGGATGATCCTTCCCGGCTTCAGCATATCCGCCGCCTGACGTTTGAGAAAATTGCGATAATCGTCGCCTGCCAGAAAACACAAATCCTGGCTGTCATGGCGCGAGGCGGTCGGCAATCCAAACGATTCGGCGATCTGGCGAATCTCCGGCTTGGTGTAATCGCCGATTGGAAACAACGCCCTCGATAATTTTTCCTGATTCAAAACATGCAAAACATACGATTGATCTTTGTTTCTATCCACGGCGCGCAGTAACTTCATCCTTCCGCCCTCGTTCCTCAACCTTACATAATGTCCCGTCGCCATGAAATCCGCGCCCAGAGCCAGCGCGTGATCGAGCAAAAACGTCCAGCGGATTTGGCGGTTGCAGATCAAACACGGGTTGGGCGTTTCGCCGCGCGCGTAACCGTCGAGAAAATAATTCACGACCGTGTTGCGAAAAACTTCTTTTGCATCCACCACATAAAATGGAATATCGAGTTTTGCCGCCACGCGGCGCGCCAGCGCCATCGAATCCGGCGTGCAACAGCGGTTGGATTCTTCCTTCCCCGGCTCGGACCATAATCTCAGCATCATGCCAACGACGTCATAGCCCTGCTGTTTGAGCAGAGCCGCGGCAACGGAGGAATCCACGCCTCCCGACATGGCAACAACAACTTTGATCATTAATTCAGCCACAGATGAACACAGATAAACGCAGACAGTTATTCATCCGCGTTTATCCATGGCCAGCTTTCTCGCTTTTTCCACCAGAGATGGCAGGGTTTTCAAAAACGAATCAACCTGTTCAGGCGTGGAGTCTTTGCCAAGAGTCACGCGCAAAGAACCGAGCGCCCAATCGCGCGAAAAGCCAAGCGAGGTAATGACTTCCGACGGTTCAGGGTTGCCCGTTTTGCAGGCGGAACCGGATGAGCAGGCAAAGCCTGCCGCGTCGAGCAACTGCAATAAAAGATTGCCATCCACATTTTTGAAGACGAATGAAGCGTGATTCGGAAGCCGCGATTCCGAATGACCCGTCAATTTTGAATCGGGGATCGTTTCCAAAGCGCCGCCGATGATTCGATCGCGCAAGGGCCTGACGTGCGCGGCGCGTTGTCCGCGTTCTTCACTTGCAAGACGCAACGCTTCTGCAAAGCCGACGATGTACGGCACATTCTGCGTCCCGGCACGCAGATCGTTTTCCTGTCCGCCGCCGGTTTGGGATGGAATCAAACGCGTTCCTTTGCGAACGTACAACGCGCCGACTCCTTTCGGACCGTAAAACTTGTGTCCGCCTAGCGACATCAAATCCACGCCCAGGGCTCCAACATCAACCGGCAGATACGCGGCGGCCTGCACGGCGTCAGTATGAAATAGAACACCATGTCGGCGACAAACTTCAGCGATCTCGCGAATCGGATTGATCGTGCCGATTTCGTTGTTGGCATACATCACTGAGACCAGCGCGGTTTGATCGCAAATGGCTTTTTCAACGACCTCCGGCGCGACCATTCCATGCTCATCCACATCCAGCCACTCAACCTGAAAGCCATAATATTTTTCGAGCTGTTCGGCAGTCTTACTGACGGCGTGATGCTCGGCCTTTGAGGTCAGAATCCAGTTCGCGCCGGTCTTCTCACGCATCGCCAGTGCCGCGCCGCGCAAAGCCAGGTTGTCCGATTCAGAGCCGCAGGAGGTGAAGATAATTTCATCGGGGCGGCAATTCAACACGGACGCGGCCGTCTCACGCGCGGACTCAAGGGCGGCCTCCGCCTGCTGTCCATAACGGTGAACCGACGACGGGTTCCCGAAAGAGGCGGAAAAATAGGGCATCATCGCGTCCAGTACGCGGGGATCAACCGGCGTGGTCGCGGCATAGTCAAAATAAATCGGTGCAGACATTACCCGCCGATTATAGCATGCGCCAAATGGGGCATTCCCCCCCAAAGTTACTTGTGATAGATTCGGGCATCAAACAACCAGAGGAGAATGCCATGAGCGAGGCGAAAACTTTTCAATGTCCCAGTTGCGGGTCGCCGGTGTTGACATCCGGCGCGGAGAAAGAGGTCAAGTGCCAGTATTGCGGCAATACAGTCATTGTGCCGGAGGAATTACGCGATCAACCGGCGCCGCCTCCGCCGGTAGAATTCAATTACGTTGGACAAACATTCGACGGCACCGACAAAGCCATGCAAACCATCGAAACGGTCGGAAAGGTAACAGCCGGTGTGACGGCGGTCAGCGTGATTCTGCCTGTGGCATTAACATGCGTGATCCTGGGAGTGGTGGGCGGAATCCTGTTCTATGTTTTTTCAAATGTCAATTCGGCTGTCAAGACGGCGTTTTCCACAGAGGCCCCAGCGGCAAGCGCACCGACCATTGCTCCTCCCACGCTTGCGCCAACTTTTACGCCCCAGCCGATTGATACGCCGGTTCCATTTGCAAAAGTTCTTTTCAAAGATAACTTTACCAAAACTAACAGCGGCTGGGATACCTCGCACGGCGCCGATTACACGCTCGAATACAAAAGCGGAAAGTATCACATTTTGATCAACAAAGCGGACGGCGGTCAGGTTGTGTGGAACGCGAACACTGATAACTTTACGGATGTGAGCGTCGAGGTGGACGCGCAGGAAACGGCCGGCCCAAGCGACGGGCTGATCGGCGTCGCCTGCCGCGCATCTCAGGACGGCGGTATGTACACTTTTGAATTCGATCAGAACGGCGAGTATGGCATTTACAAATATGACGCCAGCGGCAATGCAACTTCGCTGGATGAAGGCGCGCTGAGTCCCAATACCGTTAATCAGGGCGAGGTCAATCACATCGCAGGCGTGTGCGACGGCAATACGTTGACATTGATCTTGAACGGACAGCCCCTGCTTCAAGTTGAAGATTCAGATTACACCAAAGGCGGGGCGGGCGTGATCGTCCGCACCGGCTCGAGCGGCGAGGCGGGCATTGATACGCTCTTCAGCAATTTTCTGGTCAAGGGGCCGTAATCCATCCGCGCTGTGAACCGCTTGATGAATTTGCATCAATGAAGATTTTTACGCAGAATGCCCTGAAGGCGCGCTCCAAATATGCGGGGACGATGTGCCGCGGCACACAACCCCATCTCTGGATTGTTAGAACAATTCGGAAAAATGCAAAATCTCACCCCACTGCGTAAGGTGAGCGAACAAGATGAAATTTCATTTTGGGATGCTATGGATTCAAGGTAAGCATCTCGCTGTAAACGTACGCCGGGCTGCTCAGTAAATCGTCAGCCTGACGGATGAAGAGCCGCGCTTGCGTTGGCGAGTCAACTTTATATGGAATCGTGGTCGAAAAATTTTGCATATCAAGGCCTGGAAAGTTCATCACGCGCAGTCCCAGGCTTTTGTTATCGCTCGAGATCAATTCGAAAACAACCTGCTGAGTGTTGTACGGCAAAAATTCTCCGTGAAGCGAAAGCACGCCGCCGGATACGACAGAACCATCGGGAAGATCGTTGAGGGCCACGCGCTCGTAAACGGCGTTGCCGGCGGGGTTGATGATGCTGTCGCCGTTCGAAATCAACAACACGCGCAAAGAGACCAGAGACTGGATGTTCCCAAGATTGTCTTTGGTGCTGACCTGAATCAGCCCCAGTTCGGCGGCGGCGCGGATTTCAAACGGGATTTTTACAAACAAATAGTCGCCGAGCGGATGAGGCGGGGCAAATTGAATGGTTCTGCCAAGTAAACGGCCGTCTTCACCGTAAAGATCGAACTGGACTTTGTTGCTTTTGCCCGGGTACGCAATCACACTCAATTCCAGCGGCGAGGCGATTTTGGACATCGGCCCCGGTTTATTGATTTGAATCGCGGATAATTGAAATCCCGGTCCCAATGTTGGGGCGACAGTCGGGCTGGGCGTGACCGGAATCGGCGTCGGCGTATCGGTCGGCGAAATGGTGGGAGTGATGCCCGCGGCTTTGGTCGCGTTGATTGACTCGGCAGTCAGATAAATCACCGTCGGTAAATATTCGGCAGGATAAGGCGTGGGCGCGGCAGAGGCGGAGGGCAGCGCACAGCCGGCCAAAAGTCCCGCGAACGAAGCGAGGAAAACGAATTTTTGAAACATAAAAGGTCTGATGAGTCTCGCCGGTTTAAAAAGTCCAACAAGTCTATTGATTCATCGTCAGACTTGTTGGACTCATCGAACTTTGCAAGCCGCGAGTTACAGCCTGTAAATATCGCTGTATTTAACCGTCAGATAACGAACAGAGGGTTCAGGCGTGATCTTCGAGCCGG
>JBHORD010000038.1:0-12544 GCA_042408355.1 Anaerolineales bacterium
CGAAATAGAGATGCAGACTGCTCATCGCCGCGCCGAAGAATCCCATTCCAAAAACAATTTGATAACCGCCCGGAAAAGGAAAACGGTCGAGCAGGTAACCGCTCACCAATGAGGACAAAATGTATGTGACCGAGAGAACCACATTGCGAAAGCCCGCCACGTGGGCGCGGTATTCCTCCGGGACGGCGGCGGCAAACAACGCATTGAATCCGACCGACAGCGGCGTCAGCGGAATCGCCATCAAAAACGCCAGCACGATCAGCGCCCAGACCTGGGCGCGGTTTCCAAAAATCCACGGCAGGGGAATCCACAGCAGAAAGCCGATGCGATAAAGAACCGAAGACCAGAAGACAGCCTTGCCGATGGGGCGGCGCGCGATCCAATGCCCGGAGGGAATCGCCAGAGTCAGGCTGACGACCGCTCCGACCGCGCTCAATAAACCGATCTCGGTCGCGGTTGCGCCGAGGCGGGCGGCGTAGATGTTCAGAAAATTAACGGCTGAACCGCTTAAAACTCCAAACCAGCCAATGTCGAAATAGAGATGGATGAAATTTGCCCGATACTTGCGCGGCGTATTGCTCTTGAAAATGTTTGAAAACACGAGACGATTATAAACTTCGGAAAGCGGCGCGTCACTTCAAAATGCTTGGCGCAAAACGCAGAATGTCATTTATCTTTTACGGCGGCCCGTTAACGCCGTAATTGGCAACAAACTATAAGACGCAAACTGATTTGTAAACCTGTTATGCAAAAATATATCGGAATTGAAAGCTTTTTTGTCCGGATTTAGCATATAATCGCCTTCACAATTTAAACCAACGCAGAGAAAATCGGATGCAGGAGAGACTTTCACAATTTTTTCGATTTAAACCGGGCGAGTTCAGCCTGGTTTTTGCGCTAGGCATTATTTTGTTCGTTAATTATGCCGCGATGGGGATCACCAAGGTCATCTCGGTCAGCGGTTTTTTGAGTCAAGTCAGGGATCAATATATCTTGCTGGTCTGGGCGGTGGATATGGTCTTGCTCATCCTTGCCACGGGCTTGCAATCGCTGGTGATTGACCGCTTCGACCGCGTCAAATTGATGATGATCGTTTTATTGATCTTCGCCGGGCTTTATGCCGTTTTACCGCTGGCGTTTCTTTTCAAATCGTTCCCGTTGTCCATTGCTTATACATTGATCTATCTTCTCAACGATCAGCAGTGGCGGTTTTTTCCCGTCGTCTTCTGGATTCTGGTCAATGATATTTTCGATCCCGCTGCGGGGCGCAGACTTTTGCCTGTGATCGGCACGTTTGCATTCATCGGAACGATTGTCGGTTTGGGCGTTGCCGGGCTGGATGCCAGCGTGCATTTCGGCGCGGTCAAATTACTTTATCTCAACGCCGTTATTTTCTTTGCCGGTTTCGGCGCGGCCTATCTTGGGCTCCGCAAAGTGCGTATTGTCAGCGCCACACGCGGCGCGGTTTCAATGAAAGAGTCGCTTAACGAAGGCTGGGATTTTATCAAGACCGTGCCGGCGTTTGCGTATCAGGCATTGGGAATGCTGGCGGCGGGCGCCGTGATGACCATTCTCCTCTACGACGCCCTTTCGGACGCCCACCTCGACCTCGGGAACGGCTTCCAGGCTTTTTACGCGGAATATAACCTGCTGATTGCCATCGGCTCGATCGCTCTGCAGACGTTGACCGGACGCGTGATCGAGAAGTTGAGTCTCAAGAATAGTTTTCTCATTCAACCGTTGGTGATGCTGGCTGGCACGGTTTTGAATTTCCTTGTGCCGGGTTATTTGAGCAGCGCGGCGGCGCAAGGCCTCGCGCGCGTTTCGTACGATACAGTTGATTCGTCAAATCGCAAGGCGTTTCAGGCATTGGTTCCCAATGAAAAACGCGGGCGCGTCAGCATGTTCATTGACAGCTATCTTCCGTCGCTTGGGACGATTATCGGCAGTTTGGTCACATTCGGAATTATCGCAGCGGGTCTGGGGCTGGGATTGAAACGGGATGTGTATGGTTTGTTTTATCTCGGCCTGGGAATTGCGCTGGCGCTTCTCGCGGTGTGGTCTGCTTTCCGCGTCAGAAAAACGTACGATCAAAGTCTGCTCAACTGGCAATTGAAGCGCCGCACGCGCGGCTCGTCGGGCGTGCTCGATAAACTCGATTTTTCGGAACCGGAGAAATAATGTCTGCACGCCTGGTGACGCGCGATGGCCCGGCGGCCATCTGGGAATTGATCGGTTCGGGAGATGCGGGACGGGTGAACGCGATGCTCGAATTGTATGCCGGCCTGTTTCCACAATATGCGCATTACGTCCCGCGCATGAAGCGGCGCGCAGAGTTTGGCGAGGAGCATCGCCCGGGGCATATCGTCCATTACTGGCTGGTCGAAGTGGACGGCAAGCCGGCCGGCATCCGCACGTTTCGGTATGTTCGGCATCGGCATTGCGGGCTGGCCCATGCGCTGGCCATTGATCCTTCATATCGGGAAGTGATGATCGAAGGGCAAAGGCTTTCACGGTTTTTGATTTATGCCTGTCTCGATCAGGTCATACGGGATGCGAAACGCTTCGGCGACAAGCCAGTGCTGGGCATGGTCAATGAAGTTGAGTCCGTCCGGCTGATGAAACGTTATAAGGAGTACGGCATCCTTGAACTGCCGGTGCATTACAAGGAGGCGATCTTTCCGCCCGAACGCGCTGGTCAGACGCGCGCTGATGAAATTGCGCTTGCTCGTTTTTCGCCGATGTTTCTGGGTCTTCTGCCGAATCCGGAATCGGGCGTGTTGTTTTATACCGGTGAATTGATTGCCGATTTTGCGATGGCGTTTCTTGTGGATCATTATGGCCTGCCTATGGATCATCCGCAGGTGCAGGCGGTGCTTAACTCAATCCCAGTTTTGATCAGGAGGACGGAATGGATTCTGCGCTAGCAAAAGGAGGAAGGCGTTATCTCAGCCTGCGCGTCAAGATTTGGTTGGGCTTTATTCTTATTTTTACGCCGGTCTTTGTGGCAAGTTATTACTGGTTCTATCAATACACGACCGCGCGGGTATTCCAGACCATTACGGATAATTTGCAGAATACCATCAGCGGGGCGATCAAGGGTATGGATGTGGAAGGCTTTGTGAAGTTGTATCAGCAGGAAAGCGCCAATAACCCCCAATGTCCGCCGCCCGCCAACGCGCCTTCATCTCAGAACGGGTATTATCCGGAGAACGATCCGCTGTATATTGCGCATGAGAACTGGCTGCATGAAGTGCAGGAGGTTTCGCCGAACACGCGTTTATACACATACGTGAAAGGCATCAATCCTGGCGAGATCATCGCCATTGGAAGTACGGGATATTTCCGCAATCCGCGCGGCGGCTTTCGATTCTGCGAGCGATACACATCCAAGAGTTCGCAGATCTACAATGGCCTCACCCAGCGCGTGGATGCGTGGACACCGTATACCGACAGTTTTGGCAGTTGGATCACAACCTATGAGCCCATCGCCGACAGTAATGGGAAACTGGTCGGCGCGATTGGCGTGGATATTTCTGCCAATTATGTGGATCAGGTGCGCAGTGAAATTTTGCTCAGCGGCGCCATCGCCTTCATCGCCAGTTATGCGCTGATCTTCCTTCTGGTTTACTGGCTTTCCGGTTTGCTGACGCGCCCGATCTTGTCGCTGGCGGGGATAGCAAAGGAGATCGGCGAAGGAAAATACGATCAGGAATGGTCGCAAGTGGATAGAAGCGCAACCTTCCGTGACGAGATTAACACTTTGACCAGCGTCTTCCATTCGATGGTCGAGAAAGTGGCGGAACGCGAAAAATCCCTGCGTGCCCGTGTGGCCCAATTGGAGATCATGATTGATCACACCAAACTCGAATCGCAAGTGCGGGAAATTGTGGACAGCGATTTCTTCCAGGACTTGCAATCGAAAGTGCAGGATATGCGGAGCCGCTTCAAAGAACAGCCGCCGGATAAAAAGTAATAGTGGACGATCCCTGCCTTCAGGGCGGGGATTTTCCTTATATGCGGATACTCCTGGCTGAGAACGCTCTCGGATTTTTCTGCTGGATATCTCTAATTCAATTATCCGATGATAAAATAACCGGCGGAAACGCATGGCAGATTCAACATCCAAAGAGCAAGTTTTATTGAAGCGCATCATGCAGGTTGTTAACGCTATCGAGCAGGGAGAATACAATCCTGCTCTGTTGGCGGACCTTGCGAATCGGCTGGACGATGTGGGTCAGCTGGCGCGCGTGATTGACGCAATGGGCCGCGGAGTCGCTCTTCGCTATCGTCAACTGCGGCTCTTGCAAAAAGTGATTCCTGCAGGCGTGGCGCTTTCAGCGGAGAAGGATTTCAACCGCCTGCTGGAGTCGCTTGTGGTCGAAGCGCAGAACGTGACCGGCGCCGATGCGGGCACGCTATATTTAGTGGAAAATAATCTACTGCATTTTGTGATCGTCCGCAACCTGTCTTTGAACATCAGCATGGGCGGCACAAGCGGAAACGAAATCTCATTTCAGCCTTTGCCGTTATACAATGAAGACGGTTCAGAGAATCGTTCCAACATCGCGACCTACGCGGCGTTGACGCGTCAAAAAGTGGCTGTTGGCGATGCTTACGAAACCAGCGCCGGCTTCGATTTTTCAGGCACAAAAGCATTCGATAAAATTACGGGTTACCGATCCAAATCTTTTTTGACGATTCCGCTGGAAGGAAAAGAAAAGCAGGTGATCGGAGTCTTGCAGTTGATCAATGCCAGGGACGCGGTCACCGGCCAGATCATACCGTTCGGCCCCGACGATGTGCTGGATGCGTTGGTCCTTTTGGCTTCCGCGGCGCTCGACGGTTATATCCGCGAAGAAAGACTGCGCGAGGAGATTGCCAAATTGCGTATCGAGATAGACGAAAAAAAGCGCGCATCCCAGGTTGCAGAAATTACGGATACTGTGTATTTCAAAGATTTGCAGGAAAAAGCCCGCCGGTTGCGTTCCGACCGGACAGACAAATGACCCTTTTGGGCATAATGGGGGAGACCCTTTATTGGCAATTCGCGCGACTAATTAGGTGATGGACGATTTCGTCTCGTAACTATCAAATCTGGAAGTCAATCGGCATTGTCGAAAGTTTATAATGACAACGCCGATTTTGATTCAACACATCAATTCGGCGGAGATCAATGAAAAATTTCAAATCGAACGTTTGGCGCGGTCTGTTTATCCTGATCATTACCAGCATGCTCCTTACCTCGTGCGGCGCTGTCCCATCGGGTCTTTCGGGCGCGGCGGGTGTATCGCCATTGGATTCGGGCGCCAAGAATAAGAAGTATCCTCCAACCAATGTGCCAACGGCTGTTGCGCCGCCTCCTCCGGCCACCGGACATATCGTATTTGTTTCGGCGGCAAGCGGCAGGAAGAAACTTTATTTGATGAATGCAGACGGAAGCGATTTGCATCAGCTGACCACAGGTGATTCGGAGGAGGAGTCGCCGCGTTGGTCTCCGGACGGCACGCGCATTGCGTACGCCTCCACGGTCAATCACAACACGGATATTTATGTGATTGATCCGTCTACGAAAACGATAACGCGTCTCACAAACGACCCCGCCCGCGATTCATCCCCGGCATGGTCGCCGGATGGCAAACGTATTGCTTTTGAATCGTTTCAGGCCGGCGTTCTGCAAATCTATGTGGTCAATGTGGACGGCAGTGGATTGACGCGCCTGACGAACGATAACTCTGCAGATACTAATCCGGCCTGGTCGCCGGGGAACGGCATCGTTTTTATGAGCAGCCGCAACAATGTCAACGCGGCTTTATATCTCATCCAGCCGGATGGAGGCGGCCTGATGCGGTTGACGAATGAAAAAGCTCCAGACTCAGACCCGGTTTGGTCTCCCGACGGAAGCATGATAGCGTACCGATCCTTCACCTCGCCGAATATCGCCAATATCTGTGTGGTCAACAGGGATGGCAGCAATCAGCATTGTCTCACCAACAGCCAATGGGTGAACGGCGCGCCTGCCTGGTCATCGGATGGAACACAGCTTGCGGTTCGTTCGGAGCGCGGCGGAGCATCCGGGATTGATTTGATCAATGTAAAAGATGGAACCGTTCAAAGTCTTTCTGTCACAGTTACCTTGAAGGGCGATCCGATCTGGTCCCCAGACGATGCGCGGCTTGTGTTTGAGGCCTGCCCGGTTTCGGGGCAAAATCAGGCATGTGCCGATAACACCGGCATGGAACTTTACGAGATGGTGGTTTCCACGCATGAAGTGGACCAACTAACCAATACATCCTCCTATAATGGCGAGCCGGATTGGACGGCGCATTAGCGCCAACCGAAAGTGAACTGAACCCCGAAAAGTGGACACGAAAAGAAAGCACCTCCTGTGAGAAACTAGCACAGGAGGTGCTTTTATGTCCGGAGGAAAAGGAATGCTGATGGTTTCATCGTGGCGCATGTCTTTGAGCCAGCCAACTCCGTTGAGCGGGTTGCCCAAACCCTGAAACAGGCCAAATGATCCGCGAATACATTTACTTTTACAACTATGAGAGGATACAATTGAAAACAAGACAGACACCTTTGGAAAGGTGTCTGTCTCTATAACCGGCGGGGCTTTCTTTTTTGTCGCGCCGATGGGCTTCAGCCCAAAAGGGCGGCCCTTTTGTTGTTGCGTGCGTTTTATGGACCGAGTGTTATGGTCATACTGCTGGTTGGGACAGCCGAGGCATCCCAGTACGAGGAATACGGCTCGAGCGTCAAACCGGAGTTGTTCCATGCGCCAATCTTGTACGGACCTGTGCCGCCGTCCCCTCCGCTTGGCGTTCCGAAGCCTGCGGCCCGCAGCGCCGCCGGACTGACGATGGAGAAGGCGGGGTCGCTCAACTTGGTCAGTAAATTGGCGTCAGGTCTGTTGAGATGCAGGATGACAGTCGTTTCGTTTTGTTTTTCGATTCCGTCAAATTCAGATTTGGGCTGGCCGTTCGAATCTGTCTCGCCTTTGAAACCGCCGAAGTCGGTTGCCCATGCGCTATACGCTCCCGAACCATGGAGCGGATCTTTGGGATCAAACCAGCGGTTGAAATTGGTCACGACTGCATCCGCGTTGAGCGCAGTGCCGTCGTGGAAGGTGACGCCCGGCCGGAGGGTGACCACATAATCCAGGTTGTCTTCCGACGCGGTGATGTCAATTGCCAGCTTCACGACAGGCTGGTTGTTTTCCATGCTCACCAGCCCCTCATACACATGACTGATGGCTTCTTTGGCGGTTGCATCGGTTGCCAGCGCAGGATCGAACACGGAGTTTGCAGCCGCATTGCTTCCCGCTGTGGCTTGAGGCGCGGCTTGCGTTGATCCGTTTGCAGAATTTGATGATTGAGTCACTGCACTTGCAGCCTGATTATTGCTTGCAGGTTTTGCACCGCAGGCGGCCATCAAAAGCATAGCGCCAACGATTACAACAAAGAGTAATTTGTTTTTCATCTCGTCTCCTCAGAGAATTGGTTTGGATTGATTTGGTAATTCTGTAACTTCAAGTATAATTTTTTTATGCTGCCTTCATCTCCTTTGTCGTCCATTGAAACACGTCTACGACCATTACTGCCTGCCGATTTGTACGCTTCCGTTTGGGTGGATCCTTCCCCAACCATGCTCGAGCGTGTCTTTGAGCACCTGCGTACTCTGCAAAGAATTTTGCATGACTACACCTCGCGCCTTATTTCCGAGAGCGCGCCGCGCCCGGGCGAAGTCCGTTATGTATGGCAGCGCGGCACGCTGATGTTCACCGACCTCGCCGGTTTCACGCGTTTGATGGAAGCCAATGCTTCACAGGGACGCGCCGGCGCGGCTTCGCTTCTTAAAGTCCTCAACGCATATTTTGCCGAGATGATCGAGATCATCAGCAAATCGGGCGGCGACTTGATGGAATTTACCGGCGACGCTCTGTTTGCCTTTTTTCCCGAAACGGAACGCCGCGACGATACCCTTAAAGCGGTTCGCGCCGGACTGCGAATGCAGCGCGCCATGAAACATTTCTCCAAAATCGAAACGCCGGCTGGCATGCTTCAGCTTCAGATGCGCATCGGCATCCACGCCGGACGCTTCCTCACCGCCGATATCGGAACGCCGCGTCGTATGGAACACGTTTTGCTCGGCACGGCCGTTCAGCAAGCCAAGCTGACCGAATCAAACGGCATGAACGAACGCGTCAATCTTTCATTGAAAGCGTTTGAACGCGTGAAGGAAGATTTCCGCTTTGAGCCCAACAGGGAAGGCTACGTGCTCGTCGTGGATGACTTGACCGATGAGCAATTGGGCGAATACGAAATCACCCCGCGCCGCCGACAGGCCAGTAATGTTTTATTCGAACGCGGCGTGGCAGGCTTGCTTCACGAGATCGAGGAAATGTTAAAGTCCATTGAGCCGCTTGCCAGTTTCATTCCGGCTCCGGTCTTGAACCTGCTGGTTGAAAGCGCCGCTGAACGTCACATTCCGCCGGATTTTCCAGAACCGACCGTGATGTTTGTCAACTTCATCGGTCTGCCCGAAATGGTGGATCGCGCCCTGCCCGGCGAGGAATTAAAGGTGGTGAACAGTTTTTCACGGGCGTTTGCATTGATCAACGCGGCAGTCGAAGCGCGCGGCGGCGTCCTCAAGAAAATCACGTATCACTTGTCCGGCTCTGATATTGTGATCTATTTCGGCGTGCCAACGGCGCACACCAATGACCCTGTGCGCGCTGCGGAAGCGGCGCTTGCCATCCGTCAGATCGTTCGAGAGATTAAACCGCCGACGGTGGGAGGCATTCAGCCCGAAGTCACCTGTCAGATTGGCATCAACCAGGGACCCGCGTTTGCAGCTGAGGTAGGCGAACCGCGCGGCCGCCGCGAATTCAATGTGCTGGGCGATACGGTCAACACCACTGCGCGCTTGATGAACAAGGCTCAAAAGGATCAGATCATCGTCAGTGAAAAACTTGAAGCCGCAATCCACTCCCGCTTTGCGCTCAAGCCGTTGGGATCTGTTGCTCTCAAGGGCAAAAGCGCGGGGATGTCCATTTTTGAATTGCTCGCAGCGAAAGAGTAAATTGTAAAGGTGCCGGGGCACGACAGAGGCGCGTGCCCTTGCGGATTTATTTCTTCAGTTTCGAATCCAGCGTATTCCAGATTCCGCTCGCAATCGTACTGCCGGACTTACGCCGCAGATTGACTTTGTAGATTGCCTTTTCGCCCTGACCGATTCGAAGGAGCCAGCTTTGGCTGGTCAATGCATCGAGCGCCTCATCCAGATCTTTGCGCGGAATCCGCTCTGCGTCGGGCAAGGAGGCGACGGCTTCCGTCAACTGCGGATAAGTCAATTGCAATTCCCGCAGCATCAGGCGCATGATCTTGCGCAGTGCAGGCGGGAGGTCGGCCAAATCGAGCGCAGTAATCCCGCCCTGGCTTTGCTTATCTTCGATTTCTTTTTGCAAGCGATCAAATATGCCGGGCATACGCGCCTCACTTAGTACAACTCGGGCATGGAGATTGGCTCGGGCTGTGGCTCACATTCGCCGCACCAGATGACATTTGCAACTGCCAGACCTTTCGGCGTGTTGTTCGCGCCGACGTATAACGTCAGGAACGTGGACATGGTGTTGGCGTGATCTTTGCAGACAAATCGGCCGCAGAAGGAACAGGCGGCGCGGGCAGGTTCTTCGCAATGCCAGCATTTCATCGCGGCCTCCTATTTGACCGCCGCTACGGCTTCGGCAACGCCGCGTAATGCTTTCGACCAATCGTGGTCTGGATAACGAAGCGAGAAAATATCCTTGCTGGCGTTATCGGCAATATCGAACGAGAGCGGCAGAACGCCCGCCACAGGCGCATGAAATTTCTCTTCGACCTGACTCTTGAGGTCTGCAAAATCGTATTTGGGCACTGCCTTGTTTACCATCAAAATCAAGTTGGGGACATCAAGACTGCGGGCGATATCCACCGTGACGGCCGTGCCTTGAAAATCCTGATTGTCGGGACGCAGAACGATAATCAAAATATCCGAGATGGCGATGGAAAGAAGCGTCTCTTCGTTGAGGCCGGGATGCGTATCAATAAAAAGATAATCGAGTTTGAGTTCTTTCAAAATGGTTTGAAAGCCTTCGTTCAAGCGGTTGACGTCGTAGCCCTCGCGCAAAATCTGGCTGATTTCGCGGCCGCGGATGGAAGAGGGAAAGAGCCACAAATCCCTGCCCGCCAATTTGGCGCGTCCTTCGGCGTCGGCGGCTTTTTCGCCCACATTGAATGCAACTTCGCTGATGGCGCATTTGCCGTGCAGGAAATCGTTGAGCGTTTTCCCCATTTTGGCCTCGTCGAGTCCAAACAAGACGTGGATTCCGGGCGATTGAATGTCGGTATCCACAATGCCGACGCGTTTGCCCATCAACGCGATCTGCGAGGCGAGGTTGGCTGTTGAGTTCGATTTTCCCGTCCCGCCGCGAAATGAATGGATGGATACGATTTTTCCGCCTGCCATAACGCCTCCGATTATCCTTCGTTCTCCGACGCCATACGCTGCGCGCGCAATTTCCTGGCCTGCTCTTTCAAGTTGGCATAAAAGTCGGTGCCGGTGATCTCTTCGAATTCCTGCTTGCGGCGCGCCTCGTCAATTTCGAGCGTCAGCCTTTCCAATTGTTGTTTCAAATCGTCTTCACGCGCCTTGACGCTTCTCACCATTTGAAAGAATGCGGAAAGAAGTTCTGCGGCTTTGTCGTCGTCGCTTTCCGCGCCGCGGGGAAATTGCTGTGTGCCTTCGATGAAACTGTAATCGCCGGCGGCGATCTTTTGACTCCAATCAATTGCTTTTTGAATATAAGTGGTGGAGAAACGCAAGCGCGAAGAAAAGCCGCGAATCAAGGCCAGCGCCACATCGGGACGCTGGTTCAGAATCTCCTGAAAGGCGTCCTTTTTCAATTCGAAAACTTTTGCGTCCGAAATGGCGATCACGGTGGCGGAGCGCGGCGCTTCATCCACCAACGCCATTTCACCGATGGTTTCGCCGGGGCCGGTTTTGTTGATGATCAATTCTTCGCCATTGGCGTCTTGTGTGACGATTTTGAACCAGCCTTCGCTGATCATGAACAGTGAATCGCCGGTGTCGCCGCGGCGCATCAGCACGCTGCCTTCCGGCACGGTTCGCGCGCGGACCTTTTGGGCGAGCGCGTCCAACGCGTCGTTGGAGAGTCCGCGGAAGAGGAATGATTTTCTGAGCTGGCTTGAAATGTTTTCGGTCATGTCATTTGTTTTGATTGGCGGCAGCGCCGGGTCTCAATTTATCTTCAATATTCCAAACGCCGGTTGCGGCCTTTCCTTTGTTGACGATGGCGCTGTCCGCGATGCGTTTTTGCATCAACGCCATTATGGATGGATCGTCGGATGGAAAGATGTTGCGCAGATACAGCATGCAGTACGCGCCGACTTCTTTGCGGGCTTCGTTCATCTTTTCATTCAATTCGTTGATTTGCGCTTGAAGCGCGGCGCGCATTTTATCATCTTGCATTTTATCCAGCATCTTGCCCTGGATGGCAAGCTGGGCTTGCATAAAAAGGAACTTCTCGCACTGTGAGGCTTTATCCGCGCCAAACCGGTCAGCCAGCGGAGCCAGCAAAGCGTCCACATCGTGGAGACGCTGGACAGCTTTTGCTTCGCGGGATGTGACTCCTTCGGTCACACTGATTTTCTCTTTGACCCAATTCTTTTCCTCCTTCAGACCGCGCCGGGCGGCGGCGGCGATGACGCCGGCTCCGCCCAGGCCGGCCGCGAAGGCAAAGAGCAGGGCAACTCCATCGTTGACCATATTGTTGAATCCGCTGTGGATGAGAATCGCAAGCCCGAGGGCGGCAACCCAATACAAAATCCGGGAAAGACGCGAACGGTCGAAGCGCGCCAATCCCAAGGCGATGCCAATCAACGCACTGCCCGTCGCGTGGATCAGGTTGGTCGAGAGCACGCGTGAAATTGCAAGAACCAGCGCCGTTGAGGGATGTCCAAGCACGTATTCGAAGTTTTCGAAAATGGCAAAGCCGATTCCGGAAGCAAAACCGTAAATGGCGCCGTCGAGAAAGTACCTGAAACTGGGACTGCGAATCAAATAAATGAGGATGAGTCCTTTGAGAACTTCTTCGATCACCGGCGCCGCAAAACGGATCAGGGTATCCTGACTGACGAGGCCGCTGTTGATCAGCGCCGGATTGATTTCCCTTGCCAGAAGATACGCAATAATCCCCCACACGCCGCTGGCGATGATGAATTTTTTATTGCCGGTTTGATAAAAGTCAAAAGACTTCACTGCAAACAGGAAGCCCAATGGAATCAATGCCGCTACAATCAGAGCAAGCGCTGAGATCATAAGGGAATCATACCGTAAGAGAACGCGCCGTACAACCTTTATGAATTTCATCGGCGAGGCGACAGCGGTTCACCGCTGTCGCCTCTTGATTTATTTTTCGGCTTAGTAGCCGCGTGAGCCGGGTTCCTTGGAGGGAGACCATTCGGACCACTTGTTCGTGAAA
>JBHORD010000042.1:0-21593 GCA_042408355.1 Anaerolineales bacterium
TCGGCGGGGACTCAAGTCCGCCTCAGGCCGTTCAAGTCGGCTGAAAGCCAACTCCGAGTTCGCTTTCGCCAAGCGGCCTTCCACGCTCTGAGCAGGCGGCTTCAGCCTTGCGATAGGAATTTTGGGGAATCGCCGCATGAACCGGGCGTTTATGGTGTGGGTGTGACCGAAGGCGTAGCCGTGAACGTTGGAAGAAAATTCAAATTCGGTATTGGCGGCGGAGCGACGTTGAAGCCTTTTGAGCCGCGGAACGTGAAGTATGTCACCTGACCCGGATAAATATACATCCAATCCTGTTTGACGCCTTCAAAGTTCAGCACCACTTTATAAAGCCCGGCAGGCAAATCGCCAAGCACCATGTTCTCGTCGTAATATGGATCGTGGTTGACCGGGCCGGGACCGTAGGTCTTGACCATCAATGTATTATTTGTGGTTGTGTTGGTCACATAAACTTCAAGCTGTTGAAGCGTCATCAAATGATCGTCGGTGATGCTTCCAACCAAGACGCCCCAGCCTTCGGGTGGAGCCATCCATAGTTCGGGATTATAAGTACGATAAAACGAGTTGTAGCCCAGCCGAACTTCAAAATGTACATGCGGACCCGTTGTCGCGCCTGTCGCGCCGACCAATCCGAGCACATCGCCGGTATTCACGTGCTGACCAACCACCGCGATGATTTTGCTCATGTGGGCATAGATCGTATAAAGCTGTTGGCCCTTATAACCGAAATCCATCCGAAGCGCGACCGCCTGACCATAGGGATCTGCGTGATTGCCCGGTGATTCTGTAAATAGACCCCAATCAGCCCAAATCACAGTGCCGGGCCCTGCCGCGAGTATCGGCGTGCCGTACGGCGCGTCAATGTCAACACCGGTGTGGACGGTATTGCCGAAGAAGACGCCGCCGTAACGATAATTGGCAAGCGGCCAGTTGACTTCATTTGCGGCAATCGGACGCGCAAAATAAAAATGATCGTAGGGCGAGACTGCCCATGGAATTGGATACAATGGCGGACGCCATCCTGACACAGGCGGCGCACCCGGTGTAGGTAAATCGAATCGAAACGGCTCAAGGGTGGGGGTGGCCGCCGCATCCTGCGACGAGGAGGCGGCTTCCGTTAAACCGGCGATCACTGGCGTCGGCGTTGATTTCGATGCGGCCGCGCATCCGCTTAGCATCGCGCCCAATAAAATAAAAATAAACAAAAAGTTTCGCGTCACGGGTTGAAAGTTGGAATGATCGTCGGCGGCGTATTTGTCGGCGGCGGTGTATCGCTTGGAGTCGGTGTGTTCGATGGTGTGGGCGAAAGTGTTGGCGTCCCGGTCGAGGGCGGAGTCCGCGTTGGCGCGGGCGTGCTGGATGGAATCGGCGTATTTGTCGGGGTAGCAGTCGGAGGCAAAACCGGCGTTGCCGTATAAAGCGCTTCGGGCGGGTATAGTTCCAGCATGGCGGAATTCCAATCGAGACCATCCGTCATTACAAATTCGGTAAAGCGCGCCCCTGCATAATAGTTGCGCCAGTTGGGCAGGGCGGGCAGGCGCTGCCATCCATACGCCGCGGCCAGGGACGTGAAGTCAATCCAGTAGCCGGCAGGGACGGGTGCATATTTTCCTCCCGCCTCATACGTTACCGGGTCCAGTTCATAGCGCGCATTCAAATTCCACGGCGGATCTTCAATCGGCGCGCCCTGCGAACCATCCTGATTTTGTGTGCGCAGATACAACCGCCAATAAGTTTGCGCGCCGATGTCTTCGCGTCCTACCGCCATCCATCCGGCGTTGACCATCAACGAATTGATGGCGAAGGCGCGTCCGGTGTAAAGCCAATCCTGACCGAGTCCCGGATCGAGCGCAGTGGTCAATGGAACATACGCGTTCTCAAGACTCGCCAATGCGTCCCAGCCGGTTTCTTTGATGACGCGTTGACGCAAGGCTTCGAATGAATCTTTGACGAGATCATGTAATTCTGGATACGGCGCCTGTACGCTCGGTATCGGAACCACATACCAGCGCTGCGCGGGCACGCCGGTGACGGTGGTGATGATCGGCTCCGACAACGCAGGCGGAGTCTGCTGAGCGGCTTGTTGATATGCAGACGGCATCGGATTCGGCAGAGTCAGATTGGGCCAGATCAACCCATCCAAATGTCCGGGCAGAGGCGTGGGTAAGAGCAAAGGCTGTCCTTGTAATGTGTAAGCTGTCAGTAAAGTCTGATTCGGCCCGTTTACCGCTGCGACGATTGCGTCGCCGCGCGAATTCCATGCGGGCCAGTTTCCATCGCCGACCCAGACCGGCGCCTTGTCCGGATTTTTAACATCCCAAACGTAAATGCCGTTGTATGAAAAATCCGTCGAAGAGGCGGCCCACGCAAGATGGTTTCCATCCGGACTCCATACCGGGTGCGTCTCGGCAGTTTGTTTTGTGTTGGTTAAATCCGTGAGGCGGTTATCGGTTTTATTTAAATCTGCGATCCAGATATCTGCATTGCCGGTTTGATCGGAGACGAAAGCAATTTCGCGTCCGTTTGGCGACCAGGCCGGTGAATGATTCGATGAAGGTCCGCTGGTTAACACAATCGGGTCCTGCCCCGCATTGTTGAGCGAAAGAATCGCGATCTGGAGATGACCGTCCAGATACGTTTCGTACGCGATCCATGCCATATCGGGCGACCACGTCGGCGACGAATCATACTCGGGCGTGTTCGTCAATTGTTTGACTTCGCCGGTTTGAATGACGAGTTCATAAAGATTCCAATGACCGTTTCGATCCGACGCGAAGGCAATGAACCTTTCATCCGGACTCAAGGCGGGTGTGATGTCGTTCCAATCCCCGGACGTGAGGCGGGTCAACTTCGCTGTGGCGGGATCATAGGCGAAGAGATGCGCGTACCCATTCTCTTCGATGGACAGGATCATTACATTATTATTCTTTGCGCTGTCCATAAGCGATAATGTCGGCGTGGGCGTTTCAATCGTCGGCGATGAAGTAGGGGAATCGGTTGTTTGTTTTACGCAGCCCGCTAGCGTCAAGGCAAGAATGGTGACGATTAAAAGGCCGGGGACTAAAAGTCTCCGCCTCAATACATGGAAGCCCTTGCGGCTTTTCCGCAAACTGAGAAGGGGCTTCAATCCCGCTGAAGATTTATGGGAAGACGACATTCTTGTTAATTTGCAATGGGAACTTCAAACGTATGCGTCACCGGCTCGGCCTGCGGACCATCCGGATAGAATAATTTCGCTTCGATCTTGAACGGATTGGCGTTCGCTCCGCGCAGGTGCATGGTAAATTCGAGTTTCCACGACATCGGCTCGACAATGCTGGCTGTGGCGACTTCATCGTTGTTTGCGTCGGTCAATATAACTTCAATGTATGGGCGCGTTTGGAACGGTGTGATTTCCAAATCCACGCGCACGCGCTGCCCATCGGGATATGGCTCGGCGGTCAATTTGGTGATGCGCGTCTCTGCGGGCGTCGCCCGTTGTAAATTATCTTCGGGGAAGAAAAAATCCATGGGCGGAATTATAACAAGTTACGCGTGGCGGGTTTGATTTTGTAAGTTTGATGTAATGGAGCGTTGTTTTTGAGAGGCGGCAGGCGTATAATTCTGCATATAATCCTCGGTCGGGGAGTTAGGTTAGATGGAATCATCAGTACAAAACATTTGACGCACTGATTAACAGAGATTATTACCTTGGAGGAAACAATGACAGATTGGCTTTCAAACAATAACATGCTGTCTAAGCGAGAAATTGAAGTACTTAATCTGTTAGTTGAAGGAAAGTCAAATAAGCAAATCGCTTTGCAGGCAGGTATATCTGAAAGGACTGCAGAGAAACATGTTGCAAATATTTATCGCAAGATTGGTGCCGCTAATCGTGCAGAAGCGATTCGATGGGGCTTGGAAAATAAGGGTAGGGATTTTCCCCATGTGCAAAGTAGTGACTCTCCCCATAGCAAAGTATATACAACATTGCTAATATCCCGGCAAGAAAGGAGAATGCTAATGAAGAAATTAGATTTGCTCGTTTCAATAACTGCTGGGATCATGTTGGGGGTAATGGCTATCGGGCTGGGCGTCCCTCGCATGATTATGGAGACCCAAGCGGCGAGGGCGTCGAACAAGATAGACGACATCCTCACGCTGGTTTTGAATAGTCATACCAAGTGGAGTACTGCTAAAGGAGAGGCAGAAATCACTTGGTATGATCCGAACGGAGGAGAAAAAACGCAAACATATGTCAATCAGTTTGCAATATACCAACCTCTTTCGGCCTATGTAGATGGATACAACAAGAACGAGCCGGGCTTCAATGATCAGGAAATATGGATCAGCAATGGAACGAAAGTCTATGACTTGGACAAACAAAGCAAAACATATGCTGAAGGCAACCTGCCCAACTTTGCTAACGATTTGTCTGTGTTGCCGAGGAATTTGTCTGAAGTCAAAACAGACACTGTCTATGAGCATCCATTTTCATTACTAATCCCTGCTCCTATAAAAGAGTATATCTATCCTGAATGGTTTGCGCAGGGCAATCCAACCACAGCTTATACGTTGATGGGAGAAGACAATCTATTGGGAAGAAATACTTGGATTGTCAACTTGAAATACAAGACCGGTCAAGCTACTGCTTGGATTGATCAATCAACGGGGATAATCTTGAAATACAGTCGGGAAGAGAACGGTCAAAAGTTTGTGGATGCAGCTTTCACCTCGTTACAACTGGATATGCCAATTGAAGCCAGTGTGTTCAGCGTACCTGCGGGTTATCGTTCAAACGGACAGCCCTAGCTAAAATGAGGAGAAACTAAAATGAAAACTATAAAGCGAGTAGCAATTTCACTTGTAATCGCTTGTGCAGTGACATTGGCGACTATGTTGGTCGCGCGAGCTGGTGGTCCCTACTATATCAGCGAAGATCCTCTCACTCGGTTGTCTGGTTCAGGTGCGCTTACCACAACATCAACTTCCTCATGCTATGGTGGGTCGTGCAAATATATGTACCAAGATGCGGCCAATCCAACTGCATGGCGCTGGGAATACACACAGGCCAATGTTTACCAGTGGTACGTATATCGTCCATATGTTGGGGAGGCGGCCGCACAATATTGGTGGCCTACTAATAGAGAAAACTGGTTTGTAACTGTGGATCAATCGGCTAATCACGGAACATGGGCATATCTTGGTTTTTCTGATTACCTGCCCAATAGTTATGGCGAGCTTCGCTTGGGCAACCAATGCGTGCAATACTATTGGTGCGGGGGATTGAAGGTTTATTGGGATGACATGAAGTACACAACAAGCCCGTAAGGTCCGCGAATTTAAGGATGTGCCATCTTTCCATTCTTTGCGAAGATAGCACATCCTTCATAACAAGTATGCTGAGTTTCTGCTCAATGAAAAAATTCATTCTCTTACTTTTAGCTTTCTCCCTGACGTCTTGTGGAGCAATGTTGAAGAATCCTAGTTCAACTGTTGTGCCAATTACTCATAATAGTCCTGTTGCATCAGAAAATGTTCCCTTAGATGTTGTCCCAACCAAAGCGGACCTTGGTCTAAAGGGAAGGGTGTTGATCGAAAAACCAGATGCTATTTACCTCGCGAATTGGGATGGTGGTTCACCTGTCATGATTCGCACTATTGTTTCGCCTATACCTATGATGGCGCTATCGCCAGATGGAACAAAACTTGCATATTTTCAGGGCAATTATGCATATGTGCAAGATGTAAAAACTGGAAGTGTCAAGCAATTAAATAAAGACATAATTGGAAGCATTGGCGGGCAACTGCGATGGTCTCCTGATGGAAAGAAAATTGCCCTATCTTGCTCAACCCCCAGTGACCCCATAAGTTCTATTTGTCTAATCGATACCGATAACAGAAACATCGAGATTTTGATTGATCAGAAATCTTTAGGAGGAGTACGCCCACTTTATTTTATTGAATTGCAGGATTGGAGTAGGGATGGCTCAAAAATTATTTTTACATACTATACTCCATCGGAAAAGGGACAAAAGGAAGACTTTGTGGTTTACCTCTACGATATATCTTCCAGGGCAATTCAAAAGATTTTGGATGGCAAGGCGCAAAATGTTGTTACCCAAATCAGGAGTGTAGCTATATCGCCAGATAACCAAATCCTGCTGATTAGTGGGATTGACGCAAATTTCTCACTGCAATTATTTCGAATGAACCTACAAAATGGTATTCTCAATCAATTGACAAAATCTACAATTTATTGGTTTAGCGCCCCCATTTGGGGATGCGACAGCTCTTATTTTTATGCGGATGTCGTCGAGCCCAGTGCGTCACCTTACAAAGAAAGTACTGCTATCCTTAATGCAAATGGTGACATTTTATCGTTTTTAGATTTGCAAGGCACTGTCATTGAATGGATAAAGTAAATTCCTTAAAAAGGCTTCGGAAGCGCCAAAGAGCGGCGAAACTTCCGAAGCCTAACTTTGTGTACTTCGTGTCCTTTGTGGTGAAAACTACCCGTGCTTCTTCTGGAACTCGCGCATGAACCTGGACAGTTCTTCTGCGGCTTTGACATCCAAAGCGTTGTACAGCGAAGCGCGCATGCCGCCAACAGAGCGATGACCTTTGAGTCCGATCAAGTCATTGCTCTTGGCTTCCTTTGCAAAAGTATCTTCCAATTCTTCGGACGGAAGTCTGAACGGAATGTTCATCACCGAGCGCGCATCTTTATTTGCGTGTCCGCGATAGAAGCCGCCGCTCTCGTCAATGGCCTTGTAAACCAAATCCGCTTTGGCGCGGTTGCGTTTTGCGATTTCGCTCAAACCGCCCAATTGCTTTGCCCACTTGAAAACGAGTCCGGTAATGTAGATTGACCAGCAGGGAGGAGTATTGTGCAATGATCCGCTGGCGGCCAGGGCCTTGTAATCGAGCATCACGGGCAGGTTGGCGGGAGTCCGCTCAAGCATGTCATCACGCACAATCACGACGACCACGCCCGCAGGTCCCGCGTTCTTTTGCGCCCCAGCGTAGATCAAAGCATATTTGGAAACGTCAATCGGCCGGCTGATGAAGTCCGACGACGCGTCGCAAACCAATGGAACGCCCGCGGGCGGAGTCGGCTCGTTGAAGAATTCCACGCCGTGGATCGTCTCGTTGGATGTAAAGTGCAGGTACGCAGCCTTCGGATCGAGATCGAGTTTGGCGGGCAGACTCTTGAATCCGTCTGCTTCGGTGTTGGCCGCGGCGCGCGCCGCGCCAAGTTTCTGCGCTTCCTTGATGGCGGTCTTGCTCCATGTGCCGGTCACGATGTAATCCGCAGAACCGGTCGAGCGTAGATTCATCGGCAGCATCGCAAATTGCAGCGACGCGCCGCCTTGCAGAAACAAGACTTTGTAATTGTTTGGAATGCCGAGCAGTTCGCGCAGATCCGCTTCGGCGGTCTGGATGATGCCTTCGAATTCCTTTGAACGATGGCTGATTTCCATCACCGACATGCCTGTGCCTTTGTAGTCGAGCATTTCGGCCTGAGCCTGTTGCAGAACTTCCAGCGGCAAGGCCGCCGGGCCGGGGTTAAAGTTATACACGCGTTTGGGATCGGACATGACTTGACTCCTGTGGTTTGATTTTCGCGGCCGTCAGCAATTTGACGGGAATTCACAATTCAACTCATTATAACAACTTGTCAGACAAATCGCCAAGAACAATCGGCATATTTTGCGGCTGATGTATGTCGTTGACAAAGGTTTTTGCCGTTGTTAGAATGCCTTTGTGAACTCACAGACTTTCAACAGGGAATCAGCCACACGTTGGTTGGCGCCCTGTTATTAATTTCCAAGGAGAAGCTAAATGAAGATTCTTGTTTGCGACAAAACCGAAAAGGAAGCTATCGAGCAAATGCGCGCCGCGGGATTGACTGTGGATGTGCGCGACGACATCACGCCCGAAGATTTGATGAACGTATTGCCCGCCTATGACGGCATGGTCGTTCGTTCCCGGACGAAGGTGCGGCAGCCGTTGATTGACGCTTGTCCAAATCTGAAAGTGATTGTGCGCGGCGGCGTCGGCCTCGACACCATTGACGCCGACTATGCCAAATCCAAAGGCATCACCGTGATGAACACGCCGCTGG
Organism: Anaerolineales bacterium; assembly: GCA_042408355.1. GTDB lineage: Bacteria > Chloroflexota > Anaerolineae > Anaerolineales > Villigracilaceae > Fen-1038. Next base: position 8,108 of record JBHORD010000042.1, read on the forward strand.
CATCATCCGCGTCTGTCGCTGAATTGACCATCGGCTACATGTTCATGCTGGCGCGTTCGCTTTACAAAGCCACCGCTTCGATGAAAGCCGAGAAATGGGAGAAGAAAGCCTTCGAGGGCGATGAGATCGGCGGCAAAACCCTCGGCCTGATCGGCGTCGGCAACATCGGCAGGGAGGTCGCCAAACGCGCCGCCGCGCTGGGCATGACCGTCATTGCGTATGACCCGTATGTTAAAGAAATCGCGGGCGTGAAATTGGTTTCGCTGGACGAACTTTTGGCGCAAGCCGATTACATCAGCCTGCATCTGCCCAAGACCAAAGAATCTGCGAACATGATCGGCAAAGACCAATTTGCCAAAATGAAGAACGGCGTGCGTATTATCAACTGCGCGCGCGGCGGCATCATTGACGAGAACGCCCTCTACGAAGCCCTGACCAGCGGCAAGGTCGCGGGCGCGGCGCTGGATGTCTTCGCCGAGGAACCGCCTACCGATTGGAAACTGCTCAAGCTCGATAACGTCATCGGCTCGCCGCACATCGGCGCGGCGACGAAAGAAGCGCAAAGCCGCATCGGCGCGGAAGTGGCCGAGAAATTAATCGCGTTTGCGAAGAAATAATTTGATGTCATTGCGAGGGCGGTCTTTCCGAAGCAATCTCCTCTTTCAAACGAGAGATTGCTTCGTCGGGTTTCGATACAGCGGAAGTACACCGCTTACTCAACCCTCCTCGCAACGACATGTGTCTAATAAGGATACATTCATGAAAATCATTAGCGATATTGGCGTGCAGATCCCGCAAGTCTATCTCCCCAAACCCGGCACGGATTTAAAAAAATGGGCGGTCATCGCCTGCGACCAGTTTACGTCCGAGCCGGAATACTGGCATCGAGTCGAGCAAATCGTCGGCGACGCGCCATCCACGTTGAACCTGACCTTCCCCGAAGTTTATTTGGAGAAGCCCGGCGCCGAACAGCGCATTCAAAACATCCAGGCCGCAATGCGCAAATATCTGGACGCCGGCATTCTCCAGCCGCACGATGGATTGATTTATGTCGAGCGCACGGTGGCCGGCAAGACTCGCAGAGGCATCATCCTCGCGCTCGACCTCGAGCATTACGATTACGCCAAAGGTTCATCCAGTTTGATTCGCGCCACCGAGGGGACGATTGTCGAGCGTCTGCCGCCGCGCATGAAGATCCGCGAAGGCGCGGCTTTGGAATTGCCGCACATTTTGGTCCTGATTGACGACCCGAATCGCACGGTCATCGAACCGCTGGCCGAGGCGAAATCAAAGCTCGAAAAACTTTACGACTTCGATTTGATGTTGGATAGCGGCCATCTGGCGGGCTATGCGGTGGATCAAGATTCTGAAAACAAAATTGTCGCGGCGCTGCGCGATCTGGCAAAGCCTGAAATCTTTGCGAAGAAATATGGCATCGGCAAAGATAAACCCGTTCTGCTTTTCGCCATGGGCGACGGCAATCACTCACTGGCAACCGCCAAAGCCATTTGGGAAAAGATCAAGCCGCAGGTCGGCATGGATCATCCGGCGCGCTATGCGCTGGTTGAAATTGAAAATGTCCATGATGAGGGCCTGGAATTTGAACCGATCCATCGCGTTTTGTTTAATTTGAAGAAAGACTTATTTGTCGAACTTGCAAAATCTTTCGGCGCGAATTTTTCATATAAGGCCGCGGCGAGCGCGGAGGAAATGGTCAAAGCCGTTGATTCGACTGATGGTCAGAAGCAGGCGGTCGGTCTGGTTGGAGGCGGGAAGAAGTTCGGCGTGATCGAGATTGCGAATCCGTCATCCAATCTTCCAGTCGGTACGATCCAATCTTTCCTTGATCAATATATGAAAGACGGCGGCGCGGAGAAAATTGATTACGTTCACGGCCAGGATGTGGTCGTGCGGCTCGGCGGCCAGCCGAACAACGCCGGATTCTATTTGCCCGGAATGCACAAGTCGGATTTGTTCAAGACGGTCATTCTCGACGGCGCATTGCCGCGCAAAACGTTTTCGATGGGCGAGGCGCGCGAGAAGCGCTTCTACATGGAAGCCAGAAAAATTGCGTAGTTTGTTGGAACGTTTGAACGTTCAAAGGTTCAGACGTTCCAACGCTTTTGAAAAATCCGGGGGATAGGGCGCGGTGAACGTCAGCCGCTCATTTGTTTGCGGATGTATGAACGATAACGAATACGCGTGAAGCGCCGGACGTGAAATTAAATTTGTTTCCGGCGCGCTATATAAGATGTCTCCCAAAAGCGGATGATCCAACGCGTACGCATGGACTCGGATTTGATGCGTTCGTCCCGTCATCAACTGCGCTTCGAGCAGGGCGTGATCCGGATACCGTTTAAGGACTTTGAATCTCGTCTCGGACGGTTTCCCGTTTTTGTCGTCCACCATCGTGCGATGCTTGTGTCCCACATTGACTCGCAGCGGATGCTTCGCAATCTTTTCATCCCATTTGGGATTGCCATTCGCAATGGCATGATAGATTTTTTGTGATTCGTGTTTCTCGAATTGCATGTTTAGGGCGCGATGCGCTTCGGCAGTGCGGGCAAAGACCATCACGCCCGATGTTGTTTTGTCGAGGCGGTGGACGACGAATATTTTGCCGAATTCTTCCTCCAGCATTTGGACAAGATGGGTTGAATCTTTTTCCCAGCCGTCGGGCAAAACGGATAATCCAGCAGGCTTGTTGAGAACGATCATTAATCCATCAACGTGAATAATGTCCACGTTTGCATTATAACCGGCGCGGGGTTATTGCCTTTTCATTATGTTACAATTTTTAGCATTGCATCGAATAAGGAAGATAAATCAATGATCACGAAAAAATTCCTCATGGATGAATTCCGTTCTCTGGGAATGGAAGCGGGCGACACAATTTTTGTCCACAGCGCATATTCGTCGCTTGGACGCGCCCCCGGCGGCGTGGAGGGCGGACCGCAAACGGTGATTGATGCGATCCTTGAAGTGGTCGGCAAAGATGGCACGCTGATCATGCCGACGTTCAATTATGATTTTCTCAAAGGCGTGCCCTGGGACATTCGCACGACGCCCTCGCAAATGGGCGTGCTGACCGAACTGGTTCGGCAGGACCCGCGCGCCAGACGCATGTTCCACGCCATTTATTCGATGGCCGCCATCGGCAAACGCGCCGATGAGCTGGCCGCGCATCAAAGCACGGATTGTTTTGGCGAAACAACCATCTTCAAAAAGTTTCGCGATTGGGATGCGAAGATTTTGATCATCGGTTTGCCTTACAGCAAGAGCATTACGTTCCTGCATCATTGCGAGCAGGCGGCAGGCGTGGATTATCGCTTTTTGAAGGAATTCAAAGGTACGGCGATTGATTGGGACGGCAAGCCGCATGAATTGACGTACACGATGTTTGTCCGCGACGTGGAGCGCGGCGTGGTGCTGGACTTCGAGCCAATCGGCGCATTGCTCGACAGCCAGGTTGTGAAAATGAAGAAGATCGGCCTTGGCGATGTGCGCCTGATGAAATGCAACGATGTTTTTCGCGTGGCGGTCCACGCCATGAAGGAACACAAAGGCCCCGGTTTGACGTACATCATCGAGACGCCGGAAAAAGCGAAGGATTGGATTCCGGAGATGAAGAAAATCTCGAGCCTGAAAGATGTCCTGGCGGAAATTGTCCCGCTTCATCGCACGCTGGCGTCGGAGGGACTCGATAAGGCATTGGAAATTGTGGGCTCATACATGCCGGAGAACGCCGGATACAAAATCGAAACCTACGAACCGCTCAAAAAAGTCTGGACGTGGTATGTGCCGGAGCGATACGTTGTGCATGACGCGTATCTTGAAACCGAAGACGGTCAACGCATTGTGGATTTCAAAGATAACGTTCTTCATCTCGTTTCGTATTCACTGCCGGTTGACAAAATAGTGACCTGGGATGAACTCGTTCCGCATTTGTTTTACAACGCGGATCGTCCGCACGCCATCCCGTGGAAATTTAAATATTACGACCGCGGCTGGGGCTTCTGCTTGCCGAAGAATTTGTTCGATGCACTGCCGCGCGATAAAAAGTATCATGCGGTGATTAAATCCGAATTTGTGACTGACCCGGCGCAGGGATTCAAGGTTGCGACGTCGGTCGCACATCCGCTCGGCGGACCGAATCCGGAGGCGGGGGAGATGTTCATCATGGCGCACATCTGCCATCCGAATCAGGCGAACGATGACGCGGCAGGCGTGGTGACCGCGCTTGAAGTTGCGCGCCGGCTCGCGGCGAATCCGCTGCCGCCCGGTTCGATGAGCGTCCGCTTCTGGTTCGGACCTGAAACGATTGGCACCATCGCGTACCTGGCTCACCACGAGGATTTGATCCCGCGCTTCCGCGGCGGTATCTTCCTCGAGATGACCGGCAATGACAACACGATTGCGTTGCAACATACGCGTCAGCACGATCACATGCTCGACCGCGTTGGCCGATATGTTTTGAAGAAACGCGGACGTCATTTCCGTGAGGGGACGTTTGCCGACATCATCGCCAACGATGAGCGTGTGTTGAATGGCCCCGGCGTCAATGTGCCGTGCCTTTCGATCAGCCGTTATCCCTATCCCGAATATCACACCACAGACGACAACCTGGATATCATGCACGAAGACAAATTGCAGGAAGCCGCGGATGTGACCGAAGAGATTATCCGCATTTACGCCAGCAATTTCGTGCCGAAGCGCAAATTCCGCGGACCGGTTTTTCTTTCGGGCAACGGATTATTTGTTGACTGGCAGGTGAATTGGAAGCTCAACCGCGCCATCGAAAAGATGATGATGCGCTTTGAAGGAAAGCAAAGCGTGTTCGAAATTGCCGATGAGTTGGATTTGGATTATTGGGAGACGCGCGAATATATCGAGAAGTTCCACACGCGCGGCTTGATCGAGGCGCGGCCAATTCCAGAGTTGGCGGAGAGAGAATAACCCGCGGCGGGAATTACGCTGTTCAATCGAAAGATTTCTTGATGGTTAAGAGCGGCGGCATGCCGCCATTGCTTTTCATTTGCAGGAATTTTCGACATCGCATATTCTGCCAGCGCCGTGATCGTCAGCGATGGATTGACGCCCGAATTGGCGGGCATGATTGAACCGTCAATGATGTACATGCCGGGATAATGATGCACTTCAAAATTTTCATCCACCACGCCACACCACGATCAGATTCGGGCGTGGGCAAAGTTGTAAATAACGAGAGCCGCTGAAAGGTCGGGAAGGAGGCGGAAGTTAGCAGTCAGACAATTTTCTTGACACGCGCTTTTGCACAGCGTATCATGTCCGTATGAATGAACAACAGCCGAACGAACCTTACAATCCTTTTCTGATCGATTCGCTTAATCATCCGTTGGCGGGCCCTATCCGCCAATTGCTGACTCGTACCGGCAGGCATGAATTAAATCGAATCCTGATTGATGATGAAGAAAATATTTTGCAGGCGCTGGAAGCCGGTGTGGAAATCGAATCGGTTTATTATGCGGGGGATGCGGCGATCTCAGATACCTTACGAAAAAAACTTACCCCGGGCGCGACCATCCACGAAGTTGCCAAACGCACCACCAAAAAAATTTTTGAGAACGACAAGATCACGCGCATCTTTGCCATTGCCGAGACACCCAAACCCAAAGGTTTGGAAATGTTAAAGAGCATCAAGAAAGACGTGGTCGTTCTGGAAGACTTGAGCATCTCAGGCAACATCGGGAATATCATCCGCACATCGCTGGCGCTGGATTTGGGCGGCGTGATCCTTCTGAATATGGACCCGCTCGATCTGTACGACCGGCGGCTCATCCGCGCCAGCCGCGGCTATCTTTTTTCGCTTCCGGTAATGACCGCTTCGACCAATGAGTTTATTGATTATTGCAAAACGAATCATGAGACCTTGCTTGTCACCGCAATGAAGGCCTCAAAAAGTGTGGAAGAAATTGCATCCATCCCCGAACGTCTGCTGATCGTTTTTGGAAGCGAGAAGGAAGGTTGTTCGCCGGAGATCGAAAAAGCCGCGGCGCTTCAGATCCGCATTCCGATCAGCGAAAAAGTCGAATCGCTCAACGTCTCAGCCGCGGCGGGAATTACGCTGTTCAATCGCATTAAATTCAATCGAAAGATTTCTTGATGGTTTAAGAGCGGCGGCATGCCGCCATTACTTATTTGCAGGAATTTTTGACATCGCATACTCCGCCAGCGCCGTGATCGTCAGCGACGGATTGACGCCCGGATTGGCCGGCATGATCGAACCGTCAATGATGTACATGCCGGGATAATGATGCACTTCAAAATTTTCATCCACCACGCCTTCGCTTGAATCTTTTCCAATCGGCGCGCCGCCGAGAATGTGCGCGGTGGTCGGAAGCCCCAAAAGGTTTTCGCCGAGTGAACCCAAAGCAATTCCATTTGTACGCTTCGCAAATTCGCGCGTCAACTCGTGCGAGCCTTTGACTTGCGCGTGGATTTCATAACCCGGCTCCGGCTGCGCCACCATGCCGCGCCGGAATAATGTAAATAAACTTCGTCCTATGCGGAAGCGCATGCGATTGTCGGCGTGCTGCATCACCAGCAAAATCGTCACGTTGTGCACCCAGCCCGGAAGAACCAGCGCTTTCAAAAAATCAAGCGGATGAGTGAGCGCCCAGCCGAAGAATCTCAGCAATCGCATCGGCACGCTGACATCCGTATCAATTAACGGAGCCGCCAAAAACCGCATCAACGATGAACCGTCAGGATAACGCACCGGTTCGATGCGCGTGATCTCATCGTGGTTGTAGATCGATGAGATTGAAACGCCCTCCGAATAATTGACGTCCGATTTGCGGGCGACGGAGCCAAGCAGCGCTTCGGAATTGGTCCGTACCATGTCGCCGAGTCGCGGTGAAAGATTCGGCAAAGATTTTTTGACATCGCGTAGATTTAATAAAAGTTTGATTGTCCCCATCACGCCCGCAGACAGGATCACGCGTCTGGCCTGGACCCGCTGCGGGTTCCGATTAAGAAGCGACGTTGAACGCTGATAGCTGATCTCGTAGCCGCCGTCTGCCGTCGCCGGTTTGATGTCCGTCACTTCCGCTTCCGAGATAATCTTTGCGCCGTTCTTTTCCGCGAAATACAAATAATTTTTCGGCAGTGTGTTCTTCGCATTGTATCGGCATCCGACCATGCACCCGCCGCAGTGACGACATCCCGCGCGCATCGGCCCTTTGCCTTCAAAATAGGGATCGGGAACCGTGACGCCTTCTTCGCCGAAATACGCGCCGACATCCGTCGCGCGGAATGTTTGACTCATGCCGCGCTCATCGGCGATTTGCTTGAGAATATTATCCGCCTTCCAGAGTTTTGGATTGCGGGCCACACCGAGCATTTTCTTTGCAGTCTCATAATGCGGCTTGAGAATCTTGCCCCACGCAATCGGCTGATTCCACGCCTGAGTTGCAAAGGTTTCATCGGTGGGAACTTCGAGCACGTTGGCATAGCCCAAACTTCCGCCGCCGACTCCCGCGCCGTGTAAAACCATCACGCCTTTGAGAATGCTGATTTGCAAAATGCCATGCGCGCGGATGGCGGGCAGCCAGAGATATTTCCAATACTGCCAGTTGGTCCTGGCAAAATCGGTGTCGTTGAAGCGTTTGCCTTTTTCAAGGACGAGAACGGAATATCCTTTTTCCGTCAGTCTCATGGCTGAGACGCTTCCTCCAAAACCAGAACCGATGATGACGTAATCGTAGATTTTTTCAAGCATTCAGTAATCAGCTTTCAGCTAATATTTGTAGAATCCTTGTCCCGTCTTTCTTCCCAAATACCCGGCGTCAACCATCTTTCTCAATAACGGCGCGGGGCGATATTTGTCTTCGCCCAAGTCTCTTTGCAGAACTTCCATCACGAATAGAACCACATCCAGCCCGATCAAATCCGCCAGCGTGAGCGGACCCATCGGGTGATTCATGCCAAGCTTCATCACGGCATCAATCGCTTCGGGCGTGCCGACATTTTCCTGCAAGGCAAATACGGCTTCGTTGATCATCGGACACAAAATGCGATTGGAAATAAAGCCGGGCGAATCGTTGGCTTCCCAGGCTTCCTTGCCCATCACCTTGCAAAGTTCGAGCGTGGTCTTAAGCGTCTCTTCGCTGGTGGCGAGACCTTTGATGACTTCCACCAGTTTCATCAGCGGCACGGGATTCATGAAATGCATTCCGATGACTTTATCCGCGCGTTTGGTTTGCGCCGCGATCTTCGTGATGGAGATTGAAGATGTATTGCTGGCAATGATCACGCCTTCGCGCGCCCTGGCATCCGCTTCCTTGAAGATCTTGAATTTCAGTTCAGGGTTTTCGGTGGCGGCTTCGATCACGAAGTCCGCTTTGGCGAGATCGTCATAATTCGAGACGAAGTTGATTTTGTCGGCGGCCGCTTTCTGGTCCGGTGTGAGCGCGCCCTTTTCAACCAATTTCGCCGTGGACTTGGCAATCGCCGCTTTGGCTTTTTCCAACGCGGCAGGCAAAACATCCATGCATGTGACTTCAAATCCGGAAGTGGCGGCAACCTGCGCGATGCCGTTGCCCATCGTCCCCGCGCCGATTACGAATATGTTCTTGATATCCATTTTTCCTCGCTTTCGTTTGCCGGTTTATTCGTTTGCAGGTTGGAAGGTTTGATTTGCTAACTTTCCAACTCCATCGCCATCGCCACCGCTTCGCCGCCGCCCAGACAAAGTGATGCGATACCGCGCTTCAAGCCGCGATCTTTCAAGGCGTAGATCAACGTGGTCAGCACACGCGCGCCGCTTGCGCCCAGCGGATGACCGAGCGCGATCGCGCCGCCATTGACGTTGACCTTGCTCCAATCCCAGCCCTGATCGGCCAAAGCATAGCCATCCGCGAGAACCTGCGCGGCGAAGGCTTCGTTGAGTTCGATCAAGTCCACATCTTTCAACGTCCAACCGACCTTCTTCAAAAGCTTCGGCATGGCGTGTGCGGGCGCGGCAAATAAATATTTTGGTTCGACCGCGGCCTGTGCGTAACCGACAACCCTGGCGAGCGGCTTCAAATGATTTTTCTCCGCGTATGCGCGCGAAGCAATCACCACGGCCGCGGCGCCGTCGTTCATCGGCGATGAATTTCCGGGCGTGACCTTGCCATCGGGTTTGAACGCGGGCTTGAGCTTTGCCAGCGCTTCGAGCGACGTATCTTTGCGCGGACTTTCGTCTGTGTCAACGACCGTGATCTCGCCTTTGCGCCCCTTGATTTCGACCGGCACGATTTCGGCTTTGAACTTTCCGCTTTCAATGGCTTTGACTGCTTTTTGATGACTGCTCAACGCGAACTCATCCATTGCCTGGCGCGTGACTTCATATTCGTCGGCGATGAATTCGGCGGCCATGCCCATGCCCCAATTTTCGAACGGGTCCCACAGACCGTCATGGTTCAAGGCGTCAACCAGTTGCTGATTGCCGAATTTTAATTCGCCGCTTCGCGCGTGGATGAGGAACGGCGCGCGGCTCATGGATTCCATTCCGCCGGCGACGAATAAATCCGCGTCGCCGGCGCGGACGGCTTGCGAGGCGAGCATCGCGGCTTTGAGTCCCGAGCCGCAGACTTTGTTCACCGTGGTCGCGCCGATCGTGGCGGGCACGCCGCCTCCAATCCCAGCCTGACGCGCAGGCGCCTGTCCCTCCCCGGCCTGAACAACGTTCCCCATCAGCACTTCTTCGATTTCATTTGGATCAATCCCGGCGCGTTCCACCGCGGCTTTGACAGCGATGGCTCCCAGCCTGGTCGCCGGCAGTCCGCTCAACGCGCCCTGGAATTTTCCAATCGGCGTGCGGACTGCAGAAAGAATCACAGCTTCGGTTTCTTTGCCCATGTCATCTCCTTCGCTCGTTTTGATGAAGCTATTATAGTCTCAGTGAAAATGGAAACGTTCGTGTCACAAGGCATGGACGTTTGTTACTTTGGGGGGTAAGTTCACCGCGCTTCGCCCTCCGCCGCGGCGTAGCGCACGAGATACGTTCCGCTGGATTGTTCCTGTATCAGACTAAACGGCGTGACGATGATGATCCATGTATGCCCCGGTTTGAGCGCGGCGGGCGAACCGTCCATGTTCACGAATTTAATGGGACGTTGAAAGCCGGTTTGTTTTTCGTAATCGCCGGCAAGCGTGTTCCATTTGATTTTGAACATTTGCCCGTCGCGGAACAGGAACGCATAATTTTGATTGCCCATATCGAGATGAATGTCGAGATTGGTGGGCTCGACCACATCGGTGTCAGCCATCAACACGATCACATTTTCAACGTGGATTTGACGTCCGGTGAGTCGGTCCACATCCGCGTGTAAAACGCCTGGGGCGTTTTTGTCGGCATTGTCCACGTAACGAAGATACGCCTGATAAAGCGGATCGTATATCCAGCCGGATTGATTCAAGAAGGAATAGAAAACGTTGATTTGCTGTGCGGGGACGCCTCCGGCAGGCGGCTCTTGTGAAAAATAGTTGCTGGCGTAATCAAAATTTGAATTTGTCTTTTGCTGGTTTTCCAGCGCTATGGTTTTGAACTTTTGAATATCGAGCATGTACCCGCCGTTGTCAATTTCGTGAGAAACGAAAAAACATTTTGGAATCTTTGCAAGCACTTCTGGCGAAGCAAATGCATAGATCAAACAACTATCGGTGAAGAAACTGGAAATATATCCGTAAAGCAGACGCCCGGAACGAATCGGGCCGATTTGAGCGGCGGGCTCATGCTGTGGATCGGGCGTCGGCGTGTTAAACGAATCATTCGGGACCATTCCGGCGTCCCGCGATAAATCATCCTTGCTCACGCTGACGGCTTGAGTCTTGCCGCTGACCGGATCGGCGTCGCTGTCGAGATTTTTGTCGCCTGCATTTTGTTTTGTGAAATCGAGATAGGGCGGTTTGACAAATTCAATCGTGTATGTTCCCGCGGAAACATTGAAGCCGTAATAACCGTTTGTGTCGGTTGTGGTTTGCTCGATCAAATTGCCGTTTGCATCATAAAGATTGACGCAAATCCCGCCGATGCCCGGCTCGCCCGGGTCTTGCATTCCATTTTTGTTGGCGTCCAGCCAGACGCGGCGGCCAAGGATAATCCCGGTTTGTTTGAAGGCGTCTTTGCGAACCGCGCAGGTTCCCGTGATTGGAATTTCCGGCGCGGGCCATTGACCATAAAACACGGATAAAAAACGCGACTCGCCGCCGGTGATGGAGAACTCGAAGACCCATGGCGCGAAGGAAAGTCCCGCCTGTGGACGCGCCGTCGGCGGAAAGTGTGAGATCGAAACCAGCATCGCTGGAATTTTCAGCAATGAAGGATCAAGCGCAAGCTGTCCGGTTAACGGATTGATGTCTTTCGGAAAATCGGTTTGATTGGGACCAAAAGAAGCGCGCGTCGCAGTCGGAACGGGAAGCGCGGTGAATGTCGGCGCGGGCGCGGATGTCTTTGTTTCGGTTGGCTGTGAACGCGGCGGCATATTCGTGAGCGCGGGTTCCGTGGCTGTTGTGGGACTGCAGGAACTGAACACCCGCGAGAAAGTCAATGCAAAAATCCAAAACACGAGTCGTGATGGTCTCATCCGTGCCTCCGGTGAATGAAATTCTTCAGAAGTTCACAAAAATTCTCCCCGCTTTCTTATAAACGATGATTGGTTCGCGCGTTTGATTTTTGGCGCTGATATGCAGGTAAGCGGCGCGGGGCGGGATATGGTCTTGCTCCGCGCGAGGCGTTACTTGTCTTTGGCGCGCCGCGGATTTTTTCTCAATCTTGAAATCCCTGGCGGACGCGCCGCCACGTATCTTCGAGCGTTTCCGGCAGGACGCGCGTCTCAGCCAGCGACGACATGAAATTCGTATCGCCGACCCAGCGCGGCACGATGTGAATGTGAACATGTTCTTTGACCCCCGCGCCGGCCGCCTCGCCGATGTTCACTCCAATATTGAACGATTTTGTGTTGTAGACTTTCCGCAGAACCGTAGTGGCGCGCGAAGTCAATTCCATCATTTCGGCGCGCGTCGCGGCATCGAGTTCCTCAAGATTAGGCTTATGTGCATACGGCACCACCATCAAATGTCCACTCGTGTAGGGATACCGATTCAGAATTACGAAAGCCAGTTTGCCGCGCAAAGCGATCAGATTTTCCGGCCCGTCTTCTTTTTTCTGAACATTGCAAAAGACACAGCCGTCTTCTTTTCCGGAATTTTCAATGTATGTCATACGCCACGGGGACCAAAGGTGCTTCATTTTTTTGTCTCCTGATTTTAGCATAAGTAAGACGGCAGGGATACAGCGGGGCGAATGCGTTATCGCCCGGGCTGACCCTTTAGTCTGCCGCCGAATCGGGCAATATCAAAATGCGGCGAATCGCCAACCGGCCGCGTCTTGCTATCCTTTGAGGGGGTGAGTATAATCAGCAAAACTTTAAAGGCGATGATGGGAACGAGTAAGTCCGTGCCTCTGTCAGCGAATCTGGACGCGGTGTGAGCCGGATCAGAAAAGCGGATTGAAAATCCTCCCGGAGCCGCAAACTGAAAATCGAATGCTCGATGATCGAATATTCGACCAGTAAGTGAGACGGAGTTGTACTTCGTTACCAAAACAGGACGATGGAGGTCGTCCGCTGAGCGCCCATCTTTTTGGGAAGCAGAGTGGTATCGCGCGAGCATGGCTCTCGTCTCTGTTGTGAGGCGAGGGTTTTTTGTTAATGTCGCGATTCGATAATTCGATGGTCGAACTTCGGCTGTCGAGGAACGAACATCCAATATCGAATCGCGAATATCGAATTTCGGAGGCCGAATGTTCAAACCCGTTTCATCCAGGCTCGACGTTCCTTCGATGGAAGAAGGCGTGCTGAATTTCTGGCAGCGCGAACAGATCTTCAAGAAGACCGTCGAACAGCGCAAGGGCAGACCCGAATATGTTTTCTTTGAAGGTCCGCCGACGGCGAACGGACGCCCCGGCGTGCATCACGTTTTGGCGCGCGCCTTCAAAGATATGTTTCCGCGCTACAAAATCATGCGCGGCTATCACGTCTCGCGGCGCGGCGGCTGGGACACGCACGGCTTGCCGGTCGAGATCGAAGTCGAGAAGAAGCATGGTTTTACCAACAAACAGCAGATCGAGGAATACGGCATTGCAAAGTTCAATGAAGAATGCCGCAGGTCGGCATTTGAATATATTCGCGATTGGGCGAAGCTGACTGACCGCATCGCCTTCTGGGTGGACCTCGATGACGCGTACGTGACTTATACCAACGATTACATCGAGTCGGTCTGGTGGATTCTGAAATCGTTCTGGGAAAAGGATTTGCTTTACAAAGGCTATAAAGTTGTGCCGTATTGTCCGCGCTGCGGCACGCCTCTTTCGGATCATGAAGTGGCGCTCGGTTATGACGAGGCGACCGATCCTTCGGTCTTTGTCCGCATGCCGCTCGTGGACAAGCCCGATACGTCATTG
>JBHORD010000055.1:0-3025 GCA_042408355.1 Anaerolineales bacterium
GCGGCGCGAATGGCGCTAAATAATGTCTGGCGATCCGTGTCCTTGAGCAAATAACCCTTCGCCCCCGCACGCAGACCGCACAGCATTAAATCGTCCTCGTTGAAAGTGGTCAGAATAACCACAGCCACATTCGGCTGTTCCAAATGCAGATGCTCGATAGCCGTCAGCCCATCCATGCCCGGCATCCGCAAATCCATGAGCACCACGTTGGGCTTGACCTTCTCACACAGCTCCAACGCTTGGGCTCCATCCTCTGCCTCACCGACTATCTCAAAACCTTCCTCGGTCTCAAGAATTAATTTCAACCCCTGACGGATGATCAGGTGGTCGTCAGCAATCAAGACACGAATCGATTCGGACATTGGAAAGATTCTACTCCGCGGCAATGGGCAGGCGCAGTGTCAGACGCGTTCCTTTTCCCGCTTCACTCTGGACCTCAAGCCTGCCTCCCGCCAATCGGGCGCGCTCCCGCATCCCAAGCAGACCGTAATGCCTCGCGTCTGTTTTCGACACATCGAATCCGACGCCGTCATCCCAAATCTCAACACATATCTCATCGCGGTTCGTTGACAGATTCAACCCGGCGCGCGTTGCCTGCGCGTGACGCTCGATATTGGTCAATGCTTCGGCGACGATTCGCAAGATCGGCTCATCAAGAGCATCCGGGATTGCCGCGCCGGGGTGAAATTGTATTTCGCAGGGAATGCCCGCCGCTTGCGTGAAGCGATCCGCTTCGCGTCGAATCGCATCATTTAAAGGGAGGACATCCGTCGGTTCGCGCAAATCGCCGATGACGCGGCGCGCGTTCGATAAAGCCGCGCGGGCGCGTTCCATGGCATCCCGCACGATCTCTTGCGCGCGCTCCGGCTGATCATGCGTCAGATGCGCATCCGCCGCCTCGAGTTGCAGGATCAGCCCCGCCAGTCCCTGCGAGAGCGTATCGTGAAGTTCACGCGCCATCCGCTGACGTTCGTTCGCAATCGTCAAATCTTCGACGCGCGCCGCGTATTCTGAAAGCTGGCGGTTGGCTGTTTCGAGTTCGGCCGCGAGTATTTGCGCTCGTTCACGCGCCTCGCCCTGGCGGCTGTAAAGCACCACATAAATGATGACGAACAACGACATCGGCAGGACAAACAATGCCCACCCGAAAACGTTGCCCGGCCCCATCGTCAAATAGTAACTCGCCAGCGAAAGCAAAATATAGTAGGCCAGCGAGATTGCCAGGCGTAAACGATCCTTGCGAAATACCCCAATACTTTCCCCGATAAGCGCCATATACAAGCCGAATAACACGCCGATATTTCCGCCGAGATAAATGATGATGAAGGCGAGAATCCCCTGCAAGACAAGGTAAAGGGAATCCCACCCTGCGCGGCGCGATGAAATCCAAACAAGCGACCAATGCAATCCAAGATGGATCAACATCAGCGCCGTGAAGAGAATCAATGTCAGCGGCTGATGAAGCGTCTCAACATTGATGATTGACCAGACATACAGTCCAACCAAAACAAACGTCAAGAAGAAAAAGAAGGGACGCTCGTCTGGTTCGGCGCGCGTGGAAGGCAGGGATTTGGCGTTCATACTACCTGAATTGTAACGCTGAACATTCTTCCTGCCATTGTACTTATGGACAATGTACGGACGGATACTGTCCGATTTCCCAGAGGGGCAATAGCAGTAAAAGGCTGGACTTCTTATACTGGCAACAGATAAAACAAAGGAGAATGTTATGAATAAAAACCTGGTCAATACCGTTTTGAAAGCTGTCGCTTTTGCCATGGGAGTTGCCGTGGTTGTTTTGAACATTCTGGGCACAGCCACTGTTTCGACCAGCATCCTGCTGCTTGGCATCGGCCTGGCGCTTCTGGGCTTCCTGCAATTCGCGGAGAAGTAAGAATGAACGCCATCGAAGTTCGAAATCTGAAAAAATCATTTGGCGATCTTTATGCTGTTGACGATGCGAGCTTTCAGGCAAGCGTTGGTGAAATTCTCAGCCTGCTTGGGCCGAACGGCGCAGGCAAAAGTACAACCATCTCGATGCTTTCTGGTCTGCTCAAACCAACCGAAGGCGACGCGTCCATCATGGGGCATTCTGTGACAAAAGAACCTGAAGCCGCGAAATCAGATCTCGGCGTTGTGCCGCAAGACATCGCGTTGTATCCCGATCTTTCGGCGCGCGAGAACTTGATCTTCTGGGGAAAGATGTATGGTCTGCGCGGCGCGGCTTTAAAATCGCGCGTCGATGAAGTGCTGGAAATCCTCGGGCTGACTGACCGGCAAAAAGATCGTGTCGAAAAATTTTCGGGTGGCATGAAACGGCGCGTCAACATCGGCGCGGCCTTGCTTCATAAACCGGCGGTCATCATCATGGACGAGCCGACCGTCGGCATTGATCCGCAATCGCGCCGTCACATTCTCGATAATGTCAAAGAATTAAATCGTCAGGGCATGACCGTGCTTTACACCACGCATTACATGGAAGAAGCCGCCGAGCTTTCGCATCACATTGCCATCATGGACAACGGCAAAATCATCGCGCATGGCACGCATGACGAATTGATCAAAATGGTCGGCGAGCAAACGCGCATTGACATCACGCTCAATGTCGAGGCCGGGAAAATTTTGGATGCGTGGCGGGCCGTTGAAGGCGTCGCGCGCATCGATTCCCTCGACGGACAGGTCACGGCATTGGTGGATGATTCCAACCGCGTCCTGCCGCGCTTGTTCGATGCGGCATCCAAGGCTGGCATCCGCATAACATCTGTTGATATTCAGGAACCGAATCTCGAAACCGTGTTCCTGCATCTCACGGGCCGCGCGCTGAGGGATTGATATGAAAATTCTAGACATCGCTTTCAAAGATTTGACGCGTTCGTTTCGCAGCATGTTCGCGATTGGGATGATGGCCGCCGCGCCGTTGATGATTACGGGGTTGATTTACTTTGCATTCGGCGGCGCGTCCAGCGGGACCTTGAACCTGCCTGCCGTTAAAGTAGGCATCCTCAACCTCGACGCGCTTCCCGCC
>JBHORD010000056.1:0-13651 GCA_042408355.1 Anaerolineales bacterium
CGGCAATCCAGAATTCGATGCCGCGCAAACCAAACAACCAAAAGGCGGGCGCGGCGGCGATTCCGGTAAAGACGCTGGCGCGCGCCGGATGACGGACAATCAAAACCAGCGCGATCAAAATCGCCGCCGCGATCAAAAATGAAAGCGGGCTGACCGCAAGCAGACCTCCACCCGCGCAAGCCAATCCCATGCCGCCGCGGAATTGGGCGAAGACCGGCCAGCAATGACCGACGACAACACAAGCCGCCGTCAATGGAACAATCCAAACGGCTGGAGCATATCTCAAGGCAAGCCAGGTGGGGAGAAAACCTTTCGACACATCAAGAATCAGGACGAGCGCGCCCGGCCCAAATCCGGCTTGACGAATCGTGTTGGTAGTTGTCGCGTGGCCCGAGCCCGAGTCGCGCACATCCACGCCTTTGAACCATCGCGTCATCCAGATCGAAAATGCAAGCGACCCGCAAAAGTATCCAAGCAGGGAAAATCCAAGTGAGGAAAGAAAGATCATGATGAGAGACCGGGGCGGCGCAAAGATCCGGGGCGCGAAATCATCTCGATGCCGGGTTTCAACGCCGTCAACACCTCATTTAAATTTTGAAGAAATTCGATGAGCGTATAAGCCCGAAAGTTCATTTGCTTTTTAAATCTGTAAGCTTTTGCTTACCCGACATTAATATCGGCGCGAGCTCGCGACAAAAAGCGCGGGGGATCCCGCTTCTGTTGTCAGCAACGCTTGCGCTTGTGCAAGGTTACAAAAATGTTGGTGATTTTGCCTGTCCTTGTATTTTTAGCCATGCAATAATTTTGCACATTATCGTATCAGAACGTCATTTTCCGCAACGGGTCCTGAAGCCAAATTTAAAAATTCAAATTGGACAGGAATCGTATTTCCGTGATCGCCGAATGCCAGATGTTTTACCACAAATTCAATGGATGTCTGCCGCTCTGTTTGGGCGCAAGGAGAACATAGTGAATAAAATCAGATGTCTCATTCTCAGCGCCTTCCTCGTATCGGCGTTGATGTTTCAGAATCATTCCGCGGCAAGCGCGTCGTCCGCTTCTGCGGCTTCCACATCGTATTATGTCTCTACGTCCGGCAGTGATACCAATCCGGGAACGTTGGCGCTGCCGTTCAAGACGATCCCTCAAGCCATTCGTGTTGCCGCGGCTGGCGATACAATTTATGTTCGGGCAGGGACCTATCCGGGATTCGAGATTACAAAAAGCGGCATAACAATTTCCGGGTACGACAACGAAATTCCGCTCATCAGCGGCGGCACGGGAATCAAAATAGCGGGCGCGTCTCATGTGACAATTTCGGGATTTGAGGTGGTGGGCGCGGCGGGCAATTGGACCGGCGCCATCACTTCCAGCAGCGGCGATTACAATGTCATCGAATACAACAAGGTTCATGACAACACTCAGAGCGGCATGACTGGAATTTTGATCGAGAACGGCTCATACAATCGCGTCCTCCACAACGAGGTGTATAACAATAATTTTGTCGGCATCAGGATTTATGGTTCATCCACATCCGTCATGAGCGGGAATGAAATCGGCTTCAATATCAGTCACGATCAGGTTCTGTCTGGCGGCAACTCCGACGGAATTGATATTGATGCGCCGCTCTCCACGAACGCATACATCCACGACAATATCGTTTACGGCAACGCCGACGATGGAATTGACACCTGGAACAGCTCCAATAATTTAATCGTCAGAAATGTTGCCTACAATCAAAATGGCGTGGGGGATGGCAACGGCTTCAAAATGGGAGGCTGGAGCGGGTCGGCCGCAGGCGGGAACAACACCGTCATCGGCAATGTTTCTTACAACAATAAAACCGCCGGGTTTACCACCAACGGCGGCTCTGGGAGCAGGTATTACAATAACACGGCTTATCATAATGGTTCATACGGATTTGATGACGGCTGGAGGGATTTCTCCTGCTCGATAAGCAACTGCGCCAGCGTGTATGTAAATAACATTGGATATGACAACCTGAAAGGCAATTTCGCCGCGTACATCTATACGGCTGTCTCTCACAACAATATCTGGTATTCGGATAACGGTTCCGCCGGCGTGTCGTTCAATTACGTCAATTATGCTTCGCTCGCTGCGTTTTTCGATAAGACCGGATTGGACAACCCCAACGGCGGCGATCTGGCTTCTTTACAGGTCAATCCATTGTTTGTAAATCCATCGGGAGGAATATTCGATCTGCAACCTTCATCGCCTGCAATTGATCGCGGCGACCCTTCCAACCCCGGGCAGATCACGGCCGTCAATCGCGTGGACATTGGCGCGTCCGAATATGCGGGCGCTCTCGCCGCTGCGAGCACAACTGCGCCGACCCTTGCTCCAACCGCGGCTCAAACGGCTTTACCCGCATCGTTGCCTGCTTACACGCCCACCGCACAGCCAATCAGCCAGCCGCCATCAACGACGATCTATGACAACAAGAACAGCGCATTGATTTACTCTCCGGGTTGGAGCCGCGTGTTCAACAGCAAGGCATACGACGAATCATACGATCAAACCAGCGTCAAAAATTCCTATGTGACGCTGACCTTCACAGGCCAGGCGTTCAGTATCCTGTACACATCGGGAAGCGGTTACAGCCGAATCAATATATATCTTGATGGTGTGCTGGCTGGAACGCTGAACGAAAAAACATCCAAGATCCGTTTTCAGCAAGTCTGGAATTATCAGGGTCAGTTATCGGCAGGAACGCATACCTTGCGGTTGATTTTTGTTGGCGCGCCCAAAACCAAAGGATCATTCGATGCAGTGATCATTAAATAACTCATTGCACGCAGTAGCACGAGATTTATTTCGCATTTTCAGGCGGTATGAATACTGTCATTTGCCCGCCGGGCCGATATGCATCACGCGCACATGCACAGGTGCGCTGATGCCTTTTAATTGCAGGTCTCGCTGCTCCAGATTTTCGTCGGCGAGGTTCGCGGCTTGCGCGGCTTCATCGCTGATCAACACTTCGCCTTTTGCCGCCGTGGACGACAAACGCGCAGTTAAATTCGCGGCAATCCCCACTACCGAGATTTCGTTTATGCCTTCCTTTGATCCGACCGATCCAACGTAAGCAGTGCCTGTATGCACACCGATTCCAATCGGCGCCCACGGACCGCCCTCGTCAGCATGACCGGTCGCCTGCAGAATTTCAAGCGCAGATTCGATGGCAACTTTGGAATGGTCTGCCCCTGCAAAACGCGGCACGAACAGACCAACGACTTCATCTCCAACCAGACGATTAACCAGCGCATTGCGTTGAATTAGCACGCCTGATACCGCTTTATAGAAACGCTGGATGAATCTCTTGTATTCTGTGGAAGATATTTCTTGTGCCCTGGAGGTCGAGCCGCGGATATCCGCAAAGAGCAGGGATAAATTCACTTCCGCGCCGCCTTCCATTTTCAGAATCAATCGCTCGCAGGCATTGCATAAGCGCGGCGTGAGGGCGGATGGATGTAGTCCCAGGATCGGTCCCGTGATCAGCGCTCCTGCGCCGCCCAGCGGGATCTCACATAGAACACAGCGCGGCTTGCCGGGCAGTAAATGATGCAATGCATGTTCCAGAGCAATCTGGCGCTTTGTTGAATTGGAAAGGTTTCTATCATCTCCAACCAAATACCAAAACCAGACTTTGTCTGCAAATTCCTTTTGCTTTGACTGATCTGCCATGTCCGCTCATCCTTACCAATAAAAATTTGTTGAAGACTTAACTCAGCAACCCTCTCGCAAAACTCAAGAATGCCTGCACATCATTGAAGTTCGTCGCCAGGCCGACCGAAATACGCACCGCGCCGGTGGACTTGCCGTCGAAGCAAAGACGAAAATCATCCACGCTCAAACGCTGTTCGTGACCCGGCTGTGTAAAGCACACATCCAATTCGACGCGCGAAAGACCCAGCGCAATCTCGCCCGCCCCGGGATTGCAGAAACAGCCTGTCCGCAGCGAGATGTTGACTTTGCTGGCTTCGCTTTCAATGAAGCGATGATCAATGGTCCTGCCGTCTTTATCGAAGAAGTTGACAGCCACCGAACCGCCGCGCGCTTCGATATTTGTCGGCCCATAGACGCGAACCAGCGGCTGGCCGGTGCTGTGTTTCATTTCGACCAGATTGTCCAACAGCCAGCCGGTGAGACACATCACGCGTTCGTGAATCACGTCGTAGCCAATGGACTCAAGATGTTTGAGTCCGATCTCGACCGCGGGGATGTTCAAATAATCGGGCGTGCCGTCCTCGAAGGCGGTGTGTCCATCTGCCATATAAAATTTATCGCCCTGCACCGACACGACGGTGATCGTCCCGCCTGCGAACCACGGACGATGCAATTTTGCCAGCGCCTGCTTGCGCGCGATCAATGCGCCGATGCCGGTTGGATAACCGAACATTTTATAAAATGAAAGCGGAACGAAATCGGGATGAACCTGACTCAAATCGAGAAAGTTTGTGGGAACAAAAGCGGCGGCGTCGAGCAAAACGTCCCAGCCGGCGGCATGCGCTTTCTCGATCCATTCGAGCGGATGCTGGACTCCGGAGAAGTTCGATTGGGCGGGAAAAGCAAACAGATTGTGTGCGCCCTGTTGCCCGCGCGCAAAGTAATCGTCGAGGGATGAAGCGTCGACGCGCATATCGGGCAGGGCGACCGGAATGTAGGTCACGTCTGCCCCGCGGGCGTGCGCGAATTCCCGAATCCCATTCACCGAATTGTGATTGTCGAACGTCAACAGATAATGCCCGCCCTTTGCGAACGGATACGACTCGCCGACCAGTTTCAACGCGCCGCTGGCATTGGCGGTGAAGATCACATCGTATTCGCCGGGGTCGGCGTTGAAAAATTTGAGAACGTATTCGCGCGCATGTTCGACCAATTGTGTGGATGCCTGCGAACTTGGATTCGACGAATGCGGGTTGCCGAAGACATGTTCGCTCAACAATTTGTGATGGCGGCGCACCTGCGTCTCGGCATACAAGCCGCCGCCGGTATAATCGAGATAGATATGCTCGCCCACGTCGAGCCGGGCGTATTCGGTGGTGCGCAAATCGTCAATGATGTGTGTGGTTGGATAAGAGGGATAAGAGCGCAGGAAGCGGACAAATTCAGGATTGGGATTGGACATGTGAACTCCTTGTATTCATTTAACCACAGAACCCTGCCGGATAAAAGTATATCTTGGCGGGGCTTTCGGCTCGTTCGTGTTATGTTTTATATGCCCATTGTTATTGCATTTTTTTCTGAACGATTCCAGCAATCCAGATATGGGCCTGGTGCCGCGATACATCGCCCCCGAAGGGGGATTCATGCGTGCGTCCCATATTTGGAGCGCGCCTTTACAAATTATTCTGGCAATGGCTAAGATAGAGGCTGGGGAAAGTTATGCCGGCCGCAAAAAACTTGTCTTGAATGAAACCCAGAGGCAGGAACTTGCCCGCCGAAGCAAAAGCTTGGGCGTCCGTGCTGGTCTCACGAGGAGAAAGGCGTCTATCAAGCCGCCCAGGATGGACGCGACCACGCCAACCGGGCGAGCCTTACGCTGGTTAGAAGACTATACGCGAAGCAGAGATTTATAAAGCGCTGAAACGGGTGGGATGCAGTCGGAAACAGGCTCTTCGCTTCATCCGCAGCCCAGATGCAGACTATCGCGCCAAAGGGCAAGCGGTGCGGAAAACCGGTAACTGATCCGATTACGAAGCGATGAGGCGCGAAAAATTCGGCAAAGATTTGACGCCCCATTAGGTCCGGTACAGAACGTTGAAGAGGGAGGGCTCTATCAGCGATTGAATCCCGTTATGGGAACGATGTGCCGCATCGGGTAAAATATCGGATGTTAAAAAGATAATTTCTTTCAGGAGTTTGAATGAGAACACTATATTTAACTCTTATCCTTGCGGCTCTGTTTCTCACAGCCTGCGGCGGCACGCCGCCCAAGCCAACACCTCCTGTTCTCTCTTTTGGAGGACCAACGCCGAACGCCGCGGAACTTCAAGTAACAGACCCGGCCAAGCCCATCAACGTGACCGCCGGCAGTGAGTTCACCATCACTGTCGAAGCCAATCTTTCCTCAGAATATCATTGGGAGGTGGCTCAGGCGTTGGATTCCAATATTGTGCAATATGTTTGGAAGGATCATGTGCCTGATAATCCCGGCGACCCCAATGGAAGCGGCAAAGATGTATGGCGCTTTAAAGCCGTCGCGCCCGGCATAACCACGATTGTACTTGGTTATTATCAAGGAATGACCCTCAACGCGGCCGAAAAGCCGGCCTTTACCGTTGTGGTGAAATGACAGGCGCATGATTTTTCTCATTCCTTTTTTCTTCGATGGAAGCACATTGAGGCAAGATATTAACCGTCAAATGGAGACCCCTGCACATTGAACAAATCATGGAGCGGAACCGTCCGCCCCTGTGCGGGCGGCGCGTTTCCGCTCGAAATAATGCCGCTGACCCGCCATTTCTTGCGCGCGGCGCTGCTTTCGAAAATGAAGCCGCCTTTCGTGGCGCCGACCAGTACTTTCACTTTATTTTTCATCTCAGCAATCCCTTCGGCGACCAGAATAAATATTCTACGTCTTTGTCCAGATTGTTGTTTTGAAATCAGCAATTCCGAAAATCTGAAAGGCGGGATGGCGGGGAATAAACTTGAAATGGCGGGCGCATTTCCATTGCCGCTTTAAAACCCAAAGGTATAATTGCCACGCCTGCCGTCATGCTGAAAAACAGCAAAGCCTCAACCGCTAATCCTGCGAATTTGCACGAATCCCCTTTTATATTCTGCGGAAATTCGCGGCGTCGTACTCGAAGAGCAAATTCGCGGCAAAAGATTTCAGCCGCATCTTTTCAAGACGGCAGCGTGAGATAATCGCTTCAATGAATCCAAATTTTTATGTCCGCGATATTCCCGTTTACGGCGATGCGATCCTCGCGCCGATGGACGGCTATTCCGATTGGCCGTTCCGTTCGTTATGCCGCGGACTGGGCTCAGCCATGAGCTACACGGAATTCGTCCAGGTCGAGCGCATTCTGGCGAAACACGAACGAAGAAACGCAAAATTATATTTTGAAGAAAACGAGCGGCCGGTCGTCTTCCAAATTTACAGCGACGATCCCGATTTGCTTTTGAAAGCCGCGCTGAAAGTCCAGGAGTTGAAGCCGGATATCATTGATATCAACATGGGCTGTCCGGCAAAGAGCGTTGCCAATCGCGGCGCGGGCGTCGGCCTGATGCGCACGCCGCTGAAGATCGCGCGTATCTTCAGGAAGTTAAGCGCGGCGCTCACCGTTCCAATCACGGGAAAAATCCGTTTGGGATGGGAGGATTTTCGCAGTTATAAATTGGTCGCACGCATCGTCGAAGAAAACGGCGGCTCGCTGATCGCCGTCCACGGACGGACGAAGGAACAAAATTACGGCGGTCAGGCTGATTGGGACGCGATTGCAGAAGTCCGCGCCGCGGTGAAGATTCCCGTCATTGGGAACGGCGATGTGAAAACCGTCGCCGACATTCAACGCATGAAGAATCATACCGGCTGTGATGCGGTAATGATCGGGCGCGCCGCCATCGCCAACCCGTGGATCTTTTCAGGCCTCGACCGCGAACAGGTCCCGCCCGAACGAGTCCGCCTGACAATGCAGGAACATCTCGCGCGCAACATCAATTTTTATGGCGAAGAAGATGGTCAGCGTCTTTTTCGTAAACACGCGGTGCAATATTTATTGTTGAAAACCCTTACCCGCGAAGAACGCAAGGATATTTTGCGCGAACGGCCTTCGAACGAATTTCTCGCGCTGCTCAATCAAATCTATTCGTCCAGCCCGTCCCCGGCGTAAACAGAACATAAATTCTGTTATACTCGACCCATGCCAAAGACACATACTCGTTACGTCTGTCAGGAATGCGGACGCGTCTCCGCGACGTACATGGGCAAATGTCCGCAATGCGGATCGTTCAACAGCATGGTCGAGGAAATCGTTCACGATGAACCCGTGACGAAAGGCCCCGCCTCGGCGCGCGGACTAACGGGCCGATCCCAGCCGAGGCCGATCAGCGAAATCAGCGGCGAGGCAGAAGACCGCATCCCGCTCCCGATGGGTGAATTTGCGCGCGTGCTCGGCGGTGGAATCGTACCCGGCTCGATTGTATTGGTCGGCGGCGATCCCGGCATCGGCAAGTCCACACTGATGCTGCAGATGGCAATGGAAATGTCGGGCAAAATGCGGGTGCTTTATGTTTCTGGCGAAGAGTCTGAACGACAGATCAAAATGCGCGCTGCGCGCCTCGGCGACAACAAAAAAGAATTCCCGTCCAATTTATTGCTTGTTACCGAAACAAATTTGGAGATCATCCTCAATCACGTCAACGAGGTCAAGCCCAATTTACTGATCGTTGATTCGATTCAAACCGTTTATCTTTCCGAACTGGATTCATCCGCCGGTTCGGTTTCGCAAGTCCGCGAATGTGCTTCGCAATTGCGCGAGCTTGCCAAGTCAAGCGGCATCTCCATTTTCATCATTGGTCATGTGACAAAAGAAGGCGCCATTGCCGGTCCGCGTGTGCTCGAGCATATTGTGGATACCGTTTTGTATCTCGAAGGCGACCGCTTCCAGGCTTATCGTTTACTGCGCTCGGTGAAAAATCGTTTCGGCGCGACCTCCGAAGTCGGCGTGTTCGAAATGCAGGAGCATGGACTTGCGGAGGTTGCGAATCCATCCGAAGCCTTTCTCGCGGAACGGATGATCAATGCGCCCGGCTCGTCCATTGCGGTGACGATGGAAGGGACGCGCCCGATTCTGGTTGAGATTCAAGGATTGACCTCGCCGACTCAATTTGGCAACGCGCGCCGCACGCCCAACGGCGTGGACTTCAACCGGCTCCTGCTCATCGCGGCGGTTCTCACCCGACGCGTCGGACTCAGGCTTGGCGAGCAGGACGTTTTCGTCAACGTGGTTGGCGGGATTCAAATTGATGAACCCGCGGCGGATTTGGCCATTGCCGCCGCAATCGCCTCTTCATGGAAAGATATCGCCGTCCGCGCCGAGGCGGTGCTGATCGGTGAGATCGGCCTGGCCGGCGAATTACGCATGCCCGGCCAAATGCAGGCACGTCTGCGTGAAGCCTCCAAGCTTGGATTCAAAACTGCGATTGTGCCGAAAGCCATTCGCAAGGGCGAGGGCTGGCCGAAAGGTATCGAGATCATCGAAGCGCGTTCGATTCAGCAAGCATTGGATGCGGCATTAGTTTCGCAAATGGAATTGCCAAAGGGCCGCAAGGTCGCTTAATCTCTTTCCCTTGCTTCCTTATCCCTCGCGCTTTTTGGCGAGGGGATTTTATTTTGCAACCGACTCGCTTCTCCTTCCGTATACTTCAAGGAAGGAGAATTCCCATGAGCGCTAAAGTTATTTCAGCCATTCTTGTCCTCGCGCTTGGCGCATTGGCGTGCGGCTTCAGCTTCTCGATTCCGCAGGCGCCCACCGCCGGCCCGGATATCACGGATAACATAACGGTGCCTGCTCCCTCATCCGGAGCAACGCGCTTGACCATCACCTTTGGCGCGGGCGATTTGAAATTATCTCCGGGCGCGCACGATCTTCTTGATGGCACAGCCACATACAATGTTCCCGATCTAAAACCGCAGATCATCGCACAAGGCAGCGATATTCAAATCAAACAGGGTGAATTTAAAAACTTTGCCTATCCCAACCAAATACATAACAAATGGGATTTTGAACTTGGCGGCGCGCCAATGGATTTGACGATCACCGCGGGCGCTTATAACGGCGTCTACGAATTTGGCGGCCTCTCGCTCACCAGCCTGACTGTCAAAGACGGCGCGTCCAACGTTAAGATGTCATTCTCGCAGCCGAACGCAAGCGAGATGTCCGTGTTCCGTTACGAGACCGGCGCTTCATCCGTGAAATTGAGCGGTCTTGCCAATGCAAATTTCAACACGATGATCTTCAACAGCGGCGCGGGCGATTACACCTTGGATTTTTCCGGCGCACTCAAGCGGGATGCGGCCGTCACGATCTCCAGCGGACTCAGCAACTTGATTCTGGTCATTCCGCAAAATGTTCACGCGATCGTGACAACAGAAAGCGGGCTATCGAATGTTAATGCCGGGCCAGGCTGGAATCAAAACGGAAATGTTTGCACCCAAAGCGGCCCCGGCCCAACGTTGACTTTTATCATCAAAACCGGCGCAGGCAATCTTACGCTGACACACTAAACGGTTTGACTGTTTCTCTTTGTTTCAAGATAAGAATGCGCTTAAAAATCGGAGTAAAAGGTCATATTTCGTCTATGACCTCTATCACTTGCCTGGTGAAATCGGACACAATAAAATCGTTATAACAGGCAAGTATTATCCAGTATTGCTTCCTGTAAGGATAGGACGCCATGCAAATTACTCGTCAAGCCGATTATGCAGTACGCGCTGTTTTATATCTGGCCAAACTGGGTATGACCGAGCGCGCGGCGACCAGCACTGTGGCGGAAGAACAACACATTCCTCCTTCATTTCTGGCGAAGATCATTTCACAGTTATCCATCGCCGGGCTTTTGCATACTTCCCGTGGAGCGCGCGGCGGCGTGACGCTGGCGCGTGAACCCAAAGATATTTCCCTGCTGGAGGTCGTCGAAGCCATTGATGGACCTATCCAGTTGAATGAATGCGTTGGCGGGGAGGGGCTGTGTTCGTTTGAAAGCGAATGCCCGCTTCGCCCGGTTTGGTGCGAGGCGCAGGATGAATTGGTGCGGCGTCTGAAGAACACAACGTTCGAGCAATTATTGGCTCAAACAGCATAAACGGGGTGGGCAGGCGGTACACGGCTTTCCAGAGATTGGAAAGCCGTGTTCGTTTATGAGGCGCTGTTTTCCGCGGCGTATAATTGCCGGCAGTGATTTTATTTTCCAAGGAGTCGATTATGTCTGGTCCCCGCATCGTCCGCGCGCCGCGCGGCACACAACTCACCTGCAAATCGTGGCTGACGGAAGCGCCGTATCGAATGATTCAAAATAATCTCGATCCGGAAGTCGCGGAGCGCCCGCAGGACCTGGTGGTCTATGGAGGGCGCGGACAGGCGGCGCGTTCGTGGGAGGCTTTCGATGCAATTCTCGAATCGTTGAAAAATCTCGAAAATGATGAAACCCTGCTCGTTCAATCGGGCAAGCCGGTGGTCATTTTCAAAACGCACAGAGACGCGCCGCGAGTCTTGATTGCCAATTCCAATCTTGTGCCGCATTGGGCGACATGGGAACATTTCGATGTTCTTGCTCAAAAGGGGCTTATCATGTTTGGTCAGATGACCGCCGGTTCGTGGATTTACATTGGCACGCAGGGAATCCTGCAGGGCACGTACGAAACCTTCGGCGCGCTGGCAAAGCTCAAAGGCTGGGACTCGCTCAAAGGCAAATTTGTGCTCACAGCCGGTCTTGGCGGCATGGGCGGCGCTCAGCCGCTTGCCATTACAATGAACGAGGGCGTGGGGCTCATCGTCGAAGTGGACCGCGATCGCGCCGAGCGCCGCCGCGCCATTGGTTATGTTGACACGGTCGTGGATACGCTTGAAGAAGCCATGACATTAGTGGAAGAAAATATAAAAAGCAAAACGCCGCGCTCGATCGGGTTGATTGGCAACGCCGCCGATATTTACAATGAACTCGTGATACGCGGCGTCACACCGGATGTGGTGACCGATCAAACCTCGGCGCATGATGCGCTGATGTATGTGCCGTCCGGATTAAGCGTCACGGCCGCGAACGAATTGCGCAAATCTGATCCCGAAAAATATAAGCAGATGGCGATGGCTTCGATGGCAAAGCATGTGCAGGCCATGCTGCAATTTCAGCGCAAGGGCGCCGAAGTTTTTGATTATGGAAATAACATCCGCCAACAGGCTTACAACTACGGCGTGACAGATGCGTTTGAATTCCCTGGCTTCGTGCCTGCCTACATTCGCCCATTGTTTTGCGAAGGCAAAGGTCCGTTTCGCTGGGTGGCGCTTTCGGGCGATCCTGAGGATATTTATCGCACCGATGAAGCCATCATGGAATTATTTCCCGAAGATGTGCATTTGCATCGCTGGTTGAAAATGGCGAAAGAGAAAGTCCCATTCCAGGGATTGCCGGCGCGCATCTGCTGGCTGGGTTATGGCGAACGCGCCAGGGCCGGGCTCAAATTCAATGAACTGGTCGCAAAGGGAATCGTCAAAGCGCCGATTGTGATTGGACGCGATCATCTCGACGCCGGCTCGGTCGCTTCGCCAAATCGTGAAACGGAAGCGATGAAGGACGGCTCGGACGCGATCTCGGACTGGGCCATCCTCAACGCGCTGATCAACGCGGTCGGCGGCGCGACGTGGGTTTCGTTCCATCACGGCGGCGGCGTGGGCATGGGATATTCGCAGCACGCCGGACAGGTCATCGTGGCGGATGGCACGCCGGAAGCCGCCGTCAGATTGGAAAGAGTCCTGACAACGGATCCCGGCCTCGGCGTCGTCCGACACGCAGACGCGGGGTACGAGGAAGCCATTGCTGCCGCGAAACGTCACGGCATCAAAATGCCGATGTTAAAGTAGTCGAATTCAAGCCATGAAGAGACCTCAACGGGTCTCTTTTTTTATGTGAGTCATGGATGAGGATTTTATGTAAACATTATGTTGACAGCGGTCTTTTCAATGCTTTGCATGAATCACGATGATAAGATGTAGGCCGTACAAAAAATGGGAATCGAGTCGCACTTCAAGGAGCAATCATGAAAGTTCGTTTGTTATTCTGGCTGACGGCTGTGTCCATTTTGATTTCGGCCTGCGGGCCGTCTGCGGCCGCGTCGAGAACGGACGTTCAAACAAACCTGCCGACACAGGCAATATCTATAAATCCGCAGAGCACACCGACCGTTGCGCCGTCATCTCCAACTGCGGAACCGCCGGCGACTGCAACGCCAAACGTCACAGCGACGCCTTCACCTACGCCAACCCCCAGCGGGCCTCTGGCCGCGATCGTATCCGATTCAACCACTTGCATGTACGGCCCCGACTTTGGGTATAACGTGATTGATATTCTCAATTCGGGTCAGGTCGCTCAAATCATTGGCCGCGACGATAATACGAGCTGGCTGCAAATCCGGGATCCAAATAACGTCAGCGTTTCATGCTGGGTTCCTTCGATCAGCGTCACAACGACCGGCGATATAGCGAATGTTCAAGTTGTCATGCCGCCCATGGGGACGATTACAAAAGTAACCAATACGGCGAGTGCGGCAAGCAGTGCATGCCCGGGAGGGACGAGCAAGATCAGATTCACTGCCACGATCACTGCAACCAGTTGGGTTATCGTGGATTATTACTGGACCGTGAGCGGTCCGGGCAAGGTCAATGCGCCCAGTGGACGGGCGGTCTTCAAAACCGGCGGAGCCAACAACATCTATGGCAATGTCACGCAGAAACTGCCGTGCGGCGTATACAAAGTTACGCTACACATCACAAACCCGTTGGATGTTTCGGTAACCAGAACGATCTCGTTGCCGTAGAACGAATAAAACAAACGGCGAGAATCAAAAACGCATTCCATGTGGAATGCGTTTTCTTCTGGCGGGGAGGGCGGGATTCGAACCCGCGACCGAGTT
>JBHORD010000060.1:0-4494 GCA_042408355.1 Anaerolineales bacterium
CCGGCGAGGAACTTTCGGTCGGTTCTGTGACGCTGATGTTCACCGTCTTGCTCGAGTCGACAAAGCTTTATCGTCAAATCGGCGACGCGCCCGCTTATGGACGCGTGCGCGAACACTTCGAGATTTTGGAAAAAGCGATTGCAGGGGAAGGCGGTTCCATCGTCAAAACGATGGGTGATTCGATCATGGCGGTATTCCGCAGTCCGCAAGCCGCGCTGGAGGCCATCCTGAGCGCGCAAAAAAATCTCGCAGGCCGTAGCCATGGCATGTGGCTGAAGATCGGAATCCACCGCGGTCCCTGCATCGTCGTCAATTTGAACGACCGCATAGATTACTTCGGCTCGACCGTGAACGTTGCCGCGCGCCTGCCGCATTTTTCAAACGGCGGCGAGGTGATCTTTTCCGAGACGATACGCGATGATCCGGCTGTGGTTGATTATCTGGTCAGAAACGGGAAATTCAATTCGGTGACGCGCTTCCAAACCGAGATCAAGGGATATGAAGAACCGTTCCCATTGTGGCGGATGAAGATCTAACCGATGTTACGCAGTTCCCCAGCAGGGCGACATTCACGCCGACTGAAAATGCGGGAGAAATCTCGCCCTGCTGCGCAGGCGAAGATCTAATTTTCTATCTCAATTCCAGTTCAGTTCTGATCGTGCCGGCGCGTTCGTGGCGCGCAACGATTTTCACTTTGCCGCCTTTTGGCGCACGTACAATCCATTCAACTTTCAGCCGGTCGGGCGTTCCTTCGTAATCCAGCAAGGCGTTTTTGTACGCACGCCCTTCCAGCTGACCCAGTTCCTCGCGCAGTTTGCCCGTTTCAAGTTTGGCGCCCTTCGGCAATTCGATTTCGCAAACGAGTCCGCGCACTTTTCTTTCGAGCGCTTTCTTGGTGACATAACTTGGAAGCCAGCCGATGTTCTCGACCACGATTCGGACGCGATACGCGCCCTTGCCCAACTCTGTCACACTT
Source organism: Anaerolineales bacterium (assembly GCA_042408355.1). Lineage (GTDB taxonomy): Bacteria > Chloroflexota > Anaerolineae > Anaerolineales > Villigracilaceae > Fen-1038. The sequence goes on from JBHORD010000060.1 coordinate 977, forward strand.
TGCTCCCGCAGATTCAACTTCGGCGAAATCAATGCATGCCAGACCAGCCATTGCGGAAACAGCTTGATCTCTTGCTCTAAAAATTCGCCGGGCGGATTCGTCCACGTGTGCAAATAATCCCAGCCGCCCAATTCCACTTTGCCCAATTGCGGATGATCGAACTCATACCAATCCACATAACTTGCCCCCTTGAGTTTTGTGTCGCTCCATTTGAGAATCTTCAAATCGTCCGCGACGGGATGCTCGCGGAACCAGTCAATATATTTATAGTTTTTGATTCCGGCGCGGGCAATCGGGCTCCACAACTCGACCGTCCACGCGAAGATGCCGAGATGATCGTACATCCACGTATCGAACGCGCCGGTGGTGACGGATTTGGGATGATATTTGAATTCATGAAAGACAGAAATATTTGGATACCCCGTCAACCTTGTGCCTTCATCGCCGATCTTTTTATACGTCCACAAATCTTCGGCGGGGAATTCGTCATCGGGGCGGTCATCGTATGGACGCATGATCGTCGCCGCAAAGGTATGAAATGTAACCGCGCCTGTGATGTTTTTATGCCTGACGATGAAATCAATCAAATTGCGGACCTCGGGTTCGCTGACCGGATAGGGGCCCGCGCCCTGCTGTTCCGATTCGGTCCGCCACGCGACTGGGAAGTTACGATTTAAATCCAAACCTTCTTTTGGACTGCGTAATTCAATCGTCACGCCGTCATAATTTTTGAGAAAGCCTTCGGGCAATACGCGATAATATTTCCCGCCGGTTTCCGTGGGATCGCGCCGGATGAGAAGGCGCGGTTCTTTTGGATGCCGCTTCCAGGTCCCGTTTGGATCGGGCACGCGCATCAGCAGGATTCGCCCATCGCCGTCAACGTCCTCTTCGAGCAAGCCATCCACCGGCTCTTCGTCATACGGATAAGGCCGCGTGCTCGAGCGAATCACTTTGGGCTTATCCGCCAGCGCCCATTCCGCGCCGTCGGGATTGACGCGCGGCACAATATAAAAGGCGCGCGTATCGAGGGCGGCAGTGACCTGTTTGTCCCTTCCATATTTTGCGGCAAGCGTGTGGATGAAATACAGACAGGCCGCGGAGGCCGTGACTTCGGAGGCGTGGATGTTGCCATCCACCCAAAAGGCGGGCTTGTCCGCATCCTGCCCGGATTTGAAGTTGGTGGCTGTGATCAACCAAACATCGCGGCCCTCGTGGCTTTTGCCAATGCTTTCCAGTTTGAACAGGTTTGGATATTCTTTTACATACGCTTTGAGAAGTTGAGTCAATTCGTCGTAGCGATAGAATTTATTGAAGGCTGGTCGCGGCATATCCGATTCCTTTTGGATGAGATGACATTATTGTAACTGATGTTACGCAGTTTTCCTGCAGCGCGGCATTCATGCGGCCTGAAAGCGCGAGATAAATCTCGCCCTGCTGCGTAAGGCGAGATTGTAACAAAGAGGGATAAGTTCGAGGGGCAACTCGGTACGGCTTTGAAAGCCTTCGCTGTAATCGCTCGCTGCCGCAAAGCAGACTGACCAGGAAGTTGATTGGACTTCGGCGGCGCGAATGCTCAACCTGTGAAATGTTCTTGAGTTGGTCAATAATAGTTTCCACGATCGCCTGTTTCTAAAGCAGGATTTTCTCCAGTCATGGTCTTCCTGCCTGGTCAATTTTTGAAATGGCTCGAGCGCCGCACGCACATTCCGGGATTTGATGACGAGGCAAAGAAAACATAAGAACAAAAACCGGCTAACAAATTTGGCGGGCATTTTGTTTGACATAAAACTCTTCCTCACATAAACTTTTATTATGCTTGCCCGCGTCTTTTCCTGCGCAGTCATCGGCCTCGAAGGCGTCATCGTCGAAGTGGAAGTGGACACCACCAGCGGCTTGCCCGGCACCGACATCGTCGGCCTGCCCGATAAAGCCGTTCAGGAAAGTCGCTCGCGCGTCCAATCGGCGGTGAAGAACGCGCGGCTTCGTTATCCGCGCGAACGCATTGTTGTCAATCTTGCGCCCGCCTCCGTTCGCAAAGAAGGCCCATCGTACGATCTGCCGATTGCGGTCGGCGTTTTGCTGATGCAAGGACTCATCCCTCCGAACTGCCTCGACAACGCGCTGGTCGTCGGCGAATTATCTTTGGAAGGGACGGTGCGGCATTCGCGCGGCGTCCTGCCGATGACGGCGACCGCGCGGCAAAACGGATTCAAACAAATCTTTGTCCCCGCCTCAGACGCGCCCGAAGCGGCACTCATTCCCGATATCGAAGTCTACCCTGTCAGCTCTCTGCGCGAACTTTACCTGCATCTGACGAATCAACAGCGCATTGAACCGCATCCGCATGTGGAAGCGGAAGCTGTCTCAGGAATTGCGCCAACGGATTTTCGCGATATCAAAGGACAGGAACATGTCAAGCGCGCTCTCGAAGTCGCCGCGGCGGGCGGGCATAACGTGCTGATGATCGGCCCGCCCGGCGCAGGCAAGACATTATTGGCGCGCGCCATGCCGGGTATCTTGCCGGAGTTATCGGTCGAAGAAGCATTGGAGGTCACGCGCATTTATTCGGTTGCCGACGCCCTGCCGCCCGAGATGATGATTCGCACGCGGCCGTTCCGCGCGCCGCATCATACGATTAGTCATGCGGGATTAGTGGGCGGCGGCAATTGGCCTCATCCCGGAGAAATATCATTAGCACACAGGGGTGTTTTATTTTTGGATGAGCTTCCCGAATTCGGGACGCGCGTGCTCGAAGTGATGCGCCAACCGATTGAAGATAAAGTCGTGACCATTTCCCGCGCACAAGGTTCATTGACTTTTCCCGCCAACTTCATGTTGGTCGCCGCGATGAATCCCTGCCCATGCGGTTATTACGGCGATCCAATCAAACCGTGTACTTGCGCGCCTTCAGCGGTGACGAAATATCAGAAACGAATCTCCGGTCCATTATTGGATCGTATTGACATTCACATCGAAGTGCCGCGCGTCGATTATCAGAAGTTGAGCAGCGACCGTATGGGCGAGCCATCTGAAGTCATACGCCAGCGCGTGGAGGCGGCGCGGCAAAGACAGCGGGAACGATTTTCCAGTCTTCGAAAATCGAACATCGTTTGTAACGCCGATATGCGCGTGGCGGAGATCCGCCAGTACTGCAAATTGGATGAAGCCGGAGAAAGTCTGCTCCGCGCCGCCATGGGACAGATGAATCTCTCCGCACGCGGCTATCATCGCATCCTCAAGCTGGCGCGCACCATTGCCGATCTTGCCGGAAGCGAAAACATCCAGGCCGCGCATCTGGCGGAGGCGCTGCAATATCGCCCAAAGTTGATGGTGGGGTAAATAAATTAACGCCGATTCGAGATACCCGCCGGGACGCGAACAGCGCCCATGCGCCTCCAGCCCAGTTATGCATGAAAAAAGCGCTCGTCAGGCGCAATGTCAAATGACCGCCATGCGCCAGAAACATTACAATTGCAACAACCCGTGTTGGGAGGCTACTGCAATCGCCGCGGCGCGCG
>JBHORD010000061.1:0-7034 GCA_042408355.1 Anaerolineales bacterium
CCGGCGACGATTTCAACTATGCCGAGCTGATCGCCGGCGACGGCGTGGGCGAGGCGCCCAACCAGGGGCACAGCAACGCGCTGCTGGGCATCTTCGACGCCATCGCGCCGGCGGCCAGCATCGGATTCAAAAATCCCATCGCCGCGGCGGGGATGAGAATCACGTTGTAGAAAAACGCCCAAAACAGATTCTGTTTGATCGTGCCGAGCGTTTTGCGCGAGAGAGAAATCGCCCGCGCCACGCCGCGCAGATCGCCGCTCATCAATGTCACCGGCGCGGCGGCCATGGCAATATCCGTGCCTGTTCCAATCGCAATGCCGACATCCGCTTGCGCCAGGGCGGGCGCGTCGTTCACGCCGTCGCCAACCATCGCGATTACGTTGGCAGGTTTGAAGGTTTGAAGGTTGGAAGGTTCACTTTCCAACTTTCCAATCTGCAACCTTTTAACCTCGCTTGCTTTTCCTTCCGGCAAAACCTCCGCTAACACTTCATCAATGCCAACCTGTTTCGCAATCGCTTCGGCTGTTTTGCGGTTATCGCCCGTGATCATTACGACCTTCAAGCCCATGCGATGCAATTCGGCAATGGCTTCTTTCGAGCCGTCTTTGATCGTATCCGCCACCGCGATCACGCCTGCAACCTTGCCGTCCATCGCGACCAGCATGGCGGTCTTGGCTTCGGATTGCAGACGCGTGACTTCGGATTCGAGTCCGTTCATGGCATAGCCGTGCGCCTCCATCATGCGGACATTTCCAACGGCCACGCGCCGTCCTTCGACTTCGGCTTCGACGCCCTGCCCCGCTTCCGCCTTGAAGCCTGACAGTTCACTCAGCGTCAAGCCGCGATTGGTTGCTTCTGCCCAAATCGCTTCACCCAGCGGGTGCTCAGAGCCGCGTTCGACGCTTGCTGCAAAACGCAGAAGATCGTCGGCAGTTAATGGAACATGGTTAATGGATGCCTCCATGTTCCATGATCCATGAACCACAATGTCCGTGACCGCAGGCTGTCCTTTTGTAATTGTCCCGGTTTTATCCAGCACCACCACATTGACTTTTCCGGCGCGCTCCAGGGCTTCGCTGTTTCTAAATAAGATTCCAATTTCCGCGCCTTTGCCCGTTCCCACCATGACGGCGGTCGGCGTGGCGAGGCCCATCGCGCACGGACAGGCGATCACCAGCACCGCGACTAAATTAATCAACGCCGTCGTGAAATCATGTCCGCCAAGATTCGCCGGCACGATGAAATACCAGACCGCAAATGTAAACAACGACACCGCAACTACTGCCGGAACAAAGACCGCCGAAACCTGATCCGCCAATTTTTGGATCGGCGCCTTACTTCCCTGCGCGTCTTCGACCAATTTGATGATTTGCGCCAGCGCGGTTTCCTTGCCGACCTTCGTGGCTTCGAATTTCAACATGCCGACCTTATTCAACGTCGCGCCGATGACCGCGTCGCCGGGCTTCTTTTCAACGGGCAGCGATTCGCCTGTGAGCATTGACTCATCCACCGATGAGCGGCCCTCGACCACCACGCCGTCCACCGGAATCCTTTCGCCGGGTTTGACGAGAACGACGTCGCCGGCGCGCACTTCGTCCACGGGCACATCCGTTTCAATTCCAGAACGAACGACGTGCGCGGTTTTGACGCGCAGACTCATCAGCTTCTTGATCGCGTCCGACGTGCGTCCCTTGGCGCGCGCCTCCAAAAATTTTCCGATGCGAATCAGCGTGATGATCATCGCCGACGTTTCAAAATATACGTGGCCGCCGATCAAGCCAAGCATGACCGTGATCGAATAAAAATATGCGACCGACGAACCCATCGCGATCAACACGTCCATGTTGGCCGCGCCGCTTCGCAACGCCTTGAACGCGCCGACATAATATTGCCAGCCGACGTAAAACTGCACAGGCGTGGCAAGCGCGAACATCAAAAGCACGGCCCAGGTTGATTCCATCCACGACATCGGAAGCAAGCCAAAGTCCATGCTCATCGAAAAGATGAACAGCGGAATCGTGAAAATCAAACCGGTAATCAGCAGACGGCGCTGCGTATTGATTTCGTGTTGACGCGCTTTGGCTTCCGCATCTTCGGCTTCGCCGCCGAGTTCCAGCGCTTCAAACCCGGACTTTGCAACGGCCTCCCTTATCTCGGCTTGACTCACCACCGTCGGCACATACTTGACGCGGGCGCGTTCCGTTGTGATGCTGACCTGCGCCTCGATCACGCCCTCGACTTTTTGCAAAGCCTTTTCGAGCCGGCGCGCATCGTTATCGTCGGCGAGACGTTTGATGATCAGATCCGCCTCGCCCGTCGCGACGCCGTATCCGGCGCGTTGGACGCGCGCGATCATATCGCCGAGCCCCGTGATTGACGGATCGAATTGCACGACGGCGCGCTCCGACGACAAATTTACAACAGCGGATTCCACGCCGTTGACTTTCTTCAAGTTGCGCTCGATGGTTGAGACGCAATTGGCGCAATACATTCCGGTAATGGGCAACGTTAATTGTTTCGTTTCAGGCATAGATACTCTATCCACATGTCATTGCGAAGGGCGTTGCGGCAGAAGAATACTGCTTACTCAACCGCCGCTCCGCCATGACATCGAAAAACTTACGCGGCAACAGGATAATTAATCTCAGCCAGCAAAGCCTTGATCTTTTCCTCGCTTGCCGGATTCTCAAAGCTGATCGTGACCTTCTTGGTATCGAGTTCCGCTTTAACCGATTTCACGCCATCCAGTTCGCCCACTTCCATTTCAATCGTGTGGGTGCAGTGCATACAATGGATTGCCGGAACGTTATAAGTAACAGTAGTCATTTTGGTTTCTCCTTAAATTTTTTTACTTCACGCGGCGGTCAGCGTTTTGACCAGGCTGCGCACATTTCCAAGACAGCAACTTCCCTGCGGGTTGCGAATATCGCAGGCGCATTGGTCGGCGCGGATGCCGGCGTTGATCGCCTCGACGGCACGGCTTTTGCCTTCGCCTTCGATTTCCGCCTGAATGCTCCCGCGCGTATGGCGAAAACAATAACAAACAAAAACATCCGCATCGTTCGGGTGCTTTTGATACACCTTCTCACGCAAGACAGATTCGTCAAAGGTTTGCAATCCATCCGCGCTGTAATACACCGTCGGACAATCGGGGTCGGGACAAAAGCGATATTCGACATTTCGCAACTCGGTCAACGGCGCGGCAAGCATGGCTTTGAGTGTGAGACTGTCCACGCGTTTGCCGATCCTGCCGTTCGTCGGGCAGGCGCCGCCGGATGCAGTGACCTGCAATTCGCATGCAGACGATCCGGTTTCAGAGACAGAACAACATGCATCAGACATAATCAACTCCATTTCTATTTTCCAAGCGCCATTTTCACGGCGGCATAGGCATCCACAATTCCATAACCATAGGCGTCGTTCGGCGTACCGCCGGTAAAACACTGACCGGGCGGTTCGCTTCCCGTGTACGGCTTCGCGGTCTGGATCAGAATCTGAGTCGTGCGGTCAATATCGCCGATCAATTTTGGATTCGCCGACCACATCAACGCGACCACACCGGCAAGATGCGGTCCCGCCATGGAAGTGCCGTCTTCGGGGCCATACGTGTTATTCGGCAGGGATGAAAACACCTGCACGCCGGGCGCCAAAATATCCGGCTTGACGCGGTTCGATCCGTCCACCGTCACCGGGCCGCGGCTGCTGAAATCCGCCACATTGCCGGCTTGATCCACCGCGCCGACCGAAAACACCGAAGCATAAATGGCAGGCGGATTCGTCAACGTACTGCACAGCGGGCCATCGTTGCCGGCAGAGACAACTACAAAGATTCCCGCATCGCGCAGCGCGTCCACCGCGGGACGCAGGGAATTCGCGTCGCATCCTTCGAGCGTGGGACAACCCCATGAGTTGTTCAACACGTACGCGGCTTTGGTCGGGTCGCCATCTTTCAGTGGATCGCCGCCTTGCGGGAATGGCGCCAGCATAAACTGCATACAATTCAAATAAAGCGGCGCATCGCCAAGATTGCGTTCGAGATTCACGCATCCAATCCACTGCGCGCCGGGTGCGACACCGATGCCGCCTTTGCCCAACACGATTCCCAGTGTGTGCGTGCCGTGACCTTCAAGGTCAATCGGCGATTTGGAATTCGACCACGGGTCATACCAGTTGTAGTTGTCGCCCTGATTCAAGCCGCGATACGAATCGTGCAATGCAGGATGTGCGCCGTCCACGCCGGTATCGGATTGCCCAATGACAATGCCTTTGCCCGTCACACCAAAATCCTGCCAGACCCTGTCCGCGCCGATCATTTGAATATTCCAGCCGGGGTTTTGCTGCACCGATGTGTAGGGTCCGGTCATCGGCGCGGCAAGCTGAGGAATGGCGCGCAGGCGCGGGCTGGGAATGACGCGGTCCACTTCGGGGCGGCTCATTAAATAAAGACGAACCAGCGCGCCGCCGTCCACTTCCATTCCGTTAACCAGATAATACGGCGTGTAATGGATTCCAAAACGATCCAATGTTTGACGCAAACCCGCCTGAGTCTGATTGGCGTGATCGGTCAGCGTTTTATAAACGTATGTCAGACGTTGATTACGATCTTGAATTTGAGTCGCGGAGGAAACGTCGGCTTGAGATTTGAGAATGACGAAGAGCCGGTCGCCGTAAAAACCGTGCAGGCCGAAAAAGCCATAGATAACGGCGGCCAATCCCCACGTCAGGATGGAAGCGTAAAGCGGATTGAACGCCGGACGCCTGGTCCATTTATTTCCGATCCAAATCGCGAGGCCGATTAATAAGCCGAGTCCCATCATCAAGAACGAAGCTTTCATCGCCCACGGGAGCAAATCGCCGAGGACAATGGTCAATTCGGTCGGGTCAATGAAAACCAGCGGCGCGGCGGCGAGCAAACCCGCGCCGATCGTGACCGCCGCGGCAGATGACGCGATATTGACGAGCGCAAATCCAAATGTTGGAAGAACAACCAGCAGTAAAAGTTGACCGCCGTCGTACCCGAACGCAGAGCCGAGGATGGCGAGCAAAACGCCAATGCCAAGACCGTTAAGAAAATAATTGCTTTCCGTTGTAACAATGAGGCTCGCCGCCAGCAGACCAAACGCCAGGCCCGCAAGCAGATTTAAAACGATGTCGGTGCCAGAGCCGAAGGCGCCCCACAACAGGAACGGCCAGATGCCGAGCGGGACAATGGCCAGCGCAAACCATGAACGACGGTCAAAGTGAAATTCGCGTTTGCGAACAAGCAGGACGACCCCGCCGCCGATCAAGCCGATGAGGATTTGAAAGAATGCGCCAACCTGATCGTTGTTCGGGCCGAGAAAGCGCAAGCCAAACGCAGGGAGCGTAATCAGACTGGCTACCAACCAGCTTCGATACACCGGACGAAAAACACTTTTTGAAACCGTAAAGGCGATTCCGCACGATACGGCAATCAAAAAAGCCTGAATAATAAACCAGACTTTGCCCGCAACGCTCAACGCATCGAGGCTTTCGGAGGCAAGCGCATTTTGTTCCAAAAACCATGCCGCAGATTGCCCAATGAAGATCATCAGGTAAAGCGCAATCGCCGCGGCGACAAACAGCGCGGCTGCGCCGCCGGAAAATTTTCTGGAAGTTTCAACCGACATGGACAATCAAACCTTGGTGGACATTTCGAAGACTTCGGTGATTTCCTTCAGCACGCGTTCGCGCTCGTTGGCGTTGTTGCCGCGGATGGCGGTGGTCACGCAGGAATTCAAATGATTCTCCAAAATTTGCGTGCTGACTTTGTTCAACGCGGCCTCAACCGCCTGGATCTGGCGGATGATGTCAATGCAATATTCATCCTGCTCCACCATGCGGATCACGCCGCGCAGATGGCCTTCAATGGTTTTCAAACGCCGTAATGTGTTTTCGTTTTCCATTTCGCCTCTATTCTTTGACACGCATTTACCAATAAACCTTACCCCCCCCCAGGGGGGATGGGTGCTTTCATCATACCCATCCTCGCACGGAACGTCAAGGAGGATGATTGTCACGATTCATCCGGTGTAAAATCAAGACATGTCCATCTCGCCAAAGGATTTGAGACAGGTTGTCGTTTTTAAAAACGCAACCGACGAGGACCTGAATCAAATCATCCGGAACGGCATTACGCGCTCGATCGAAGAGGGCGGATTTTTCTTTTTCCAGGGCGATCCGGCGGATTATCTGTATGTGTTGACAAGCGGACAGGTCAAGCTTCTGCAATCAAACCCAAGCGGTCAACAAGTCAATCTGCGGACGATCTATCCGTGGCAGATGTTCGGCGCGCTGGGAGCCGTCCGCGGGCAGGCGAATTATCCGGCCTCGGCGCAGGCGCTGGAAAACAGCAGTGCGCTGGCCATCGAAAGCGTGTTCCTGCGGGAGATGATGGAAACGCGTCCTTATCTTTCATTCAATTTGATGCATTTGATGACTTCGTACATTCAGGAAATGCAAGCGCGATATCGCGAACTCGCCACCGAACGCGTCGAACAACGGATTGCGCGCGCCTTATTGCGTTTGACCGCGCAATCGGGTCAAAAAGCGGACGAGGGGATTGAGCTGGCTTTCTCGAGGCAGGACCTCGCCGAAATGTCCGGCACGACGCTGTACACCGTCAGCCGCGTGCTGGCCGATTGGGAGCGGCAGGGTCTGGTCAAAGCCGGACGCGAACAGGTTCGAATTATCAATCCGCATGGAGTCGTCCGCGTCGCGGAGGGGCTCGAAAAATAGGACGAGGCGTCCTGTTTTTTGTTTCAAGTTCTTTGCGCTGGCGCAAAGAAGCAAACGGGGGAAAGTGATATTTTTCACGCTGTATGAGCGTCCCATTGTTTTCATCAAACCTCACGGTCGCTGAAACTCTCCAGCAGAAAAAAGAAACTTCCAGAGTCTTCATCGCGCGCAGAACTGCGTGCATCGGTTGTTATCTGGCGCGTTTCTGCACGCTCGAAGATGTGGCAAAAACATACGGATTTTCTCTGGCGGATTTCATGCATGAAATGCAGTCGGCG
>JBHORD010000062.1:0-18169 GCA_042408355.1 Anaerolineales bacterium
TGCTTACCCCACTTGACGATCTCCGCATCTTCATTGATCACAAACTGGATTCCGTTCGACATGGCTTCGAGGCCGCTCAAAGCCACGAGACCTTTCATTGAGGCAGTCAGCATGTGGTATACCGCTTCCCATACTGTCGCATGTTGTATCGGTTCCGTATAAGGCACAGGAGGCACGCCTCTGAATTTGGCAATGAACAAACCAATGACCATAACGACTGTCAAAAGCCAGAAGATGCCCAATCCAGTGAAGACTATGCGCGCAGACTCTCCTCGTCCGCGGATGGTCAGGTACCATGTGATCCCCGCCAGTCCCGCTCCAAGCAAAAAACGAAACAGCCAGTATAAGCCGTAGGCATTGACAATTGAAAGCAACTGATCCACGCCGGACAGACTGGAAACAACAATGGTGAAGATATAGTCCTGGATGAGGACTACGGCTACGACCAGGCTGATGCCGGGCGAAAGATAGCGCATCGCGGCTGTGTATGAACCGCCGCCTTCATTGAAGATGCCAAGCGAGTACATATACAAGAAGCCAAAAACAGCGTTGGCAAATGCAATGACAGATACTGCGATCCATGCATAATTCTGCATTCCATAAGGATGCAGGGCGCTCATCAATTCACCGGTGGCGTAATAATACGAAGTAAAGTAATCCACGCCAAAAAGAGCCAGCGCGGCCAGCAAGCCAATCTGCCCTGCGCCGTGGATGTGCGCGTGTTCCTCCTTCTCGACCGGCGCGATTTTGAAGGAAACATAAACAATGACCAGCAACAAACCAACAGAAAATAACATTCTCGTACCTGGGGGAAGCTAATCTTCCGAAGTCTTGAACGCTTCTTCCAACATTTGGAGTTCGTTCAACAAGTGTTTGCGCGTCGATGCGCTGAAACGCGTATCCTGTGCGACCTTCGCCTGTTCCTCGCGGGCGGCGCGCACCACAAACGCCGGGACGAACATGATTCGTCCAGCGGGGATGACCACAAAATTATGATTCACAATCGCGAGGTCCTGGTCGTCGAAATAAGGCAGGCGCAGACTCAAGCCGCGATTTAAACTTTGCGCCTGGGCGCGCGCCTTGATCGTGCGAATAATATCAGCCGTCATGAAACGCGCCAGTGCGCGCCCCTGATTGATCAACTGTCCAAGCATTCCATACCGCTTGATTTCATACTCTTCATCTGCGACCATATACGGCGCCAGGGAACGCGCCGCAAACAATACGCTCATGAATCTCTGCATGGATTTGATGTGCGCCTCCGCTTCGCTCACCGAATTGACCAGCAGTTGATCCCTCTCATCGAAGGCGACCCATTGCGGCAGATAAAATCGGCGCGCGGCGGGAACATACGGGACAAGCAGATCGCCCCGGCCCGACTCCGCCTCGCCCTCCTCCGCAATCGCATCCGTTGGAGCGGTGATTGCCGATTCGGGTTCCGTTTCATCGCTGACGGGAATCGTCGGAATATCTTCGTCCTCGGCGGCAATGTAATTCACGCGCCGTCCCGATGGCAGCATGTTGTAAATCATGTGCGCCGCCGCGGAATAACGAATCAGCCTCGAACTTGCGGCGATAGCCGGGTCGTCGGATTGATCCAGTTCAGCCAGCCGCTGACGCAACAACAGGTGAACATCGCGTCCGCGTATGCGATCTATAATCGTGCCGATACGTTGTTCGCGCCGTTCCGGCGGCACCGGAACGGGCTGGGCCGCGCCATCCGCTTTGCAGACCACGCGGTCAGGCAAAGTAAAACGGAGGCTGTGGGCGCGCTCAACATAAGCCTCTGCAATTTGACGCGCCTGCGTCTCGAGAAAGCGTTGGACGATGAGCGGCTGTGCGTTGAAAAGCGCCCGCTCCTGCTGATATTCTTCGCCCAGCGCATCGAGGCCGGCGCTTGTAAACACATGGGGTTGCATTCTCTCATTCATGGCAGTTCCCTGTCAGACAAATTGGCAATCATACCACGATTGCTTTTGCATGGAACCTTTCAGCATGTAAAACTCAAAGAACTGTTCTTAAATCTTTTGGCTGTGTCAGCGGAATCAACAAATAAAACGTGCTTCCTTTTCCCGGCTGGCTTTCCACCCAGACGCGTCCGCCGTGACTTTCCGCGATGGAGCGAACGATGGCGAGTCCCAGCCCCGATCCATGTTGGGAGCGCGCTTCGCGTTGTTTGCCCCGATAGAATTTTTCGAACAGACGCGGCATATCATCCGCTTCGATGCCGATGCCTGTATCCTGAATCTCAAAAATCAAATTGTCCTTCTCTGTCCGCGTTCGAACGGTAACACTGCCCTTTTCCGGCGTGTACTTGATGGCGTTCTCGACAAGATTATAAACCGCCTGATGCAACAGCGCCTGATCCGCTTCAACGGCATGCGGCATATCCTTGGGAATCTCAAGATTGAAAACGATATTCTTCTGACCCGCCTGCAATTGCAACGCGCTGGTGACGCGTTCCAGAATGTCCAGCACCGAAACGTTCTCAACCTGCAGTCCAACCCCCAGTTCAATTCGGCCGAGATCGAGCAATGTGTTGACCAGCCGCGACATATTCTCGACGCCCGTCACGATCTTCTTTACATAATTTTGCTGTTGTTCGTTTAATTCGCCGACCATTTCCAGCATCGTTGCATAACCGCGCATCAAAGTCAACGGCGAGCGCAGATCATGGCTGACGGTGGCGACAAATTCGGATTTCATCGTGTCGAGTTCCTTGAAGCTGGTGATGTCGCGCAGAATGCAGACTCTCCCGAACAAATGACCTTCTGCAATCACGGAGGAGGCGGTTGCAAAATATGTCCGTTGATCGGGCAAGATGGCTTCCGCCGATTTTTTTTCGCCGGAGGCTTCCAGCAAATCGAGCAGGGGTTTTTGATGAACAATCTTTTCAATGGACTCGCCGGTTGCTTTGTAAATGTCAATATCCAGCGCCTGACCCGCGGCGGGGTTCGCCAACAGGACGCGGTTATGCTGATCAATGACAAGCACCGGATCAGGCGTCGAATCGAGAATCGCCTCCAACTGGCGGCGCGCCACTTCCACGTTCAAATACAGACGCGCGTTGGCAACCGCCAGCGCGGCCTGGCCGGCCAGAGTCGTCACAAAGCGCACGTCGGATTCAGAGAAATTGCGCGCCTGTTCGAAGGCGGCCCAAACCACCCCATAATAACGATTTTCGTGACGCAAAGCGACTGCCAGCAAAGCCCCGGGTTGCGAACGTTTTTGATCGAGAGTCACCTCGCGGGTCCGGGAAAGATTCGGAAAAACGATCCGTTCCTGCCTTTGCGCCATAGTCAAAATCTGCTCATCGAGATACGCATACGCATCCATTGCCGGGCCCACGGCAAAGCGCGTCGGCAATTCAATCGGCGTCTCCGGCAGGATGGCCGGGAGCAAGACCACACGCACCGCGTTGGCTCCGGTGGTCGTCATCACCGCTTCGAGCACCGGCTTGACGGTATCCTGCATTTCGAGGCTGGATGCCACGCCCTGACTCACCACCAACAGCCGGTTCAATTCATCGAGCCGCGCCGCCAGGCTGATGCGCATCTGCTCGAACGCACGCCGCAATTGACCGACCTCATCCACGCCGCTTACCTGAAGCGGATGATCGAGCTTCCCCTGTGCGATGCGATTGGCTTCCACCGCAAGATTTTGCAGCGAGCGCGTGATGACGCGCAAACCAAAACGCAAAGAGATCAGCGCGATGATTGCCAGCACAATGATCATGATGAACAGCGGCATGGCAATATCAAGCGCCAACTGCTGGGTTTGCCGTGCAGGCACAGTCAACACAATGGACCAGGGCCGGGCAACCACAGGCTGGTAATAAACCAACTGGCGCGTCCCGTCGGTGGCCGTACCTGAGTAGAAGATCGGCGTATCCTGTTCGGGGCCGTCATAGCCGGCGGAAACGTTTGTCTTCGAGTACGCATAAATGACCTGATGATTCTCATCGAGCACCAAGGCGGTACCATCCAGGTCGCTGATGCTCTGCAGGCTTTTTATCAACGGCTGCGTCAGCGGATTCGTTGTAAACGTGGTGCGGCCAATCAACACGCGCTGAATGTGTCCGCTGGCGCCAATGATTCCGATCATGAAAGAGACGCGGGCAGAGCCATCGGCTGTTGCCGGCGGGATCGAATAAATTTGAGTCAGCACGCCGCTGGAGGCAAGCTGCATGCCGGCGCTTTCCTGAGGATAAAGCACAAATCCCTTGCGCGCTGAAGAAGGATAGGCGCCTACCAGCGAATTTGTAGCCGTGTCCAAGACGAAGAATTGATCAAAATAGGGAGCGGCCTGCATGTGTTGTCCGAGAATCGCGGAAAGTTCCGGATCGGCGGCTTGCAAGAGACGAGGCTCCGCGGCGGTCTGCGCCGCCAGGTTTTGGCCCGTTTCAAGAAAGAACGGCACAGTCTGCGCGGCGGATTCTGCGGCACTGCTCATTCGCTTTTCAATCATGTCGCTGGCTTTATTGCCGGCTACGATCCAATCGCCAATCAACAAAACCAGGAGCAGGATCATGATGAACGAGCCGGTGCCGAAGAGGAAGCGCGTCTCGAGGCTTTGTTCGGTGGGCGATGGCTTTAACTGTTTGTTCGCTCCCCACGCGGACGGGAAAGCGGCCGCCGTTATCTGTACAATAATCCCGGCGATCAGCATTTCGCCGCTGAACGCCAGCCCGGCGACGCCCGCATTACTGATTGCAAAATCCAAACGCGCTGTGGCTGAGACAGAGGCCGGCGTACTGAAAAATTCCCCCACAATATAAAGAATGATGTGCGCCGGAATCAGCATCAACGCGCTGACGAATGGCTGACGCGCAATTTGATAAATCGTCGTGCGGAAACGCTGGCGCACACTGATCGAGAACAACACACCCAGCAGGGAATATTCCAGGAGCGTGAAAAGATTATACGTATCCCAGACGCCGCGTAAAAGTCCCGCCAGAGCGCCGACCAGCGCCGCGCCCAGCGGTCCGAGCAGGCCGCCCGCCAGCATCCATGGAATCGCGGAAAAAAGCATCAGCGAGGAGCCGGGCGTGTGATCCGTTGGAAAATTGGGCAAAGGCAGAGCCGAACCGGCCGGCAATTGAATCCCGATGAACAGGCCGGTTACGGGCGCGGCAATCAGCAAACCGATGAGAATTCCCCATTCACGCCCTTTCCAGGTTTGGAAGGGGGCGGCACGATACAACAGTAAAATGAGCAGACCCAGCAATAACAGCCAGGCAAGCCAACCACCCAGCGTCGGCAAAATGGGATATGGAAAGCCTGTCAGGAGAGTAAAGATGAAGCTCATTGCGCCCTTTGATTATAGTCCAACCCCTCCGGCGCGCTTAACCGCCTGCAACCTTACAACATCGAAAGCCGGGCCGCTAAACCCGCTTTTCAGGCCGGAAAAACTGCGGAATCCGCGTAAACGCCTCGATATTCGGGCGGAAGAAGCCCGGCAATGTGACTCATAATCAGATCGGCATTGCGCTGACGCGCTTCCCGCCGTTCTTCGCCCCGGCCTTCGAGCGGAGGCAGTCTGATCGGTCTCCCGATGCGAATTTCAACCGCCGGACGCTCGAAACGCAAACCTTTCTTCAACAAATCCTCGGTGGTCCCGACGATGCCAACCGGGACAACAGGCACATGGACTTCATCGAGAATGTAAGCGACGCCCGGCTTGGCGCGCCGCATGGCAACGACGTGCGAACGCCCGCCTTCGGGCGCAATCAACAAACGATAACCGGAACGAAGCATGGCCAGAATCGTTTCGAGCAGTTCGCGGTCATATTCGCCGCGGTGAACCGGAACGGCCCCGAACATTTTCAACAATGGGCCAAAGCCGCGCCGACGGAACATATCCGTAGCGCCAAGAGCCTCCAAATTTTCAGGCCAGAACGCCAGAATCAATGGCGGATCGAAAATCGAAATGTGATTGGCGGCAACAACATAGACCTGGCCGCGTGGAACATTTTCAAGCCCGCTGATTTTGACGCGCCCGCCAAGCAAAAAAATCAAACGCGCCGCGTTATTCAGCAGTCCGCGCTGAAATCGAAGGATGAGAGACGGATGGTATGGCCGTTTATTCACACAATTTCCTGACGCGCTCAAATACTTCATCGGCGTTCAGATGATTCGAATCGACGACGACCGCATCGGGCGCAATTTTAAGCGGCGCAACGTCGCGCGTCGAATCGATTCGATCGCGCTCCATCACTTTCGCAAGGATGTCTTTGTAATCAGCCTTCTCGCCGCGCCCTTCGATTTCATCGTGACGGCGGCGGGCGCGTTCGTCCGCCGAGGCATCCAGATAGATTTTTAAATCCGCTTCAGGCAAGACAACCGTGCTGATATCGCGCCCGACCATCACCACCTTGCCGCGCTGACCAATGCGCCGCTGTTGTTCGCTCATGGCGCGGCGCACACCGCGGTACGTTGAAACAATTGAAACATTCGCGTCCACTTCGGGGCGGCGAATCTCCCACGTAATATCCCTGCCCTCCACAATGACATCGTATGCCCGCCCGTCGGATTTCGAGGCGGGCAAAACATCAATCGTGGTCGCCTCCGCCAGCGCCGTCACCGCCGCCTCGTCACGGACATCAATGCCGCGTTGCAACGCCAGCAAGGTCACGGCGCGATACATCACGCCGGTATCAAAAAACAAATAACCAAGCGCGTCCGCCAGCCGCCGTCCCAGCGTGGATTTGCCTGACGCCGCCGGTCCATCAATTGCAATGATATTGGGTTTTGCCATGGAATAAGTCCGCCGATTTTACAAAGATAAACGGAGACTTTCCTTCATCTCCGTTCATCCATTTATATCACGGCTTGGGCGCCGCCGAGTCGAGGAAAAGATCATCCCGCACCCAGACGATGATCGCCTCCGAATTTTTCGGCATCTGACGATACGCCAGCCAGTTCATCCAGTCAATTAATTGCGCCTGATCCCATAACGGCGTTTGCCGCCAGATAAAACTTTGACCGCGATAAGCTGACGCCAGTTTTGGATTATTCCGGTTGGCTGTAATCACAATGGGCGGCGAAGCTGAAGCGTCCAACGCATCCACTATTTCCAGCTTGTGGCCGCGCAAAAGCCATTGCAGCGCGGGCGAGTTGATTCCATCAATTGTCACCGGCTGCGCATTGGCATTCTTGTCGCTCCAATCCGACATCTGGTCCACTGTGGTCAAAAGCAGATTCGCCTCGGGCACCGTCTCTCCCGGACTCCATAACTCGGTTGTAGGCGAGGCGCGCAGTTGAGCCGCGCCCGTCATCGCGCCGAACGAATAAACGCCCAACGCCGCGACCAGTCCCCACACGGCGCCGAGTTTTGCGGATCGAACGGACCACCCCACCGCAACCAACAACACGCTGACGATCAGCAGAAAAAACGAGCCAAACAGAAGCCATGCGCGCAGCGCGGCTTGATCCGCCGCTCCCGCCGTTTGAAGCAAAGATGTGAAATCGAGCCACATGAAAACGAGGATCAACACACATAAACCCGCCACGCCCAACGCTTCGCGTCGTTCCTCCGGAACGACGCGTACATGACGCGCCAGTTCGAGCGCGGCCAGTGACCACAGCGGAATCAACATCCACGCCAGATCGCTGACCTGACGCGCCGGATAAAATAAAGCCAGCAGTAAAGCCGTCAACATCCACAAACTCAAACGCATGGCCCGCCGGCTTCGATGCATCCAGCCGCGCGCCAATGCGATCAACCCAAAGATCACGGCCAGCGGCTGATAAGCAATCAGCGAAAACAACATTGTCCCCGAAGATAGGCCGGAGGGCTGAACCCATCCGCGCAGATATTCAGGCAATGACGACATCCACGCGCTCAACCCGTTGGGGACCAGAAAAAACAATGTGCCGACGACGACAAGCGTTCCGAGCCCGAACCACAACGCATTCAGCCATTCGCTGCGCGCGGGACGTGAGGCGGATTCCGTTTTCAGGCCGTGTTCCATGCCCTGACGAATCAGCCATGTTAATCCCAAACCGAGCAAACCTTCCCACAACGATGAACCGGAAAGCACTGCCATGCCAGCGAAGACTCCAGCCCAACGTGAATGTCTGTGATCCCAGAATCCCCACGCGAGGAAAAGGAACGTCAAGGCGAGGATCGGGCTTCCGGCCTGGCGCGAGAGCGCAACCAGGCCCGGATCGAGCGCAAGGAAAAAGGCGAGGATCAAACTTGGGCGAGGTTTGAGGCGCTCCCGAAATAAATATGGGACAAGCGCCAGCGCGCTTCCGACCAATGCAGGAATCAACCGCGCCAGGAAGTTCGTCCCGCCGCCGTAAACAAAAAATAAAATCGAAGTCAGGAGAACGTAGGCGGACTGCGAACCAGGCGCGGGATGAGTCCCTTGCGCGATGCCAAGCGCCTGCAAAGCCCAGCGCGCTTCGACGTCGGTCAGCGGCGGCGCGCCAAGTTTGATCAAACGGACGGCCAGCGCGAGGATAAAAGCCAATGAGTATAAAATGGGTTCGCGGCGGAATGATTTCATCGTTTATATTTTACTTGATGTAAGTTCAAGGAACCTCATAGATCGTCACGGCGCCTTGTTGAAAAACCTGAACAAGATTGTTTCGGAATTTTTCCTCCTGAACCGGATAGGTGGAGCGTTCGAGATTGCCGACATACACATAACGAATATTATATCGTTTCAAAATTCCGAAGGCTGTTTGCCAGTTGGACGTGCTGTAAAGCAACTTCATATCGTCCGCGCGCGTGCCCTGCGGCGCGCTGGTGCCGCGCCACTGAGTTTCATGTCCAATCCAGCCAAGTACGGCGGGCAAACCGCTATAGGTCGAAATACGGGCATAGCCGGAATAATCTCCACCGACCGCTTCGGCAATGACGCCATACGGTGCGGACTTCAGCCAGTCAATCGCGGCGGCTTCGTCAGGATCGAAACGCTGGATGCGGGTGAAATCGTCAAGCGTCCAGCCAAGCGAAGGATTGAAATTGTTGGTCTTGTTTGCAATTGCCAGCGCAGGGTATGTTAGCGATACAAACAACAAAATAACGAGACCGACCCGGCAGGCCCAATCCCATGCACCGTGCAGATTTTGCAGAAGAACTGCCGTCCCAAACGCGGCGGCGATGCTCCATAACAGCCATGCCTGATAATAAAACTTGAAGATCGTATTCATGCGCGTGCCGAACTGGTCGCGCAGGTAAACGAATTCGGGCGCGATAACGAGGGTCGCCGCGAGAGCGATGAGAAGGAAGACGAAAGAGGACGGGGATTGGGTGATGGAAGATGGAGGATGGCTAAATGGAGGATGGTTAGATGGAGGATGGCTAAATGGAGAATGGTTAGATGGAGGATGGTTAAATGGAGGATGGTTAATGGTTGAGGGTGGCTCATCCGTGGTCTGTGGTCTGCGGTTTGTGGTTAGAAACGCCACCGCCGGAACAAGAAGAATCATCAACGTCAGCAATCCGCCGATGGAAACGAAGCGGCGCGACATGGCCGCATTGAAGAACGCGCTGACATCCGCCACACCTTGCGAAGAAAGATACTGCTGAGCAAAATCCGGGTTTGTCAGAAAGGCAAACCAGCCCATTGTCCACGAGAGGACCCAAAGCAAAATAACGAATCCAATTACCAGCACAAGCGACAAGGCCCAATTGCCGGTTTGTTTCTGCTTGAAAATCAGATAAGCAAAATATGCCAGCATCGGGATGAAGAACGGCGCGAACATGACCCACAATTGTGCGCCGCGCGTCGGATTGATCAGGTTCGGAAGAATGCCGCCCGCCTGCGATGAAAATCCGAAATAGAATGGCAGATAGAGCGCAAAAGCGGAAATACCCAGAGGCACGCCGAGAACAAAAACATCTTCGAGGCGCGACCACGACCAGCCGTCCTCATGAACGCGGAAGAGAATGTACGCGCCCACAATCAACGCCGCGCCCACGAGGATGTCCCACGTATTGAGGAAGGCGAGTCCGCCCAACGTCAACGCGGCGGCGAAGAAACCGGTCCTGCTGATTTTCAACTGGTAGCCAAATAAATTAATCTCGCCGCGCCAGCCGCCGAGGAAAACATTCAAAGCGATAGCAACCGCCAGCAAATCAAATGGGATCGCCAGCACATGCGGATGCAAGTCGCCAAGCAGAAAAGAGAAAAATGGAAATTCATCAATCACTTCCTGAAAGCGATGCGTGAGATCATAATCGGCAATGACGCGTGAGGCGCGCCACCACCACCAAAAGCGGGCAGGGATCCAGCCAAGCGGCTGAGTTGGCGCTTGATTCAATTCCTGAATTCCAAGCCATGTCCAAAAGTTTTGACTGCCTGACCAAAAGATTCCGCGCTGATGCAGGACTTCGAGGAAACCTTCGAGGTTACTGACGAGCAACAAAAACAGCGGCCCTAAAAAGGAGAAACGACGAGCCGCCGCCGACGAGTTGTTTGCGGTCTGTCGTCGGTGATCAGGAAGCAAAGCCAGCAGGTTATATAAAATTCCATACGCGCCAATTGCCGCCAGGCCAAAAATCAGCGCGGTCATCAGGTTATGCGCCACACTGCCGATGAGACCGGTGAGCCTGGCAAGCATGGCTGTCATCACGTAGCCAAAGTAATAATAGGAAATGGCATACCCTGAAAGCCACGAGTCATGCGGCGGAAAAGTCGGCGAGCGCAGGATGGCATTGATGAACATCAACTCCATCGGGCGTTCCGTGCCGTCCAATTCGGGGTTGCCGGCGCGGAGCAAAGCAAGGAAAGCAAAAGCGGCAAAGAATAAAACTTCAACGGTGATAACCAATCGCAAATTGGATTTCAACCAGTTGATGATTTCAGATTTTTGATTCTTGAATTTCGAATTTTGAAAGAAGAAAGGGGAAAGACTTAATCCCGCCACAATCAAAAGAGCAAAAAGGATTCCGCCGACCGTGTTTTGCGTCAACCCAAGCGATGTGAACAGCCAGAAGATGTAGCTCCAAATCAGTAAACCCGCGGCGCGTGAAAGGCTGTAGCCGCGGTCAGTCAGCGCGGGAAAGAGAAGATAGGCCAGCGGGAAGGTCAATAATCCCAGCAAAGTGATGATGACGTACCACGAGAAGAATGCAAGAATGGAACTCACGCCAATTCCTTGACCATGCGATGATAACCGCTTTCACCGAGCCTGCCGCTGAAAACCACCTTATAACCAAACCGCTGATAAAGCCGGATGGCGCCGTCGTTGTGCTCGTCCACAATGAGGGAACACTTGTTCAAATTGGATTTCCGGGCCTGCTGTTCGGCAAACGTCAGCAACCGCGTGCCGTAACCATTCCCTTGAAAATCGGGCAGGACGCCGAGGTTGCTGATGTAATATTCACCGCGCTCCGCTTCATGAATGTTCATCTTGGGCGCTATTCTTTTTGTGAGGCGGATCAGGGCGCGGACGCCAAGGACGGAAAGCAAATTGCGGCCGGTGATCAAATCGAGCATTGCCATCTTCGAGGCGGGATACGAGACTAACAACCCGACGGCGGCCTCGTCCGCCTCAAGAATTGTTCCAACCCGATAACCAAATCGTCCGCCGCCGCGAACGAATAATGCGGAAAGAAGTTTTTCGGAGCTCCATCCCGATTGGATGTCGGCAAACGAATCCGCCGACCCGCCCATCGTCAAGCGAATCAACGACGCGGCCGCCGCCGCGTCATCGGGCCGCGCAGGGCGAATCAAAATACGCGGATTCATGTCAGCGCGGGCAAAACAAACTTTCCATCCGCAGACGGCTCGAAGCCCGCCACGCGGACGACGGCGTCGAGATGGATCGGGCCATAAACATGCGGGAACAGTTCGGCGGAATCAACCCCGGGCGGAGGCGCGCCGTCGAAAGGCGGCTCCCATTTCAAGTCGGAGGCAAGACGCGCCGGGTCAATCACAAGCAGAACGAGTCCGCTTTGTCCTTTGTAAAATTTTTCGGCGACCGGCAAAACCTGCGCCGCAGTCGAGCAATGAATGAATCCCTCGGACGACAAACTCGGCGCGGTATATTCGCCAGCTTTCTGCGCGTCGGACCATGCCTGGCGGGATGTGATATGCAAAATAAGATTCATGGATTCACTTTGTAGATGACCGTGTCGCCCTGACGATAAACCGAATCCCAGAGCTGACCATTATATTGATCGAATTTGTTGAGGCCGGCGCCGGGATATTCGGCGCGTTCGAGCTGACCGACGACGATGTATTTGACGTTATATTTTTTCAAGAAACTGAGCGCGGCTTGCGGATCGGTGGTGGTGTAGAACGCCGCGATCTCGGCGATTCGATTCTCGACGATCTGCGGAGTCAGCGTGCGCTGTTGGCGTTCGTGCCAGTTCCAGCCAACCACGCCGGGCAGGCCGGTGTAAATCGTGAAGCGCGTGCACCAATGATATTCGGGACAATTCGCCTCGACGATGACCGGCGAGCCTTGAACGTTGTCCTGCATCCAGCGGATGGCTCGGTAATCCTGATTCAAATTCATCGTCACGCCGAAATCGGCGTATTGGGCGTATTTCATGTACGTGATGCTGTCGAGCGTCAGCGGAACGTTTGGCGCCATGCGGTCGCCGATTTTATCTATCGTCGCGGAAACGGTGTACATCGCCGCGCCCGCCAGCAAAAGCGTCACGCCGCCCTGAAAAATATTGCGCCAGGCCGGGCGCCATTTATGAACGTCAGCCAGCGTCCACACAAACGCCGCGCCTGCAGAAACCGAAAGCATGGCCCATGCCTGCAAATAAAATTTGAAGATGGTGTTCATGCGTCCGATATCGCCGCGCACTACGACAATCTCAACCACAATCGTGATGAGCATGGACGTGCCAATGAGAAACAGCACGAATCGTTTAACGTCGGATTGATTCGGCTTCAAAATAAGCAAACCAGCCCAGGCGGCCAATGGCAGAGCCACCCAACCGATTTCCACCTGACGATACATCAGATAAAGCAAAGCCGCCAGGAAGAGGGCGATGCCCGCTTCGATCAGGATTTGATACGGGCGCAGTTTGTTCAACGATGAAACCGGCGTGGACGCCATCCATTCGTGCGTCTCCCACGCCAGCCAGAACGTGATGATGAACAAGAACACGCCCCAGTGCGCCAGATACGACCAGATCGGCGTTTGCGAAGCCGTCCATGCATCGAGCGCGCTGTAACCCTGACTGTACGCGGCGTGATACGGCCAATACAAAACGTATGAACAGATCGTCAGAAAGGCCACACTGCCGAAAATCAAAATCAATTTTTTGGCCGTATCGGGAATATCAGCCGGCCAGCGGCTCGAGGCGTCCGAACGCCAGAGGACATAGCCAACCGCGACAATCCCGATTGGCAAATAGGTGTAAATATCCGAAAGATTGGTTGGATATAACGCGCCGATGACCAGCGCGCCGATCAAAAGCTGGAAGAGTGAAACGCGGCGGCTCTTGATGATCGAAAGCGCCCACGCCAGCGCCAGCAGCGCCAATGGCATGGCCATCATGTGCGCATGCAGGTCGCTGTAAAGGAACGTGAAGAATGGGAATTCGGTGATCTCGTTGCCGGGCCCCGGCGGGATGATGCGGCTCGGGTCCCAATACCAATCGCCCTGTCCGTAAGGAAGCGGCTGGCCTGTCAGCGATTTGACGAATCCCTCCGACGCCCAGACCCATCTCTGCGGGATGCTGGCATTATCAATATTTCCGCCCGGCGCGGCCATGCGCTCGAAGCCCTGATACAACATCCGCACCGTGCCGAGATTGCCCAGCACAACCATCAACAAGGCGGCAAGCAAACCGGCGACAAAACGGGAATCAAAAAGCGATATTCGATTTTCGACACCCGAATTTCGATGTTCGATCAGATTCCATCCCACGCAAAACGCGCCCATCGCCACCATCGAGAAGAGCGTCGGCAAAATAAAGTTGTAGGCAATCGTCGGAACGATGCCAAGCAGTTTCACCGGCGTCGCCACCAGCACGAAACCGTAATAGTAATAATTGATGTAGCCGCCCGCGAACCACGGATCATACGGCGGGAAGATTGTGCTTTTCAGGATCGCGCCGAAGAAGGAAAAGTCCATCGGACGTTCGCCGCCCTTTGCCGGATGCCACAAATCGGGATTGCCGATTCGAATCGTCAAGTCGTAAAGGAAGAACGCTAGAAACAAGCCTTCCATCATCAGGAAGAATGTTCTGTGCGTCTTCCATTCTTCGGCCAGTTCTTTTCGGCGCATCCAACCCAGACCCAAACCGGCTCCCGCCAAAACGATGAAGATCACGCCGATGGTTGTCCGCGTATACGGCACGCCGACGGAGCCTCCCAGCCACGCGAGATAGCCGAGAATCACCAGCCCCAGCGCGCGTGAAATTGGATAGCCGTTTATGCCAAGCCCCGGAAATGCAAATCGAACAATTGGATAAGTTATGACGCCAAGAATAAAAATGAAAAGATACCAAATGATCAGTCCAACAACCGGATATTGATTTTGAATCCAGTTGTAGCTGAACAACTGTGACCAGGTCCCGCCCGCCTGCTGTTGGGCAAGCGCAGTCGGCGAAAGCATCAACGATTTATAACTGCTGGCTTGCTTGGGCGTGAGATGAACAACATTGCTGATGTCCACCGCGCCGAGAAGGGCCTGCACCTTCGCCGCGCTGAAGTCCGGCTGTTTCTGGAAGATCAGCACCTTCGGATGATCGTAAACCGTGAAAGCCTCTTCGGCAAATTGATCGTTGACCTGCCACGTTCCAATGCCGGGGATATTCAGCGTTGGAAAGGATTCAAAAACCGCAACGAGTTTGTAGCCGAGCTGTCCCTGGAACATGCCCGGCGTGGCGACGTTGTAACACCAGATCACATCCTTATCCGGCGGACAGCCAATCAGGGCGCGGTAATACGCGGTGGTCAACGGATAACGTTCGGGGATGCGCGTCACCGAGGCCCACTGACGATTCGACGACATGAAAATGTAATCGCCCTGGCTCAATGTGCTGACAAAGCGCGTCAGCTTATCGGCATTATCATCGAAATAGATTTGCAGATTGAGTCCGCCCTGATATAAACCGCCGTAGCCGTCGTAGCCTTCCGCTCCGAGGCGCAGAGGCAGGCCGTCGTCCCAATCGGATTCATTGATGGGCGCCGCGCCGACCATTGTCACTGCGCCGGTAGTTGCGATATGCAAAAGGTAGGTCTGCCCCTTTTGAACCATCACCGTGCGATTGAGCTGAAGCGTGAATTCCCTGCCGCGCGGATCGGAAGACGGCGCGAAATCCGAGGTGAGCGCAGCCGAAGCCAGATTTTGGCCAGGAGCAAGCCCCGATTGAGGCATCAGCGAGACGCTGAACGTCTGAGGCGCGGCATCGCCCATTGCCATGATATGTGGAAAATAAACTTGATTCAACGCCCCGCTGGCATTGGCTGTGAATGGAACATCGTACGGTCTGTCGCTTTGAACGATCCCGCCGGTTGGAAACGGCAAGGGCTGTTGATAAACCGATCCATCCGGCGTTTGAATCCGCAAATTGATTGCCGCCGGGACATTCTGATAAATCCAATAGGTGGCGGCGACGCGCGTCACGGGACGCCTATAAATCTGAACGAACGCGTACGCCCAGGCCGCCGTCAATACAAGAACAACAGCGCCAACAACGCCGGCAACAATCTTCGGCGCGTTCACACGTTTGAACGTTCCAACTTTCCATCCTGCCAGCTCAAACACGAACCACCCCGCCATCATGCACAACAACGGGTAAATGGGCAGGAAATAGCGCATCGTCGGGTTGAATGCCAGCGACTGCCATACAAAGAAAATCGCCGTCCAGCCCCACAACAGCGCGTGACGGAATTCGCCTTTGAAGATTCGCCATGCCATCCACAGAAAGCCCAGCCAGGCGAGGATGCCAAGCGGAAGCCCGAGCCCCCATTCTGTCAGGTTGGTGAATCCATACAAATGCGAACGCCGCGCCCATTGAAGCGCAAACGGAACATCCGCGTCGCCGTTGGATTGCGCCTCGAGCTGTTGAATATTCGAGATGAACGTTGGGCTGATGCTGACAACGCCTTTGAAGGCGTACGGCATGAAAATGCGGAATGCGATCAGAGAAATCACCGCGCCGCCGACGAGATAAACCGCAATGCGGGTGTAATAATCGTGGTCCGCAATTTTTCGCCCGCCCATGAAATAGCGGACGAGGAACGCGCCCGGCAATAAAATCGCCAGCGGAGCCGCGCTCAATTTCGATGCGGTCGCCAGTCCAAGCGCGGCGCCGAAGGCGAGGCTAAGGAGGAAAAACGGATCGCGCCCAAAACGCAAAACGAAATGCGTAATTCGGGATTCGAGATTCGATACTTGAACTTCAGATTCCGAATCCCGCACATCGAATACCGGCTCTTCCCGCCTCAACACAATTTCCACCGCAAAATAGGTCGCGAGGAAAATAAAGAAATTCGCAACGGTATCAACGGTAAAGAAATGCGACTGCTGAATTTGCAGAACCGCCAGCGCCGAGAATGCCGCGCTCAACAACGCCACGCGGCGGTTATACAAACGCGCCGCGATGATGTAAATCATCAGAATGGTTAACAAATCGCCGAGCGCCGAGAACTGACGCCCGACCAAATCCACCTGATCGTAGCCGACCTGTCCAAGCCATTCGGCCGCGTACCGCACCATCACAATCGGCAGATCGCCATAAACGAAGAACCCGTAGCCTTGATTCTCCGGGTTGAGCGTGGAGGTAGCCGTGTTGAAGTAATCGCTCAAGCCAAGCCATTGCACTTGATCCGGCGGGCAGGCAGTCAGCGGCGTATTCGGAACAGCGCACTTCTTGACTTGCAATGCGCTTTCCACCATTGTGAGGAAACGCTCATCGGGATGCAGATGCTGATTGGCATCCCAATTCAAGCCGACGACACGCAAATAAGCCCCGACAGCCAGCACGGCAATCAGGAGCAAATCGTAAACCCAGGCGCGTCTTTCACTCGTCATAGCGGATAACAATTTATCATGAAAAACTTAATTCATGCTAAGTGCATTTTTTGTCTGTGAATTCATGCAAAGCATTGCCCAAGAGGCCGCCTCGAGCAAGGCATTCTAGGGCGAGGTTGGCGCCGGCACGAAATAAATCCAAAAATCGTGATCCGGCACCGGCGATTGATGCAGACTCAGCGTCCCTTGCGGATATAACTGTTTCAATGTGTCAAGACTCTTCTGGTCGTTGGCATCCGGGTTATCCAGATTTGCTTTCACCATAAATAATTTTGGGCCGGAAATTTGCAAAGTGCCGGCCAATTGGTCGGATGGTATGGCAAAGTCGCGGTTCGGGATTCCGGCCCAAATTGCGGGCAGACGCGTGTCCACCCAATACGGGAACGGCACAATCCAGACCGTATCCGTCTCGCCGTAGACCAGGCCAAACTCTTTGATGACGTCCCCCATCTCCGACGAGTTCCACGCCCCGAGGCGGTAATTCATATCGAACTGATGGAAGACGATATCGAAATTTTGCGACGCGGACCAAAGCAGGAGAATGCCGGTCACAACCGACGCCAAAACCATTCGCCTCTTCTCCGACTCGAACGCGGAGATGAAACCATCGAGCGCCATCGCCACGACGATGAACACCGGCACGAACGCGCCGCCGGATCGATTCAAGGCCGGGTTTTCATCCGGAAAAGACAGCGAAAGAATGGACGGCATTAGAAGAATCGGAATCGAAAGCAATAAAAACAGATCCAGCCAGTTGCGTTTTTGAATGTAGCGCGCAATCAATAAAACCACGCCGATCAAAAACAACGCGCCCGAAACGACATCCAGCGCGGGACGATGCGGCAAGGAATTGACCCAGATGTTGCCGTCGTCCCAGTTGAACATTTTGAGGGCGTTCCACAAATTCGAGACGAAAACTTGAAGGACAGGCTGTTGCACGCCTTCCAGCCGGGAGAACGCCCGGAAGGAAAACATTTCCGGGTTTTCAGTAGCGTAACGCATCAGCGGCAGGAAAACGAAAAGCGAAACCAGCCCGACAATCGTCAGCCAAACGAGCGCGTCGCGTGCGGACGTTTTGGATCGAACGTGAAGCGCGAACAAAATCATCGCGGCAATGACAAGGAACGGCACGATGCGATATGGAGTGTAGCCGTTCAAGCCGAGGCCGAGAAAAATTCCAGCGAGAAAGAATTGATTGCGGTCGCCGG
>JBHORD010000064.1:0-30587 GCA_042408355.1 Anaerolineales bacterium
GTCAAAGCGGGCAAGGCGCGTTACATCGGCGCGTCGTCCATGTTTGCCTGGCAGTTCACCAAAGCGCAATATACAGCGCAACTGCACGGCTGGACGCGCTTCGCCTCGATGCAGAATCACTACAACCTTATTTATCGCGAAGAAGAGCGCGAGATGATCCCCTGCCTTCGCGATCAGGGCGTCGCCATGATTCCGTGGAGTCCGCAAGCGCGCGGATTCTTCGCGGGCAACCGCAGGCGCGGCGGAGGCGGCGAAACGACGCGCGCAAAAACCGATCCGTTCGCCAATGAACTTTATTTTCTCGATGAAGATTTCAAAATTGCGGAACGCGCCAACGAAGTGGCAAAACAACGCGGCGTCAGCGGATCGCAAATTGCGCTGGCGTGGGTGTTGAGCAAGCCCTACGTCACCGCGCCAATCATCGGCGCCAGCAAAATGTATCAGCTCGATGAAGCCATCGCCGCGCTGGACATCAAACTTTCTGAAGAGGAAATCAAGCGGCTCGAAGAACTTTATAAGCCGCATATTATCCGCGGCCATAGTTAATCGGTTGCTCGGCGGGAGAACCATGTTTCATGATATTTCCAATGCAATGCTCAAACGGATGAGAGAATTAGAAAGCCGGGATGTGATTGACCGGACGGATGGAACGCCGATTACAAAACGCCTGCGCCAGATTCCGCCCGAGACGGGCAAATTCCTCGCCTTGCTATGCGCCAGCGCGCCAAAGGGAAATGTGATCGAGATCGGAACCAGCGCCGGGTACTCAAGCATGTGGCTTTCACTCGCCTGCCGCGTCCGCGGAGATAAACTGACCACATTTGAGATTCTTCCCAACAAGGTTGAGTTGGCAGCCGAAACTTTCCGCATGGCCGGCATCGAGGAGACCGTCAATCTGATCCACGGCGACGCCCGCCAATTGCTGGATCCATATCGCCAAATCGCATTTTGTTTTCTGGATGCCGAGAAGGATATTTACACCGAATGCTATGAAAAAGTCATTCCCAATTTGGCCCCCGGCGGATTGCTGGCCGCAGATAATGTATTGAGTCATCAAGATGATCTGGCGTCATTTGTAAAACACGCAGAAGCCGATCGGCGCGTCGACGCGCTGGTGGTTCCAATTGGAAAAGGCGTGTTGCTCTGTCGAAAGATTTGACAGGCTTGACGTAAAATATGCATACAAGATTTTGCCTGGGAGAATGCTTTGTCTGAAACCTTGAAAATCGTCATTCCCATGGCGGGCTGGGGAACGCGTATGCGCCCGCACACATGGAGTAAGCCAAAGCCGCTGGTCGGCGTGGCCGGCCGGACCGCGTTGGATTATTGCCTCGATATGTTTCAATCGGTTCCAAATCCGAAGAAGACGGAATATATTTTCATCGTGGGACCGTATCTCGGCGAGACTCAAATCCCGCCGTTCATCGAGGAGCATTATCCGGAACTCCAAGCACACTATGTCGTTCAAGGCGAGATGAAGGGACAATCGCACGCCTTGCATCTGGCGCGCCAATATCTCACCGGCCCGACGATCGTGTGTTTCTCTGATACGCTGATTGAAACCGACTTTTCATTTTTGGACCGCGAAAAGAGCGATGGCGTGGCGTGGGTCAAGGAAATTCCCGATCCGCGGCGCTTCGGCGTGGCGGAGGTGAATAACGAAGGCTGGGTCACGCGTCTGATCGAGAAGCCGCAGAGCCTGGAAAACAATCTGGCGGTGGTCGGATGTTATTATTTCAGAAGCGGCGAAGATTTGATCAGCGCCATCGAAGAACAGATGGAACGGAATGTTCAACTCAAGAACGAATTCTTTCTGGTGGACGCGATCAACATCATGCTCGAACGCCGCGCCCGGATGCGCGTCCAGAAGATCGAAACCTGGCTGGATACCGGCACGATTGAGGCGACGCTGGAAACCAACCGGTATTTGTTGGAAGGTTGGAAAGTTAAAAAATTGGCAGGTTCAAAACCTTCAAACCCGCAGACCTTCCAACAGGCAGGCGTTAAGATCAATGAACCTGTCTTCATCCATGAGACAGCTCAAATCGAAAACTCAACCATCGGACCGTACGCGTCGATCGGCGCGGGCTGTAAGATTTCGGCAAGTCACATCGAAGACAGCATCGTCGAGGCGGGTTGTGAGATCAAGAATTCAGCGTTGAAAAGCTCCTTCATCGGCAGGCAGGCCAAAGTCGAGGGAAGACTCAAAGGCGCGCTTCGCGAAGGCGGCAAGGAATTCCTGAAATTGAACATCGGAGATGATAGTTCTGTCACCTTGGGGTAGTGAGTTTTTCACTACCCTTTTTTTGTCGAAAACGCTAGAATATCCCTGATGGAAATTGTCGAGTGCCGCTCCGATTCAGAATACGCGGAGCGCCCGCTGGCGCTGACCTGGCAGGGACGCCGGTTCGAGATCGCCGAAGTCCTCGGCCGCTGGCGCCGACCGAACGAAAAGGGCTTTCGCGTCAAAACGGCGGACGGCCGGGCTTTTGAATTAACATATCGGGAAGTTCCCGATGAATGGCAGGTACAGCCAATTTAACAGTCATGGCGCTCGCTCGCGATGACAAAATCAAATGGAGGTTAGATGCAGGAACTGTCGGATGTACACAGGCTTTCCAAACGCGTGGCTGGACTCAAACCGTCCGGCATTCGCAAATTCTTCGATATTGCCGCGACGATGAAGGATGTGATTTCGCTTGGCATCGGCGAACCGGATTTCACCACGCCCAAACCGATTCTCGAGGCGGGCATTCAGTCGTTGCAACGAGGCGAGACACATTACACATCCAATCACGGAAAAATCGAACTGCGTCAAGGGATTGCCGACAACTTGATGCGGCTGTATGGCGTGAAATATGATCCGGCGACTGAGATCGTTGCTACGGTCGGCGTCAGCGAGGCGCTGTATCTGGCGTTCACGGCCATTCTCGATCCGGGCGAGGAAGTCATCATCCCCACGCCGTGTTTCGTTTCCTATCAAGCCGAAGTGATTCTCGCCGGCGGCAAGCCGGTTGAAATTCCAAGCCGAATCGAAAACAATTTCCAGGTGGACCCCGACGACATCCGCAAGGCGATCACGCCGCGCACGAAAGCCATCTTCATCGGTTATCCATCCAATCCAACCGGCGCGGTCGCAGAGCGCGAGGTGTTGTTGGAAGTCGCCAGGATCGCGGAACAGAACGATCTGCTGGTGGTATCGGATGAAATTTATGACCGGCTTGTGTACGGTTTCCAGCACGTTTGCTTCCCGTCGTTGAGCGAAAGCATCAAACGCCGCACCATTTTGCTGGGCGGCTTCTCAAAAGATTACGCCATGACCGGCTGGCGCATCGGTTACGCGGCCGGGCCGGCAGACATCATCAAGGGACTCGTCCGCATCCATCAATATACGATCATGTCCGCGCCGACCACCGCCCAGGACGCGGCCATCGAGGCGTTGAAGAACGGCGAGCCTTATGTTAAAGAAATGGTGGCGGAATACGACCGCCGCCGCCGTTTGCTGGTGGACGGTTTGAATAAACTTGGACTCAAAACCTTCGAACCGCGCGGCGCGTTCTACGCGTTTCCAAACATTACCGCATCCGGCATGGACGACGAAACCTTCGCACAAAAATTATTGGAAGAGGAACACGTGGCGGTCGTGCCGGGGAATTCATTCGGCCCCGGCGGCGATGGTTTTGTGCGCGCCTGTTATGCCACCAGTTACGAACAAATCGAAGAAGCCTTACGCCGCATGGAAAAGTTCATGAGCCGGTATGGATAATCCGGCACGCAAAAGGGAAACATTGGGGCAGACCTGCGTCTCTGCCCCTTTTATTTTTTACGTATCCGTCCGTGTTCACACCTGCACTTGCACAGGTGCAAGCGTCTGTGGTTAAATTCTCCCGATGGATTCAAGAACTCTGCACATCCTCGACTATGACAAAATCCTCGCCCGCCTGGCGGGATTTTGCGACTTCTCCGCCTCAGCGGATTTGGCGCGCGCCCTTCAACCCGCCTCCAATTTTGACGAAGCCGCGCGCCTTCTCGCCGAGACAACCGAAGCCCGTTTTTTACTTTCCACTCATGATCTGACCATCGGTGGATCGCACGACATCCGTCCTGCGGCGGACCTGGCCGCGCGCGGCGGCGTCCTCGATCCGCAGACTTTGCTTGAAATCAAATCCACACTGATCGCCTGCCGCAGTTTGAAGAAATCCCTCGAACGCGCCGCCGACAAAGCGCCGCGCCTGGCGCAGATCGCGGCCGGCTTACCCGAAACCTTCGGCATCGTGGATGCCATTACGCAAGTGTTGTCAGATCGCGGGGAAGTGCTCGACCTGGCTTCGCCCAAACTTGCCAGCTTGCGTCGCGAGATCAAAGTCGCGCGCGACCGCCTGATGTCGCGCCTGCAAAAATATCTAACCGAGTCAGCCAACAAGCTTCAAGAGCCGATCATCACCCAGCGCGACGGCCGTTATGTGATTCCACTGCGCGCCGAATTCAAAGGCCATATCAAAGCCATCATCCACGATCAATCCTCATCCGGCGCGACGCTTTTTATTGAGCCGCTTCCGGTCGTTGAACTCAATAACGAAATCCGAGAACTCGAACTGGCTGAACGCGATGAAGAACGCCGCATCCTTTCCGAGCTTTCAGCGCTCGTCGGCGCGCACGCCGCGGAACTCCAATATGGAATTGAAAATCTCGCCGCGCTCGATCTCGCCTTTGCAAAAGCCAAATACGCGGAAGAGATTCATGCCAGCGAACCGACGCTCAACAAGATGGATCATGGAACATGGAGAATGGAAAAAGGCTCGACCATTACCCATTCTCCATGTTCCATCAACTTGATCCACGCCCGCCATCCCCTCCTTGATCCAAACACCGTCGTGCCGATTGACTTCAATCCCCGCCCCGGCACGATTGCAGTTGTCATCACCGGTCCAAACACCGGCGGCAAAACGGTCACACTGAAAACCGTCGGCTTACTCGTGCTTATGGCGCAAAGCGGACTCCACATCCCGGCGCAAAGCGGCTCCGAACTTCCATTCTTCGAATCCGTCTATGCCGACATCGGCGACGAACAATCCATCGAGCAGTCGCTCAGCACATTCAGCGGCCACATCACCAACATCATTCAAATTCTAAAGAAGGCCGACCATCGTTCGTTGGTTATCCTCGACGAACTCGGCGCAGGCACCGATCCACAGGAAGGCGCGGCCCTGGCGCGCGCCATCCTTGCGCATCTGATCGAGCGCGGCGTCACATCGCTCGTCGCCACGCACTATCCCGAACTCAAAACGTTCGCGCACACAAGCGAAGGCGTGGTCAATGCTTCGCTCGAATTTGATATTCAGACTCTGCGCCCGACATATAAATTAACGATCGGACTGCCCGGGCGATCCAATGCGTTGTTAATCGCTCAGCGCCTCGGCATGGACCCGAAACTGATCGCCGCGGCAAAAAGCGAAATCAACCCCGACGATTTACGCGCCGACAAACTGCTCGACGACATCCGCAAGGAACGCAACCGCACTTCGCGCGAACGTGAAAAACTGGAAAAGGCGCGCGCCAAACTCGACATGCAG
The DNA here is from genome assembly GCA_042408355.1 of Anaerolineales bacterium. GTDB lineage: Bacteria > Chloroflexota > Anaerolineae > Anaerolineales > Villigracilaceae > Fen-1038. Next base: position 5,574 of record JBHORD010000064.1, read on the forward strand.
ACCCGCGAGCTTGAAAAGCGCCTGGAGCAGATCGAGGACGAACGCCGCGAGGCGTTGGCCAAAGCCCGCGCCGAAGGCGAACTCGAAGTGGCCGTGCTGAAACAAAATATCGAATCGTTGAAACGGCAATTGAAGAAGGCGCGCCAGCCCTTGCAGGCAATCCGGGCCATCGAAGAAGAGTTGGAAACAATCGAAGAGAAAATCCAGTTGCCCGTCGAACGTACGCCGACGTCCATAACCCAATCTACGTCATCCATCAAGCTCGGCGAAAGAGTCTTCCTCGCTTCGCTGAAGTCTGAAGGCATCGTGACCGCTCTGGGCGAGTCCGATGCGGAGGTCCAGATTGGCACATTGCGCGTCCGCACAAAATTAAGCGACTTGCAGAGAAAAGGTGATGTGGCAAACAGTGACGAACGAAAGCCGATACCCGATCGTGAAATATCGAATCACGAATCTCGCTCGTTGCCCAAAGCCGCCGCATCCCCAGGAATCGAAATCAGCCTGCGCGGCAAATTGGTCGAAGACGGACTCGACGAATTGGAAAAATATCTGGCGAAGGCGTATTCAGCCGGACTGCCTTTCGTCCGCATTGTGCACGGAAAAGGAACCGGCCGGATGCGCGAGGCGGTGCGTTCGGCCTTGAAGGACAGCCCCTATGTCAAATCGTTTGAAGAAGCGCGGGAGAACGAGGGCGGAGCGGGCGTCACGATTGCAAAATTAGCAAACGGATAACAATAGATCGCTGGGGTTCATTGATAATTCATCAGCCACTGACGCGCAAACAATAAAATCCTTCGGCGGATATAAAAGATATCGGGGTCGGCCTCGGCGCGCTTTTCTTTGATCAGCGACACCGCCGCCTCGGGCGACAAACCTTGCGCGATCAAAATTGCCGAACCCATCGCCACACTGCGATGACGTCCGTACGCACAATGAACATAAACCTTTCCGCCATTGTTGATCGTCTCCAGCGCGGCATGGACGCCGCGAATCAGGGCCTGAATTGAAATGGGAAACAACGGGCTGTCAATCGAACGAAGCCAGAGATAGCGCATTGCCGGTGCGTCGAGACCGGGAGGCGTGGCGCGGCTGAAACGCATGTTTATGACGAGCCGCACGCCGAGATCGCGAAGCAGTGCATAATCGTGTTTGCGCGGCATGGTGCCGATCAGCAAAGTATCCGTGATCACAGAAAAGTCCATGGGCGAATCTTATCATGGGCGCCGCTCCGGCGGCAATCGGAATTAACCGCGAGGCGCGCCAGGAACGCAAAGGTTTTTGATTCTCTTTGCGCTCTTCGCGGACTTTGCGGTTCAAAATCTATGTTAAACTCCGGCCATGACCTATCAAGGCATTCTCTCCAAATATGGATATTTGTTAAATCTCCCGCCTCACACGCGGACCGTGAGCCTGCTCGAGGGCAACACGCCTTTGATTCGCGCCGACAACCTGGCGCGCCAACTCGGCGGCGGCCCTTCGACAGGCTCAGGACAGCGCTTTGAGTTGTTCATCAAATACGAAGGGCTGAATCCCACCGGTTCATTCAAAGACCGCGGCATGACCGCCGCCGTGAGCGAGGCACACGGAAGAAATGCGGCAACCGTGATTTGCGCCTCAACCGGCAACACAGCCGCGTCGGCGGCGGCATACGCAGCGCGCGCCGGAATGAAATCCATCGTATTGATTCCGCAAGGCAAAGTCGCGGCGGGAAAGCTGGCAGGCGCGGCGGCCTACGGCGCGCAAGTCATCCAAATTGACGGCTCATTCGATGATGCGCTGACAATGGTCGTTGAGATCACAAACAAACATCCAATCTGTTTGGTGAATTCGATCAACCCGTATCGCATCGAGGGACAAAAGACAGCGGCATTCGAAATTTGCGATACGCTTGAATCCGCGCCGGATTGGTTGTGCCTGCCCGTCGGCAACGCGGGAAACATCACCGCCTATTGGGCCGGTTTCAAACAATATAACGAATTGAAATCCACCGGCCTGCCGCAAGTGTTGGGAGTCCAGGCGGAGGGCGCGGCTCCGCTCGTTTTGGGGCACGCCGTTGAACATCCGGAAACGGTTGCGACGGCGATCCGCATCGGCAAACCGGCGCGCGGCGAACAGGCTTTGCAGGCCGCGGAAGAATCAAAGGGACGCATCATCGCCGCATCCGATTCGCAAATCCTTGACATGCAAAAATTGCTGGCGCGGCTGGAAGGCATTTGGGTCGAGCCTGCGTCCGCGGCAGGCTTGGCGGGACTCGCCATCGAAATTGCAAGCGGAAAGTTGGACCCGAAGGGCAAACGCATCGTGGCGATTTGCACCGGGCACGGATTGAAAGACCCGGACATCATCGCGAAGGATATGGCGAAGCCGCGCATTATGCCGCCGCGATTGGACGCGCTGGAAGAAATTATTTTGAAATGATATGTTGCGCCTCTACAACCAACGATGAAAATTTTTGTAAAAGTCCCCGCCACATCTGCCAACCTCGGCCCCGGTTTCGACGCGCTGGGGCTTGCATTGGATTTGTGGAATGAAACCGAATTCATCCCCGCCGAAAAATTCCATTTGCGCGTCGAAGGTGAAGGCGCAGACAGACTTGCGCTTAATCAAAAGAATCTCATCGTCCGTTCGATGCAAAAAGTTTACGATGCGGCTGGCAGGAAATTACCGGCTTTATATATTCACTGCATCAACCGCATCCCGCCGGCTTCGGGACTCGGCTCGTCGGCGGCGGCGATCATCACCGGTCTGATCGGCGCAAATGCTCTGCTTGATTCGCCGTTAACGAACAACGATATTCTGAATCTCGCCGCAGAAATCGAAGGCCATCCCGATAACGCCGCGTCCGCGCTGTTGGGCGGATTGGTTGCATCAACGATGAGCGAAGGCAAGATCATCGCTCGTAAATTACCCATCAAACCACTCGCCGTCACAATCGCCTTGCCTGATTTCAATTTTCCGACCAAACAGGCGCGCGCCGCCTTGCCCAAACACGTTTCGATGAAAAACGCGGCGCACAACATCAGCCGCGCCGTGTTGGCGGCCGAAGCCTTCCGCACCGGCGATTTGGATCTGCTCGGTCAGGTCATGGACGATGCTTTGCATCAACCGTATCGCCTGCCATTGATCCCCGGCGCGCGCGAAGCAATGGATGCCGCGAAAAAGGCGGGCGCCTCGGCGGCGGCATTATCCGGCGCAGGCCCCAGCCTGATCGCGTTCTCGGCAAAGCAGGATGCAAACATTGGCGAAGCGATGAAGCGGATGTTTGAGTCGGTTGGATTGAACGCGCGGATTTTTGAATTGGGAGTCAGCGAAGAGGGAGCGAAGGTGGAAATCAAAGAGTAAAGGACAAGCCTTATCTATTACAATCAAAGGGAGGAGCATCATAATGACTGCAATCGCACAAACTTCAAAACCGCGCACGGGATTATTGATCTGGCTGATCGTTTCGCAACTGTTGGCTGTGGCTTCGCTGTTATTCTGGCTGGTGATGGCGGGACTTTCCGTCATGGCTTTTGATTCGGGTGAAAGTCCGCAAGCCTGGGCGTTCGTAATCGCGGTCTGGTCGTATCCAATTTTCCCCATCGTGATGGCCATCGGCGCATGGATCGCTTTTGCGAAACGCAAAAACGCCCTGTCCGCCATTCTCTCCGGGCTGACATTCGCCGCGCCGGTATTGATCTATATTGGGTCATGGATTGCCTCCGCAGCCTGGTTCCTGCAACATTGAGATCACAATCTTTTTCTCTGCGATCTCCGTGCCTCTGAGGTGAAAATATGCTACACTCGCCACAACCATTACCCATGATCCATTAACCATCTTCTACTACCATGGAAACCCTCCAAACCAACATCAACACCAACAGCAAAGAGTTCAAAGCCAACCGCGAACATCACCGCGCACTGGCTCAAGAATTGAAGGAACGGCTCGCCCTCGTCCGCGCGGGAGGCGGCGAAAAATATCGCAGGCGGCAGGAGGAACAGGGCAAGCTCTTCGTCCGCGACCGAATCGAACGCCTGCTCGATCCGGGTTCGCCGTTCCTCGAACTCTCCGCGCTCGCGGCGTGGGACATGTATCAGGATCAGGCAAGCGGCAATGAAACTCAAGCCGCTCCGGGCGCGGGCATCGTCACCGGCATCGGGCGCGTCAGCCATCGTGAAGTCATGATCGTGGCAAACGACGCCACCGTCAAAGGCGGATCGTATTTTCCGATGACGGTCAAGAAGCACTTGCGCGCACAGCAGATCGCCGAAGAGAACCATCTGCCCTGCCTGTATCTTGTCGATTCGGGCGGGGCATTTTTGCCGCTTCAGGATGAAGTCTTTCCCGATGCGAATCATTTTGGAAGAATTTTTTACAATCAGGCGCGCATGAGCGCCAGGAAGATTCCGCAGATTGCGGCAGTGATGGGAAGCTGCACAGCAGGCGGCGCGTACGTTCCGGCCATGAGCGACGAAGCCGTCATCGTCAGAGGCACCGGGACGATTTTTTTGGGCGGCCCGCCTCTCGTCAAGGCCGCGACCGGCGAGGATGTTTCGGCAGAAGACCTCGGCGGCGCGGATGTCCACACGCGGCTCAGCGGCGTCGCGGATCATCTTGCAGATGACGACGATCATGCGATTCAAATTTTGCGCGACATCGTCGAAACTTTGCAACCTTTAAACTTTCAAACGCATCTCGCGGGACTTGAAGTTGCATCGCCTGAAGAACCTTTATTTCCCGCCGACGATTTATACGGCATCCTGCCCGCGACTTTTCGCGAGACCTATGATGTGCATGAGATTATCGCTCGTTTAGTTGATGGCAGTAAATTCCGCGAGTTCAAAGCGCGCTACGGCACGACGATTGTCTGCGGCTTCGCGCGCATTCACGGATACCCGGTAGGAATCATCGCCAACAACGGCGTGTTGTTCAGCGAGTCCGCGCTCAAAGCGGCTCATTTCATCGAACTGTGCGACCAGCGCGGCATTCCGCTTATATTTTTGCAAAACATCACCGGCTTCATGGTCGGGCGCGAAGCCGAGGTTGGCGGCATCGCCAAGGACGGCGCGAAGATGGTTCACGCCGTGGCAACGACGCGTGTACCAAAGTTGACAGTCGTCATTGGCGGCTCGTTCGGCGCGGGGAATTACGCCATGTCTGGCCGCGCTTATGGCTCGCGCTTTTTATGGATGTGGCCCAACGCGAGAATCTCCGTCATGGGCGGAGAGCAGGCCGCAAACGTTTTATTGACCATCAAACAGGATCAACTCGCGCGCGAAGGCAAACCCCAATTGACAAAAGAGGCCGCCGCCGAATTCAAGCGTCCCATTTTGGAAAAATACGAGAACGAAGGCAATCCCTATCATTCCACGGCGCGCTTGTGGGATGACGGCGTAATTGATCCCGTTGATACGCGGCAAATCCTTGGATTGGCATTATCGGTCGTTTTGAATTCGCCGGTGGAAGAAAATCATTTTGGCGTATTCAGGATGTGAAAATGACCTTTGAAAAATCATCAGGCAGCCCTCATCATTTCCTTGCCCGGCTTGCGGGGAATTGGCAGGGCACAAGCAAACTCTGGCTTGAGCCGGATAAGCTGGCCGGCGAAGCCCCCATGCTTGGCACCATTCAGCTTTTGCTGGAGGGGCGCTTTGCGTTATTCTTATACCAATCGATTGTCGAAGGCGAAGCTCAGCACGGCATGTTCACCTTCGGCTTCAACACCATCCTGGAACAATACGAAGCCAGCTGGATAGATTCATTTCACAACAACACCGCCATCATGTTTTGCACAGGCAACGCCAGGGACAATGGCTTCGCGGTCACAGGCAGTTACCCCGCATCCGACGGCGGCCCCGATTGGAACTGGCGCACCGAAGTCGAACTCGTTGACAAGGATCATCTCATCATCACGGCATATAACATCAGCCCTGAAGGCGATGAGGCGAAAGCCGTGGAAACGAAATTGACAAGAGCAAAAAAATGAAGGAAAAGTCCTTGCGAGGAAGGCGCTCTTCCCGGCGAAGCAATTTCCTTAAACAATCAGACAATTGTTACGTGAGATTGCCGCCGCCTGTTACGCGGTCCGCGCAATGACATAAAAAAATTATGTTTAGAAAGATTCTCATTGCCAATCGCGGCGAGATCGCCATCCGCATCATGCGTGCCTGCAAAGAGCTTGGCATTCAAACCGTCGCGGTCTATTCCGAAGCCGATAAGAACGCTTTGCATGTTCGATTTGCAGATGAAGCCGTTTTGCTTGGCCCCGCCGCACCCAAAGAATCCTATTTGAACATTGACAGGATCATCGCCGCCGCGAAGCAGACAAACGCGGAGGCGATTCACCCCGGCTACGGATTTTTATCGGAGAACGCATCCTTCGCCGCCGCCGTGGACTCCGCCAAATTAACTTTTATCGGCCCCTCCGCGGACTCCATCCGCGCCATGGGCGATAAGGCCGAATCAAAAATCAGCATGAAAAAAGCGGGCGTGCCGACAGTGCCCGGCCTCGAAGGCATCGAATCGGAAGAGGATTTCAAGAAAGCCGCAAAAGAAATCGGCTATCCCGTTTTGGTCAAAGCCGCGGCAGGCGGAGGCGGCAAAGGCATGCGCGTCGTCAACGCCGAAAGCGAATTGGACGAGGCGATCGAATCCGCAAAACGCGAAGCGCTCAACGCCTTTGGCGACGACCGTTTGCTGATCGAGAAATATCTTCCCACTGCGCATCATATCGAGTTTCAAGTCTTCGGCGATCAGCATGGAAATCTTGTGCATTTATTCGAACGTGAATGTTCCGTGCAGCGACGCCACCAAAAAATCATCGAAGAGACTCCCTCGCCGCTATTGACAAACGAACTGCGCGAGAAAATGGGACAAGCCGCAGTTGCGGCAGCGAAAGCGGTGAATTATTTCAACGCCGGGACGGTTGAATTTATTGTTGATCCCGACACGTTGAAATTTTATTTTCTCGAAATGAACACACGCCTGCAAGTGGAACATCCGATCACCGAATTGGTTGTCGGGCTTGATCTCGTGCAGTGGCAAATTCGAATCGCGGCGGGAGAAGCATTTCCATTCACGCAAAAAGATTTTTCACAGCGCGGACACGCCATCGAATGCCGCATCTACGCTGAAGACCCGGCGAATGGATTCCTTCCAAGCACCGGCAAATTGCTTCAATTTATCGAGCCGCGCGGACCGGGCATTCGCGTCGATGCGGGTTTTGCCGCAGGCGGTGAAGTCACACATTTCTATGATCCATTGCTTGCCAAGTTGATTGTCTACGGCGAAAACCGCAGGTTTGCCATCCGGCGAATGCAAGCCGCACTGCGTGAGTTTGTCGTGCACGGTGTGACAACCAACATTGATTTTATGCAATCTTTATTATCGCATCCTGATTTTCAAAATGGTGAAGCGTCCACGCGCTGGGTCGAGACGGAATTCAATTGGAAGCCGGCCGAGCCATCCGCAGAAATTTTGATCGCCGCTGCATTGGCCGATCAAACAATCGGAAATCACAAATCACCAATCACCCATTCAAACGGGCCTGATCCATACAGTCCGTGGAAATCGGCAAGCGGGTTTAGGAACTGATGAAAATTGCCTTCGATCAAAACATCCTTGATCTGACGCCAAACGGCAAAAAGTACAAAGCCGCATTGGATGATGCGACCTTCGATGCTGAAATCGTCCGCGCGGAAAACGGCAAATTGGATTTGCTGATTGATGGCAATCCTGTCGCGGCTTATGTTTCGTCCGATGGCGCAAAACGCTGGGTGACGGTCAACGGTCAAACCTTCGTGTTGACCAAATCGTCGGGAACGGCATCAGACTCAAAGAACAGGCGAGGCGGCTCCGGGGACGGGCATGCGTCCGAATTGGCCGCGCCGATGCCGGGTCAGGTGCGAAGCGTCAACGTCGGCGAGGGCGAGGCAGTCAGCAAAGGTCAAACCCTTTTGGCGCTGGAGGCCATGAAGATGGAAATCCGCATTCAAGCGCCATTCGACGGCAAAGTGAAATCCATTGCGGTTAAAGTCGGTCAAACCGTGGAGCGCGAGCAAATCTTAATCGTCGTTGACAGGTTGGAAAGTTAGCAGGCTGCTTCCAACCTCCAACCTTCCAACCTTCAAACCTTCAAACGGAGATCGTATGACTGGCAAATATTTTGACGAACTCGAAGTGGGGATGAAATTCAAACACGGCGGACGAACCGTCACCGAGATGGATAACGTGCTGTTCTCCGCGCTGACGATGAACACCCAGCCGCTGCACGTCAACGAAGACTTCGCCTCGAAGACCGAATTCGGTCACCGCCTGGTCAATGGCGTTTTCACGTTTGGGTTGGTCGTCGGCCTGACCGTCCCCGATTTGACCGAAGGCACGATTGTCGCCAATCTCGGATACGATAAAGTCGTGCATCCGCATCCGGTCTTTCATGGCGATACGATCTATGCCGAGAGCGAGATCATCGAGAAACGCGAGTCAAAATCGCGGCCCGAAGTCGGCATCGTGCGAATCAAATGCTGGGGCAAGAAACCGGACGGTACAATTGTGGTGGAATTCGAACGCACGGCGATGTTTTTCAAGCGTTCAAAAGTTGGCAAATTGGAAAGTTAACCTTCCACCCTTCAAACCTTCAAACCTTCCAACCTTCCAACCTTCAAACTTTCCAACCCTCAAACGGAGATTTCATGCACTCACGACGCGCACTCTTATACATGCCCGGCGATGACTGGAAGAAGATCACAAAATCCATCACGCTGGGCGTGGATTCAATCTGTATGGATATGGAAGACGGCGTGGCCTTCAATCGCAAGGCGGAGGCGCGCGCCGCGATTGCAAAAGCATTGCGCGAATTGGATTTCGGCAAAAGCGAAAAACTGGCGCGCATCAATTCTGTGGGATCGGGGTTTGAGAGGGAAGACATCGAAGCCGTCCTGCCGTTTCATCCCGATGGAATTGTGATTCCAAAACTCGAGGACCTGAAACAAATTCAATGGGCAAGCGAAATCATCGAAGCCGCGGAGTTGAAACACGGCTGGCCGGTCAATTCGATTCGGATTCTGGTCGGAATCGAAACCGCCAAAGGAATTTTGAATCTCAAAGAAATCGCATCCCACCCGCGACTGGATGCCTTGATCTTCGGCGGCGAAGATTACGCCGCGTCGGTCGGCGCGACGCGCACAAAAGACGCGGTCGAACTGCTTTATGCGCGCGAGGTGGTTGTCGCGGCGTGTGCGGCGTTTGGATTGCAGGCGATTGACATCGTGGCGATTGATTTCAAGGATATCGAGGCATTGCGAGTTGAATCCGAGTTCGGCGCGCGGCTTGGATTTTCGGGGAAACAAATTATCCATCCCGCGCAAGTCGAGCCGGTGCAAAGCGCGTTCACTCCATCCGATGAAGCCATTGCCTACGCAAGGAGAATCGCCGAGACGTTCGAAGCCGCGCAAAGGTCCGGCGCGGGCGCGTATGCGTTGGACGGAAAAATGATTGACATGCCGCTGGTCAAAAACGCGCAGAAGGTTCTGGAGCGCGCCAGGGCGGCGGGAAAGATATAGTATCCCTCGTCAGGGAAAATCACTGTCAAAGGAAAATAAATCTTGCTCTCAATCTTATTCGGACTCGCCGCCGCTCTATCGTGGGGCGCGGGCGACTTCAGCGGCGGACTCGCCTCGCGCAAAACAGGCGCATATCGAACCGTATTGTATGGCGAAGCCATCGGCTTAATTCTTTTGTTATTGTTTTTGTTCACAGGTCCACAGCCCCCGCCCGATTTGACCTCATGGATGTATGCAATCCTCGCAGGCGCGCTGGGAACGGCCGGCATTCTTCTGCTTTACACCGCCATGATCGAAGGCCAGATGAGCATCGCCGCGCCGGTGTCCGCTTTGTTTGCCGCAACCGTACCGGTAGCGGTTGGCATCTTCACGCAAGGCGCGCCCGGTCTGCTGACGTTCATTGGATTTGGATTCGCATTGAGCGCGGTCTGGTTGATTTCACAAAATGAAAACGGCGTCAAAGACATCTTTTCGCATCTTGCAGATTTACGTCTGCCTCTATTGGCGGGCCTTGGCTTTGGCGCATATTTTACGTTCATGAATCTTGCGAGCCGCCACGTCGCGTTCTGGCCGATCGTTGCCGGACGCAGTTCAGGCCTCGCAGTGATCGCGTTGTTTATGCTCTTCCGCCGCGGCGAATGGAGTCCAAACCGCGCCGCGTGGCCGTTTCTGATTCTCAACGGCATTCTGGACGTGGGCGGGAATCTTTTCTACATTCTCGCAGGCCAAAATGGGCGGCTCGACGTTGCTGCCGTCCTCAGTTCGCTCTTCCCGGGCGCGACCGTTCTGCTGGCCTCGTTGATTTTGAAGGAACGCATTTCGCGCACGCAATGGATCGGCATCGCGGCCGCCCTGATTGCAATCGTCTTATTGACTTTATGAGGAGGAAACATGACAGGCAGACTCGCTGACAAAATTGCCATCATCACCGGAGCGACCTCGGGGATTGGAAAAGCCACGGCGCTTCTTTTCGCGGACGAGGGGGCGGCTCTCGTTATCACAGGCAGACGCGCGGCGTTGGGCGAAGCCGTCGCAAAGCAGATCTGCTCGAAAGGAGGCCGATGCGTGTTCGCCGAAGCGGATCACACAAAGCCGGAGGACTGTCAAAGCGTCGTGAACGCCGCATTGAAAGAATTCGGCCGCATTGACATTTTGTTCAACAACGCCGGCATCGTCACCGCCGGCACAGCGGAAACCACATCCGATGAAGTGTGGAATCAAACGCTGGCAATCAACGTGACAGCCGTATGGCACATGTGCAAACTGGTCTTACCGCATATGAAAAAACAGGGCGGAGGCGTAATTGTCAACAACGGCTCGGATTGGTCGGTCGTCGCTGGCCGGGACGCGTTTCCATACATCGCCAGCAAAGGCGCGATTGCGATGATGACCAAATCCATGGCAATTGATTTCGCGCGCGATAACATCCGCGTGAACGCGGTTTGCCCGGGCGATACGTTCGTCGAGCGCTGGCTGGAAAAAGGCTACTTTGAAAATTCCGATCCCGTCACGCGCGAAGAAGCCATGCAGGAATCCAGCGCGTACCTCCCGCTGGGACGATTCGGTACGCCGCAGGAAATTGCCAAAGCGGTCTTGTTTTTGGCGTCGGACGATTCATCGTTCGTCACAGGTCACCTGCTTCTGGCAGACGGAGGCAATACGGCACAATAGAAACCAACGGCCCTGCAAGGGATAAAATCCACGGCGAGGAGATTCCGGCTCTAATTTTTATCGAAACTTGATCATGCCGCGCTGCGCGGGAAAACCGCGCGACGTCAGTTAATCAGCAAAATCAGCGTTTTCAGCGCCCCCAAGGCCGGTTGGAGAAAAGAGCGGCAGGGCGGATATTGATTTTCTTATACTTCTCCAACTTTTTCCCGCTTGACAAAAACTTAACTCGCGTATAAATTTAAGCCCGCTTAACTAAAAAGAAGGCTTAACCATGAGTAAATCCGATCCATTTACGCAGGCCGTCCGCTCGTGGGTGGACATCTCGACGCACCGCTCGATGCGCGGCTGGTCGCATCACGCCAAAGCCACCGGGCTTTCCATGCCGCAGTTCAGCATCATGATGCAATTGTATTACCGCGGCGCGTGCGGCATCTCGGAGATCAGCGAACGTTTCGAGATCACCAACGCCGCCGCCAGCCAGCACGTGGACAACCTCGTCCAGGCCGGGCTGATCGAGCGCACGGAAGACCCGCGCGACCGGCGCGTCAAACACATCCAGCTTTCGGCCAAAGGCAAGGCGCTGATCGAAAAGGGAATGAACGAGCGCTATCGCTGGGTCGACGCGCTGGCCAAAAATCTCAGCGAAAAAGACCGCGAAAGAACCGCGGAGGCGCTTATCATCCTGACCGAAGCAGCGCGCAAGCTGGATCAATTCAAATAAATCCGTCGCCGCTCCCCGCCCTCTTCGCCTCCAATTCAAAACCATTCTTTATAAATCATCAGGCGCATTGTTTGTAAATTTGAAATCGAAAGGAATTCCATGCAAGCAACAGCATCCCAATCCATGACGCGCCCCGGCGAAAAACGTCCGGGCGCCGGCTCAGTTCTGAGGGCAATCCAATATTTGATTCGTTACAAAGGCAATGCCGCACTGCCATACGTTTTTCTGGTGATTGCCACGCTCGCCCAACTGGCAGTGCCGACCATGATTGCCAACATCATCAACGCAGTGACCAGCGGGTATGTGGCCAATCAGATTCTACAGGCGTTGAATCAAATTCCGGCGCAATATATGAGCGCGGCGTTGCCAAAGATTCTTTCGGCCCTCAATTATCCGTCCACATGGACGCAAGTTCAACTCGTCGCCCAGTTGAAGGCCAATCTGAATAACGCCCCGCAGGCATTGATCTGGTCCATCGCGGCCATCGTGATCCTGGCGGCCTTGCGCGGCGCTTTCGCATTCCTCCAGGCTTTCTGGGCTGAGAAAAATTCGCAATCGGTGGCTTACGATTTACGCAACGATCTGTACGCCAAGATTCAAAAATTGTCTTTCTCATATCACGACCAGAATCAAACCGGGCAATTGATGATCCGCGCCACGGATGACGTCGAAAAAGTGCGGCTTTTCATCGGACAGGGCTTGCTGCAACTGGTCGGCGCGGTCATTTTGTTGACCGGCACGGTCATCATTCTATTTTCGACCAACGTTCCGCTGGCGTGGACGGCAATGCCGATCCTGCCGCTTGCGCTGGTGATATTCCTGATCTTCAGCACGGCAGCCCAGCCGATGTTTCGAAAGGTGCAGATCAAACTTTCCACATTGAACACAATCCTGCAGGAAAACCTGGCGGGCATCAAGGTCATCCAGGCGTACACGCGCGAGAAGGAACAGCAAAAGAAATTCCGCGCCGCGGCGGACGATTTGATGAATCAAGCCATCTCTGTAGCGAAGCTGTTCACATTTTTATTTCCAGTGATCTTTCTCATCGCCAACCTCGGACAGGCCGCAATTCTTTATGTGGGCGGCAAACAAATCATCACCGGGCTATTGACGCTTGGCGATTGGCAGGAATTCTCGCTATATCTGGTGTATCTGTTTTTCCCGGTCGCTCAGCTTGGGTTTATCATCACGCAATTCGGACAGGCGGCGGCTTCGGCAGATCGCATCTTCGAGATCCTGGATGCAAAATCCGACGTGGTGGACAAGCCCGATGCAATCGAATTGCCGTCCGTCAAAGGCGAGGTCAGGTTTGAGAATGTGACCTTCCGCTATTTTCACGGCGGCGAACCGGTCTTGAGCGACGTTACGTTCGAGGCAAAACCCGGCGAACGAATCGCTCTGCTCGGCGCGACCGGCTCGGGCAAAAGCACCATCATCAATCTTCTGCCGCGCTTCTATGATCCGACCGAAGGCAGGATCACGATTGACGGGTACGATCTGCGCGATATCAAAGTCGAATCACTGCGCAGGCAAATCGGAATCGTTCTGCAGGAGACCACCTTGTTTAGCGGGACGATTCGCGAGAATATCGCCTTCGGAAAACCGGATGCGAGCGACGAAGAGATTATCGCCGCGGCCAAAGCGGCTCAGGCTCACGACTTCATCATGTCCTTCCCCGAGGGCTACCACACGCACGTCGGTGAACGCGGCACGACGCTCAGCGGCGGGCAGAAACAGCGCATCGCAATCGCCCGCGCTCTTTTACTCAACCCGCGCATACTGATCCTCGACGAAGCGACCTCCAGCGTGGATTTACAAACCGAAGCGCTGATTCAAGCCGCGCTCGATAAACTCATGGAAGGGCGCACCTCCTTCGTCATTGCCCAGCGCATCAGCACCGTGATGAACGCGGACAAAATCCTTGTGCTCGACAAAGGCAAAGTCGTCGCCCAAGGAAAGCACACAGACTTAATGGAAAACGAACCGATCTACGCAGAAATTTACAACTCACAAATAGTGGCGTATGAACAGGAACATGGTCATACGATTGAGGAGCGATAACTTATGATGGGTGGTCCCGGCCGTTTCGGCAACATGCTCAATCAGGATACGCTCAAGCCGCGCAGGCTGAGCGATACCCTGCTTCGTCTCGTCGGTTACTTTGGCCGTTTTGGGTGGGCGGCATTTCTTGCGATTTTATTCGTAGTGATCGCAACCTGGAGTCAGGTCACCACGCCTGACTTGATCGGCCAGGCAACCGACTGTTTTCTCGTCCCGCTTGGCGCAAGCAACACGAGTTTCGACGCGTTCTTTTCGGCGACCAGCGCGCAAGTCCAGCAATCTGAATCCGCTTGTTGGTTAATATCCGATCCAGGCAAACTTGGCGGCACACAGCGGCTGATCGCCAGCGCGTTTCGACTCGGCAACTTCGTCCCGAAAGCATTGACCGCCATGACAACCGCCGACCGCGCCGCCGGTCTGACGCGCTTGATCCTCATCATTATCGTCCTGTTTGTCATCGGCTCGGCGTTCACCGGTCTCACTTTCTTCACAATGTCGTGGTCGGGTCAGCATGTATTGCGCGCCCTGCGCGTGGATGTGTTCGAGCGTCTGCATCAGCTTTCGCTCAGTTTCTATTCAGCCAACGAAGCCGGTGATTTGATGAGCCGCATTACGAATGATACGAGCGCCATCGAACAGGCCATTTCGTTCGCGCTGGTCAACGTATTCAGCGGCATCCTGCTTTTGATCTGGGTTGCATACAGCATGGTCACCACCAACGCGCCGTTCGCTCTGCTCTCCTTGGCCGTTTCGCCGATCATGTTCCTGGCAACAATTTATTTTTCCGATCAGGCGCGCAAAGCCTTCCGCCAGACACGCACCGAAATCGGCAACGTCAATGCAGAATTGCAGGAAAGCATCGCCGCCGTCCGCGAAGTGCAGGCTTTCAATCGCACTGACGAGAATATTCAAAACTTCAAGGAAGTCAACGCCGCCAACCGCGACGCAAACATCCGCGCCGTATCTTTCACCGCGGCGCTTTCTCCGACATTGGAAGCGCTCGGTTACATCGCCCTCGCCATCGTCACCGGCGTGGGCGGATGGTTCATGCTCAAAAACCAAAGCCTGCTCGGAACAACTGTGACATTCGGTTTGATCGTTACGTTCCTCGCCTATGTGCAACGCTTCAACCAGCCCATTCAGCAGATCGCGGTGTTGTGGACGAACATCCAGAACGCAATCGCGGGCGCGGAACGAATTTTCGGTCTGCTCGATGAAGTGCCTGCCGTTCAAAACAAGCCCGGCGCAAAGGTCATGACGGAGATCAAAGGCAAAGTGGAATTCGATCACGTCTCGCACGCATACGAAGACGGCGTGCCGGTTCTCAAAGATGTCTCATTCACCGCCGAACCCGGACAAACCATCGCGATCGTCGGACCCACCGGCGCGGGCAAGACCACCATCATCAACCTTCTGCCGCGCTTTTACGATGTGACCAGCGGGGCCGTCCGCATTGACGATGTGGATGTACGCGATGTGACGATTGAGTCGCTTCGCAGGCAGATCGGCATCGTATTGCAAGATACGTTTTTGTTCAGCACAACCGTGATGGAAAACGTCCGCTTTGGACGGCCGGATGCAACGGACGATGAAGTGATAGCCGCCATCAAGCTGGCGCGCGCTGATCAATTCATCGAACGCCTGCCGCAAAAGTATCAGACGATTTTGGGCGAACGCGGCTCGGGTCTTTCGCAGGGACAGCGGCAGCTGCTTTCGATTGCGCGCGCCGCCCTGGCCAATCCCCGCATCCTCATCCTCGACGAAGCGACCTCCTCCGTAGACACGCGCACCGAACGCCTCATCCAGAACGCCTTCGACGTTTTGCTCAAAGGCCGAACGTCCATCGTCATCGCGCATCGCCTGTCCACCATTGTTAACGCGGATATGATTTTGGTTTTGAACGACGGTCAAATCATCGAACGCGGCAGGCACAATGAATTGATGGCAAAACAGGGCTTCTATTACAACCTGTACATGAGTCAGTTCAAGAAACAGGAAGAAGTGAAGGAAGCGGCGCTTGTAACACAATAAAAACAAATATAAAAGACCCCATGCGAAGCCCCTTGTTCGATTTGAACGAGGGGCTTTCCACTTGACGCCGCGCCTCTTTCCCCGTAAGATAGGCACGGTTTTAGAACATTCTTTCACCACAAAAATCCCAACCGCCAAGAGCGCAAAGGAGGAACTTTTATTTCTTTGCGTTCCTGGCGAGCCAGGCACTGTGTTTTTGCAGGTCAAAAATCTCTGTGCGCTTTGTGCACTCGGTGGTGAACAAAGGTGATTTATGGAACTCGGACTTGTTCGCAAAATAGACATTGACAGCGAAATGCAGCAGGCGTACCTCGATTACGCCATGTCAGTCATTGTGGCGCGCGCCCTCCCCGATGCCCGCGATGGACTCAAACCCGTCCAGCGGCGCATTCTGTACGCGATGTACGACATGGGCATCCGCGCCGACTCGCCTTACAAGAAATCCGCGCGCATCGTCGGCGAGGTGCTCGGCAAATATCATCCGCACGGCGACGCGGCAGTGTACGAAGCCATGGCGCGTCTGGCGCAGGATTTTTCGATGCGCACACTGCTCGTGGACGGTCAGGGCAACTTCGGCTCGATTGACGGCGATCCGCCTGCGGCCATGCGTTACACCGAAGCGCGTCTCGCCGCGCCCGCCATGGACCTGCTGGCGGACCTCAACAAGAACACGGTTGATTTCACGCCGAACTTCGATGACACGCTGACAGAACCAAGCGTTCTTCCCGCCGCGCTTCCGAACTTATTAGTTAACGGCGCAACAGGAATCGCGGTCGGCATGGCGACCTCCATCCCCCCGCACAATTTGGGCGAGGTTGTTGATGCGCTGGTTTATCTTCTCGATCACTGGGAGAAGATGGACGACATTGATCTCGATCAATTGATGGAATTCGTCAAAGGGCCGGATTTCCCCACCGGAGGCGTGATCGTACAGGAAAAAGGCGAGGAGGGAATCGAGTCCGCTTACGGGTCCGGGCGCGGACGCGTGACCGTGCAAGCCAAAGTCCACATCGAAGAGATGGAGCGCGGCAAGAGCCGCATCATCGTCACCGAGTTGCCGTATACCGTCAATAAATCCAGTTTGATCGAGCGCATCGCCGAATTGGCGCGCGAGGGTCACATGGAAGGTCTGGCCGATCTGCGCGACGAGTCGGATCGTCAGGGCATGCGCATCGTCATCGAACTCACCAAGAACGCCGAGCCGGAAATGGTTTTGCGCGAGCTCTATAAACGCACGCCGATGCAAACCACATTCAGCATCATCATGCTGGCGCTGGTGGACGGCGAACCGCGCATGTTGACGCTCAAGCAGGCTTTGCGCGTGTATCTCGAACATCGCCTGACGATCATCAAGCGCCGCTCGGAATTCGATTTGGAAAAAGCGCGGCAGCGCGCACATATCCTCGAGGGATATTTGATCGCGCTCAAAAATCTCGACGAGTTGATTGATCTCATCCGCAACGCGCCGGACGTTGAAACGGCGCGCGCCAAAATGATGAAACGTTACAAGCTGACGGAGATTCAAGCCAACGCCATCCTCGATATGCAGTTGCGGCGGCTGGCCGCGCTCGAACGCAAAAAGATCGAGACGGAATACAAGGAAGTCACCGCCCTGATCAAAGATTTGGAAGGCTTGTTGAAATCCGCGAAACGAATGCGCGGCGTGGTGGCTGAAGAACTACTGCGCGTCAAGGAAGCGTTCGGAGATCGGCGGCGCACGCAGATTGTGAATCTAAAAGGCGGCAGACAAAAGTCCTCGGCATTGACCGCGAGCGACTTGCTTCCAGAGCAAATGGTTTACGTGGGCGTCACCGCGGAAGGCATCGTGGCGCGCACGCACGAAGACAAGCCGCCGTGTCACAGCGGCAACGACGCGCCGCGCTGGCTGGTACGCGCCTCCACAACAGACACGTTGTATATCGTAACCGAAAGCGGAAAAGCCGCGGCGGTCGCATTGCACGTCATCCCTGAAATCGGCGCAGATGGACATCTGCATGACGGCGTGCCGTTTTACAAAGTCTCGCCGTTGGAGGAGGGCGATCAATTGGCGGCCGTATTTGCATTCCCGGCGCGCAAATCGGATTATCCCGAGGATACTTACGTTTTGACCGTGACGCGTAACGGCATGGTCAAGAAAAGTCTGGTTGGCGAATTGCCCGGCCCCTCGGCGCAGACGTTTACGCTGGTCAAGGTCAATGAAGGAGATCGCCTGGGATGGGTCGGTTTGACAAACGGCAAAAAAGATATTCTGCTGGTCACCGCGCAGGGCATGGCGATTCGATTCAGCGAGGAAGATGTGCGCCCGATGGGATTGGTCGCGGCGGGCGTCAACGGCATCAAATTGGATGAAAACGATGAGGTGATCGGCGCGGAGGTTTTGCCGACCGAAGGCGAGGTCTTTTTGCTGGCGTCCGACGGCAAAGCCAAGCGCGTCGAAGCCAAAGAATTCCCATCGCAGGGACGTTATGGCAAGGGCGTTCGCGTCTGGGTATTGCCGAAGAAAGTTAAATTAGCAGGCGCCGCGGCCGGCAAAGCCAACACGATGGCGACCATTCATTTAACCAAAGGCGCGCCGAGGTCCACGCGTTTGGACGCGGCCGCCATCCGTAAGCGCGCCGCAACAAAAGGCGATGCGGTCGTGGAAGTGAAGCCCGGCGAGGAAGTTATTTCTGTCAATGCGGGCTGGGCGGTGGAACGATACGTGAAGAAAGTCGCGGTTGAAGAAGTGAAGGAAGAAAAGAGTAAAAAGAAGAAAGTGAAGAGCGATGAGAAAAAAGGGAAGAAAGCAGACTCGAAGAGAAAGAGAAAGACATCCTCTTCGAAAAGGAAGAAATAAGAGCAATCAAAACCTCCGAGTCTACCTGTGTTCTGCAAGACAAGACAGAAAAACTCTTGAGCGCGAAGTTGATCACTCGCAAGCAAACAAGCTTAGGACGTGAAGCATAAGCAGAACTAATGTTTCATTTTTTTAGGCTTTACGGATTGTTGTAACTCAAATCGTATAAATACACTGCTCCGCCTGAAACCTGATAATCGTCCAACTTTTTTCCCATCCTATATAGGAAAGTCAGAAAAAAACGCTTTTCATCCACCATTCCAGAACAGGTATTGCAAAAATGCGAGAAAATGAACCATACTCTAGGATTTCCACGCAATGCACGAACGTCTTGAATATACTTCTGCGGATCCTGTCTTGATTTAATCCCAATCTTATAGTCGCTATTTGTGAAGCCATAGGAAGAGGCATAATATTGAAAAGGACCAGCAGCACCATAGTAAACATAAATTTTGTCTGATTTCATCCAATGTTGTCTTATGTATGCCATGCTCGCAGTAATATCCTCCCCCCTCCCAGGGCTAATGAATTCATGAATAGCACCCGAAACCGGAAATGATATTAACCATAATACAAAGAATACATAAACAAAATTTCCAACTCGTATATTAACAATCTTGCTTTGATGTACAGCAAGAAAGACTGTGCGAAATCTTTCTAAGCCCTCAGCAACCAAAATATAAGCAGATGGCAATGTAAAAAGCAATAATCGGTTGGCAAAGGGATATTTTTGGAAGCCTGACGCCAGCATGGTGATAAAGAGCGGTAATATCAAAAAAATAGCCAATTGCCATCTTCTCAGGAACATGGAGATGCAGCCAATTACTAAAAATATTGACGCTACCACGATAGCTGAACCCGAAAATCCCACCGGATTTTGAATCCAGAGAAGTAACATTTGATAAAACCATTGTGGATTCTGCCAGGGCGGCATTGGCATAAAAGATGAACGCCAAGAGCTTAACAGATAAGAGTCCGCAGACCTAGAACGCAGGAAGAAAAAATAGATAAAAGCAAAGTTTATTACTGACAAGAATAAAGCCGACATCAGCCAAAGCAGTTTTTTCCAATCTCTGTCCACCATAAAACTTAATCCCAGCCCCATTCCAATAGCAGCTATAACAAATATGGCTGGATAGGAGAACCATGGAGCCAATACTCCCGCAACGCCCAATATGATAAAGGACTTTACACTGGCGTTTTCTTGTGTACATTCGTATCCTGCCCAGAGTAATAGCAGGGTGATCGTCACGTCACTGATATACGGTTTTGCTTCTGTTGCATACCATACGATAGATCCGGAAACGACAAACAGCCCAAGAGCGAAGAAAAAGGCAAGTTCCTTTTGAAGGTATTGTCTAGCCACTTTATACATGAGAGGAACCCCTGCAATACCGGAAAGAAGAGGAATTAATTTGAAGACATAATCCCTGTTTCCAAATAACAAGACCATACTTTTTTGGAGAAACAAGAATCCTGTCGGCGCCACCTGGCTGTTTGCAAATGGCTTTGTAAGACCCCAGAATGAGTTATTCAAGATGTCTATTATGAGCGCAATTTCATCACCCCAAAGAGGACGATTTGCTATATATGCTCTGAGCATTAGAGTAACGCCAAGCAAAACCAAGAACAAGGGGATTATCTTTGAAAAGTTTTTTTCATAAGGAATGTTCATAAATGTTTTCATAGCAATTCTTTGCCCTGGGTTGCCGGATAATCGTGTTGGTATTTTATGTTCGCAACTGGTTTATTTTTTCGTCAGAGATTATATCGTAAGGTAATGTAGCCGGTTTTAACAACAAACATACATCAATGGATATTTCCAACCAATCCCAATTCAGGCGCGATGCGGCGCATGGCGGTGATGACGTTGCCGACATGTTCCCATAATTCGATTCCGAAATCCTGCGCGGCCGCCGCCATCTCTTCGCGGTTCGTGCCGGCGGCAAAGGCTTTGTCCTTCCATTTCTTTTTAACGGAGGCCGGCTCGAGGTCCAGCAATGAACGGGATGGACGAACCAGCGCGACCGCGGTCACCAGTCCGATGATCTCGTCGCAAGCCATCAATGCCTTGCGGCGCGGCGTATTGCGCGGCACGCCCGTCCCGATGCCGTGACTCAAAATATCCTGAATGATGTCTTCGGGCACGCCGCGCTCGCGCAGAATCGGCGCGCCTTTGATTGGATGCTCTTCGAGGGTCGGATGAATCTCCCAATCGAAATCATGAATCAAGCCAAGCAGTCCCCACGCCTCCACATCCTCATTGAACTTCTCGGCATAGAAACGCATACAGGCTTCCACGGACAACATGTGACGGACAAGTCCTTCGTTCTTTACATATTCACGCACAAGAGCAAGAGCTTCCTCGCGGGTCATTGTTTTCTCCTTTGTGAACCTGGCGGTTAAGATTTTTCCGGGAAGATCGGTTCGGGACTGCCCAGCACCGGCAAAGGTTTGCTGATATAAACGTCCACGAACGCGCCGATGGTCGCCAGCTGTTCGCGGATATTCCAAATCCACATCAGCGGCGGCCAGTAGTGACGGTTGTTCGCCTCCACGCCCACAGCCTTCAAACCCAGGGCGCTGCACAAGAAGAGGGCGCGCGGCAAATGAAATTGCTGGGTGACCAGCAGGGCAGAATCGAGACCGAAGATGGCTTTGGCGCGGTAACAGGTATCGTATGTTCTTCGTCCGGCATAATCGAGGACGATTGCATCCTCCGGGACGCCAAGGCGGAGGGCGTACTCGCGCATGGCGCCGGGCTCGTTGTAATTCAAAAAACGATTGTCGCCGCTCATCAACAATTTTTGGACTTTGCCATCAAAATATAATTTCGCCGCCGTTTCGACTCGGTCGCGCAGGATGGCGGTCGGCGTGCCGTCTCGATTCAGCCCCGCCCCGAAGACGATGGCGACGCGTTCCGCCGGCGCGTCATTCACCTGATAGATTCGCGTCCAACTCGAAATCGTTGTGATGAGGCGCGGCAGGAACAACACCAACAGTCCGACCGCAATCAAGGCCAGGAACAATTTTCTCAAGAATCTGAGGAGGCGTTTCCACATTTGAAAGATTCTACCAAACAAAAAACGAGACGGCTTAAAGCGCATCCCGTTTCTCAAACATTTCCATTCAAGCGCGAACAGTCAAACCAATTCCTGCCTCAATTTTGCGCTAGCGAAATCCATCAACGCCACAACGATCACAATGAACGCCACGACCGTTCCCGCCTTATGATATTGAAGCGAGCCGAAGTAAGTGGTAAGCGTCAAACCGATGCCGCCGCCGCCTGCGAAGCCAATGATTGTCGCCATGCGGATGTTGATATCCCATTGATACAAAAGGTATGAAATAAACGGCGGCGTAATTTGCGGCAGGATGGCATACACGATCATCTGCAGACGATTCGCGCCTGTGGCGTTGACCGCTTCGATGGGGCCCGAATCTATATTTTCAATGGCCTCCGAGAACAGTTTGCCAATCACCGCAAAGGAAGTCACCGCCAGAGCCAGCATCCCTGCAAACGGACCAATCCCCACCCAGAAAATGAAGATGACCACATAGAGGAGGGCCTCAATCGAGCGCAGGACGTTCAGCACGGCCCGGGCAATGTAATACAACCAAATGGAAAGCAGACTCCGCCCTGTGAGATTCTTGGCGGCGAGAAAACTGACCGGCACAGCCGCCAGCGCGCCCAGTGTGGTGGCCAGCATGGCTTGAAAAATCGTCACCAGCATCTGCTGGAAGATCACCTGAAGTACGCTCGGCGAAAGATCAAAACTTATAAAATCAAATAAAACCTGGCCGAAATTTTTGCCCGGATTCAACAGGCTTTTGAAGCTGATCTCGGTAAGATTCCAGCAATAAATAAAAGCCGCCGCGCCCGCCAGCACATAGAAAACCAGACGCAATTTGTTGAGGAGCGGTCTCTTCGCGTTTTCCTGTTTTTGCGGCTGGTCTTTCAAAATACTTTCGCGCCACTTCTCGCTGATGTAGTCCACCAGAATAATGACGACCGCCACGGCCCACAGCGCAGTTGCGTATTGCTGGTATCCGCCCATGCGGACGGTCTCGATGACAAAAAAGCCGATGCCTCCGCCCGCCACGAAACCGATCACCGTCGCCGAACGCATGTTGATGTCCCAGCGCAGAAGCGAATAGGCGAGGAAAGACGGGGTAATCTGCGGAATGACCGCATAGCGGATGGTTTGAATCAAATTGGCGCCGGTCGCAGTAACCGCCTCGACGGGGCCGGGATCAATGTGCTCGATCTCTTCGGAAAACAACTTGCCCAGAGCGGCGACAGAATGGATCGTGAGCGCGATCACACCCGCAAAACTTCCGAGTCCCACCCAGACGATGACAATCAACCCCCATACAATGGTGTCAATGGCGCGTACAATGTTCAGGATGCCACGCGCCACATAATAAATGATTGTCCCGCCGGGAATGTGCGACATGATGTTTCGCGCCGCAAAAAAACTGACCGGGATGGCCAGGACGGTTGAGAACAAGGTGGCCATCAAGCCCATAGCAATGGTTTCGATCATGGAACCGGCGACGAATGTATTTACCTTACTGCCCGGCGCCGCCATCCCCAAGGCAACCTGCCATGGCGCGGCAGGCTGAACCTTCATCCGGCCCACAATATCCAGCAGATTATCGCTCCATCGAATCGGTCCTTGTGTTGGCCGCCCTGCCAGCTTATCGCTGACATAGGTGTACATGCAATCCCAGGCGCAGATTTGGTCCTGACCGTTTGTGTATATGGTGACTACATCGGGATTGAGCAGGTTGCTGGCGACGGTGCGCGCATCATTGGCATGTTCGATGAGACGGTCCAGTCTGACATCCGTGACATCCCAGGCAATGACATACAGAACAATCGCGACCAGGATAATGCCGAACAAAATATTGAACGTTCCGCCGGCGATCAGCGCACGGGCGTCCAGCACATTCCAGACCCAGAACAGGATGAATGGAAGCCACAACCAGCTCACCGCCCATCCCCCAATGGTGATTTTCCCCACGTTCTGATGAACAAAGGACCAATTGACCAGAAAGCCCAGGGTCAACGTTGTAAGAAAAATCATCGCGCCGCGTCCACGGCGCTTAAGCAAAAATTGTCCCAGCCCCGGTATCAGCAAGGACGATACTATGATCAAAGCATTGCTCCAGGAGAGAGATGATGATTGCCTGAGGTTTGTCATGAAAAATTCGGCATTGAGTGACCGTCAGGTGATGGTGACGCGTTCTGCTTCCTGCCCGTAAATCTCTTTGAATCTGGCATCGTCAATTTCGTTTGGCTTTCCCTGAAAAACCAGTTCACCATCCTTCAAAGCAATGGCGCTGTTGGCATACCGATGAACCAAATCCAAAAAATGCAGACTGCATAGAACCGTGATCCCCTGTACTTTGTTCAGCTGTTCGAGATATTTAAGGATGGAATGCGCCAGAACCGGATCCAGAGAGGCCACCGGCTCATCCGCCAGAATCAGTTTCGGATCCTGCATCAATGCGCGGGCGATGCCAACGCGCTGCTGTTGCCCGCCTGAAAGCGAATCGGCGCGCACATGCGCTTTTTCGGCCAGCCCCACCTGTTCAAGGCTGGCTAATGCCTTCTCGCGGTCTGACTTAGAGAAAAGATGCAGGGCGCTTGAAAAAGTGTCCACGTATCCCAATCGCCCCGTAAGCACATTGGTCATGACGGAGGAACGTTTGACCAGATTGAATTGCTGAAAAACCATGCCGATCTGGCGGCGTATCTTACGCATGTCAGCCGCCGAGGCCGCCGTGATATCCTGATCATCCCAGTAAATCTTTCCCGAAGTCGGCTCGATGAGGCGATTGATACAGCGCAGTAATGTGGATTTACCCGAACCGCTCAATCCAATGACTGCCAGAAATTCTCCATCCTTGACTTCAAAGCTGACGTTCTTCAGCGCCTGAGTTCCATTGGGGTATGTCTTTGAAAGATTCTCGACTCTCAGCATAGTGTCGGGTATCCAAATAAAAAATGAAAGCCTGGCGGCATAATGCCGCCAGGCCGAAGAACGCTTTTACTTTACAAGCGTAGCGGGGTCAACGCCAGCCTTCTTTAGAACAGCGGCAAAATCATCATAGAAAGTTGACCCAACCTTCTATGATGATTTTGCCG
>JBHORD010000065.1:0-3423 GCA_042408355.1 Anaerolineales bacterium
TTTACTTTGATGACCTGCGAACCAAAATCCAAAGCCAAACGTGCGCCCTGGAAAAATTCCCGGCGCGCGTCAATCTGGGATAACAGGGCAGATCGCTGTTCCTCCCACGGCGCTTCAGCCACAGAAACCAATAGACTATCGCGAAGCCCTTTGATTTGGATAAGGGAAGCAAGATCGTTCATGCGGCAATTACAACAGATTATAGCATGAGAGAATATTCTGTCATGCTATAACAAGTTGTAAGATCATGACTTTCTCAAAGCCGGGAGCGTCCGCATGCGAGGGGGAAATCAGCCGCAAAGAACGCTGAGATCGCGGAGTTTAATGAATCTTCTTTGCATTCTTCGCGGCCCTGGCGGTTCAATAAGGTTTGACGCTGCTTCGGGAAAGCCATAAGTTGCAAGATTCATCCGCCGCCGGAATTTGCCTGGTCAATGGCTTTCAGTTCAAAATACGCCTGCATGACGCGTGCGACAACCGGGGCGGCCACAACAGCGCCTTCCCCGCCGTTGTACATGAACGCGGCGACCACAATTTCCGGATTCTCGTACGGAGCATACGCCAGCGTCCATCCATGCGAGGGCCACTGGCCGTATTGACAACGATTGGCCGCCAGCGCCACATCATCGCAGTATTCTGCAGTCCCGGTCTTTCCGGCCACGGCAATGGGCAACGGATACTCCGTAGTAAAAACGTTATGTAGTGTTCCGCGCGGATCGGTCACGGCCAGACGCATTCCCATTTGCACATTTTTCACCACATCAGGAGATACCGTTTTATATTGACCGGTTGGGATGCAGTTGCCCGCCTCGCAGGTATAAATGCCAATGCGCGGATCCTTCGTAATGTCCCATTTCATGTTCGGAACAAACGGCGAAATCTGATAACTTCCGGCAGGCAATTGATTTGCGATCGTGCCGCTCCCTAACTGAATCCAATCCTGATGGACATTTCCATTTGCGTCCACGCTTTGATGCGGCATCCATTGCGTCAAATCGCTCGGACTGAACCATATCGTTTGAACCTTGCCTTCGCTGTCTGTAATCTGACGGACAATCGTCGGCTGCATTAACTTGCCGCTGTTGGCCATTGTCTCGCCGGACATCAAAACCTGCAAAGGAGTCGCCAACACATAACCCTGACCGACCGTCGCGATATAAGTGTCGCCGGTGGACCAGTTCTCGCCTTGTGTAATGCGTTTCCATTTTGGATCGGGTATCAAACCGCTGGCTTCGCCGGGCAATTCAATGCCGGAAGCGGCGCCGTACCCCAGGGCGCGCGCGTATTCGCCGAGGCGGAAAATTCCCAGGCCGCCGTTCGGTATTTCAGTTCCATATCCGCCGCCCAACTTGTAAAAGCACACATCGCTCGAATAGGCGATGCAATGATAGAAATCAATTTGCCCAAAACCAGCGGGATCGGTATCGTAAATCCAATCCACGAAGGGACGGGTGTTGTTCGGTCCGCACGGCTCGTTCGGCGTGTACTGCTCACACAGCTCGATCTTTCCGGGAGCATAGATGATCTGATTCGGGCTTGAGATGACGCCTTCGTTCAGCACGCCATTCGCCGCCGCCAGCTTGAACGTCGAGCCAGGCGGATATTCACTTTGAATGGTATTGTTCAAAAGCGGGTGGCGCGGGTCCTGGCTTAACTGTTGATAATACGTGTATGGAATAAAACGCGCCATGCGATTATTTTCATAAGTCGGATACGAAACCATCGCAAGGATTTCGCCCGTCTTCGGATTCATCGCCATCACAACGCCGCTCGAAATGCGTATCTGACCCGAATTGCCATAGAAGTACGTATTCCAATAATTGATTTCGCGAAGCAGAGAAGCTTCTGCGGCTTGCTGGAGACGCGTATCAATTGTCAGCGTAACGTTGTATCCCGGCTGAGCGGCCACCGGCGGCTGGAGATTGCGAATTTCCTGGCCTGCCACGTCCACCTGAACTGTGCGCTTTCCATTCTGCCCGGCCAGGACATCCTGCAGAGAAAGCTCGATGCCGGCATAGCCATATTTGTCGCGGTTGGCAACGAAGCCCCGCTCCGTCAGTACCGGCTCGAGCGAAGCGGGAATCGGACCAAGGTATCCGATCACGTCAGCCGTCAAGGAGCCGGTTGGATAATCGCGGATTGGATTCACTTCAACGCCCACGCCGGGCCAGTCGGATTGATGTTCCTGAACAAGCCGCGCAACATTTTCGTCAACATTACATTTAATCTCCACCGGGCTGTACGGCGCGAGAGAATCGCCCAGATCAACCAGTTGGCTGATCCCCGGGCCTTCAACGCATGGCGCATACAATTTGGCCTGCTCAACCGTTCCGTTATTGACCGGAATCCCGGTCAGGGCAGAAATATCGCGGTAAATGCGCTGTACATCCGCGTCGTCATCCGGCAGATTGGCGGGCGTAATCGTGATGTTGTATGAGGCGACATTGCGTGCAAGCACATAGCCATTGCGGTCATAAATAATGCCGCGCGGCGCCGGCACACTGATCACCTTGGTGTAATTGGAAACGGCGGCGTCAACCCATTGCTGACTGCCGAACACCTGCAAGGAAAGTAGTTTTCCAAGCAAAACAACAAGGACAACCAGGATGACCGCATATACGACGAACAAACGCCACGCTTCGAAGCGGGAAGCGCGCGGCGCAGCAGGAGAAGTCATGGTTCCTCCGTTGAAGGGAATACCCAATGTGCAAGGTCACGCATCATTCCGAAAACAGGAATGGCCAGCAAAAGATTCAACAAAATGCTGGGAAGCGTGATCAACCCCATCGAGTCGCTAAAAGATAAATTCTCCCCGGAGATCCGCAAATACGCAAACGACAAGAGATGCATAAACAAAGTTCCCAAAAAGGTTACCGTGAACATCGCAAGCAATGGCGCCTGCCAAACTCTTCGCTGAAGCGCCAGGGCAAGAAGCACTACGCCGCAATAACCCAATAGATAAACAAACCATGGAAGATGTGACGCCAGGCTGACCATGATGCTTGCAAGAAACGCCCAATGAAGAGCAGTGTTGACGCCTTCCTGCAAAGCCCAGGCCGCAAGAATGACAAGCACCAAATCAGCATAACCTGCCAGGAGGGAAAATTGACTTACAATCGCCGACTGCAAAATAACAGCCAGGCCAAGCAATGGAAGGGCAATCGCGTTGCGCATTTCAGGGGGTTGTCGTTGGAACTAGAGGAGAAATATCAACCGACCGGAAATTGGTGATGATCAAAACAATTTGGAGTCGGCTGAAATCAACGGCGGGTTGAACAGTTGCCTGCTGGAACAGTTCAGCCGGCAACTTGTGGATGTTAACAACCTGCCCGACAATCAGATCGGGCGGAAAACCGCCGCCCAGCCCCGAAGTTAAAATCAAGTCGCCGGGCTCGACCGAAGCGTCTTGAGAGATAAAATCCA
>JBHORD010000067.1:0-6613 GCA_042408355.1 Anaerolineales bacterium
GTCAACGAAGAGCCGTCGGTGCTGAAATCCGCTCCATAGCTGCTCAATGAGTGGCTCGTATCGTTACCGCTGGCTGTCAGATTCAAACCACTGATCGCACCATGAGAAGACACAAGCAGGCCCCCATAATAATTATTGGAAGCCGTCAAAGCCGTCATGGTGACGCTCTGCGGTCCGGGGAAGTAATTATTCGTCAGCACCGCGCCATATCCGTTGACAGAGCCGGTCGAGGCCGCATTGCTGACGTTGATCGCGCCAGTGGCAGAGATATCCAGACCGTCGCCGTAATTTCCTATAAAACTATTGACGCCGCTCAAGGCAATTGCCGCCGGAGGTCTCGTTGTGCTATCGCCATTGTAGTTATTAAGGCTGACGCCCGGAGTACTGCCAGTGAGGCCATTCCAGCGCGCGGTGACGTTGGAGGCTGTGATCTTTCCATAGCCGCTCAATGCCGCGCCCCATGTATTATTTCCATCGAAAACGCTGACGCCGCTCAAGGTGATGGTCTGCGGAGAGCCAGGGCCGCTGAAGGTATTGTCGGCATTAAGGCCAAACCCCTGTGCGTTGAAACTGGCCGTAATGGAGTTAAGCGTAATGGCGCCCCTGGATTGAATATAAAGACCGCCAGTGTAATTGCCATTGAAAACATTCGTACCGGCAACCGTGACCGCGCCATTGCCGGTGCAGGAACCGCTGTAGATCCGGCAATTATCAATCCAAACGCCATATCCAAAAGAGCCGGTCGAACCACAGCCGGCGTTAAATCCGTTGCAATCGGCGGTCAGGTTATTGGTTTTCACTGCCCCTTTTGAATAAATCACCAGACCCTCGCGCACATTCGAATTGAATGCATTGAATCCGTTCAAGGTTACGGGCTGGGCGCTGGATACCGTACAACCGGAGGAACTTCTGCAGTTATCCAGATACACTCCGTTTTGTCCATTCTCGTTGGCCGTCAGGTTGTTGGTGGTAATTGCGCCAGAGGAGAATACATCCAAGCCGTCAACCTGGTTGGAATTAAAAGTGTTCGAGCCGGTAAGGGTGACTGCGCCGGCGGCAGTGATGCCCGCGCCCCACTGCTGATGATTGGCCGTGATGGAAGACGCCGTTACAGCGCCGGCGCTATTGATAAACAAACCGTCATAATAATTATCGTTGAAAACGTTGATGCCGGTCAATACCACGTTGGAAGTGGGCGCGCCGGTAGCATTTCGCACATCCGCCCCATAAAAAAGCGGTTGACCGGCCGTATCATTTGAGTTTGCAGTAATGTTGCTTAATTGGATCGTCCCATTGGAATAAACAGACAAACCATTGTACTTGTTGCTATTAAACACATTTGCGCCCGTCAATGTGATGCCGGCTTTTACGCCTGAATAAGAATTATTGAACGAAGCGCCGAAACTGCCCAGATTGGAAAAGGCGGTGATGTTATTGGCAATAATCAGACCGTTCGACACCACTGACAAACCATTGCCGGCATTATTCTCGAACTGACTGGATCCGGTAAGGGTCACAGATTGAGTCGCAGGCGTATTGCAGGTTATGCCGCCATAATTGCAGTTATCAAGATAAACGCCATCATAGCCATTACCGAGAACAATCAGATTGCTGGCCTTGATCGCGCCATAACTCTTGACAATCAAGCCATCGTGGCCGTTACCGTTGAAGATGTTGACGCCGCTCAATGTCACCCCGCCCATCGAGCCGTTGAGGTTGTTTTCCAAATCAGCACCAATACCGTTGACGGAGACGCCGTTTCCGCTGGCTGTCAAATCATTGACTGTAATGGCGCCTTTGGAACTGACAACAAGTCCGCCATAGTAATTGTTATTGAACGTATTTATGCCGGATAGATTCACAACGGCATTGTTCGAGGAGGCCTTGTTATCAATTTGCGCGCCATATCCGTTGGTGCTGCCGTTGGCGGTCACGTTCGCCAATGTGACGGCGCCTTTGGATTGAATCGCAAGATTTGTTTGGTAGTTCGCGCTAAAGTCATTGCTTGCGCCATTTATGGTTACAGCCGCTGTATTGCCGCTATTTATAATGTACGCCCCGATTCCATTTATATTCGAACCGGCTGTCACATTGGTCAAAGTCACCGCGCCGCTGGCTGTAATATACAATCCATTTCCCGCATTGCCGTTGAATTGAGCGTTCGAAATCGTAACAGCCCCGCCTGTTCCAGCGGTGATATGCGCTCCAGAGTTGGAGTTCCCGTTGAATTGGCCGTTCGTAATACTGATACTGCCTACGCCTCCATTGACAGTCGTATCCAGAGTTACGCCGTCACTGACGCTCGTATTGTTGTTCGATTTTACATTGGTCAGAGAGATATTCTTGGTGGTCGAGATATTCAGACCGGGGTTGTCCGCACCGCTTATATCAAGATTGCTGATCGCGATGTTGTTATTCCAATTGGTAATCCACAAATAGACGTCGCCTGAAGAGGGATTTAGCGCATTCACCGTGCCGGTGCAGGTCGGAGTGCAACCGTTCCAGCCGCCTTTGATCGTGAGCGTGTAATTTGCCCACGGGCTGAATGGCTGACCGGAATCGCCGTTAAGCCAAACGCCGTTGCCGCTCATGGATCCGCCTTCGATCCAGATCGTCGAGTTTGCGGCGGGAGGCGTGAAGTTATGCAAGGCGATATTGGTAATCAATGTGTAGAGATCGGTGTTGTAGATGGCGGGTGAACATCCACCCGATCCCGGGGTGGGAACCGCCACCGACGCGGGACACCAGACCGGGTCGCTGGCGCCCATGATCTCCGCCGCCTTCTGACTCCCCAGCGGAACCTTGTGACCTTGATGATCCAGCACGACCACATTCGTCCCGGCCGGGAGCGAAGAGGAAACCGCTGTTGTGGCGGCTGTCGTCCCGGAGGGCGAAGCGGGCGCGCCGCCGTCCGCCAGCGCGGGCGTGGCGAAGACCGCGTTGATCAGCAAAACGATCAAGGTCAATCCAGCGACAAACATCGAGCGAATTCGATTTAATATCAACATGTCCATATCCTTGAACTTTTATCAGCCTAAGGCAGAGGGCAATCGCGCACTGTGTTGACCAGCGTGCCGCCGCCCGAAAGAGCAATCTGCGTTCCGGTATTTCCATAGGAAAGCACGCCGCTCAAGAGAAGCGTGCCGGGGATCGTGGCGTTGATTCCATCCGCGTCATTGCCGGTGAAACCGCCGCAGGTCAGGGTAGCATTCGCCGCAGAGGCGATATTCAATCCATCGCCGATGTTGTTGTCCGAATGGATTTTGGTCAGCGAGAGCGAACCGCCGCTGGCAATATACAATCCATTGCCGCCATTGTTCTCGAACAGACTCAAACCGGTCAGGCTCACATTGACGGACGACCCCAATGAATTATCAAAGTTCGCTCCATCCGCCAGATTCCGCTCAGCGTCGAGCCGGCTGATTGTGATGGCGCCCCTGGACGCCGCCTGCAAACCATCGGCGTGGTTATTGTAAAAAGTATTCGCGCCAGTCAGGCTGACGCCGCCGGAGGCTCCGCTTCCGCTGTTATCGAGTGTGACGCCGTTCCCATTTACATCATTGTTTGCGGTAATATTCGCGGCGGCAATTGCCCCTTTCGACTTGACATACATTCCGGCGCTGTAGTTATCATTGAACACATTGGCTGTTCCGAGGATGGATACGTTTTGCGGCGTGGACGCAAAGGTATTGTCAATATACACGCCCTTGCCGCTGAGGCCCACAATTCCATTCTCGTTCGCGGTGATGCCGTTCGTGACGACGGCGCCACTGCTCTGAATATACAATCCGTTGATGTAATTTCCCTGGAAGACGCTCGCGCCGAGAAGCGTGACCGAGGCAGTTGATCCTCCGGTGCTCGTGTTCAAATCCGCGCCGTCTCCATTTGTGGTGTTATTTGCCTGCAAATTACTGATGGCGACCGCGCCGATGGAATTGACGAATAAGCCGGCGCTGTGATTGGAATTAAAGATATTGACGCCGGTCAATTTAACGGTTTGCGGCAAAGATGCGGCGCTGTTGTCAATGGATGCGCCCATCGAACCATTCCCGCTGGCGGTTACATTGCTCAGGCTGACCGCGCCCCTGGAATTAATCAACAAACCGTTTTGATTGGTGGGACTGCTTTGATAATCGTTGAAAACGTTCGCGCCCGTCAACGTCACGCCGCCGACCGCGCCGGTCATCGCGTTCGAAAGAGAGACGCTGTTTCCAGTGGATGTTCCGGTCGGACTGACATAAGCCGTGATATTGTTCGCCGTGATCGCGCCCAGTGAGGCGATTACCAGACCGTTCACGCCGTTGTCCGCAAACGTGTTGGAACCGCCGACGATGACTGTTTTCGGCGTCGGCGCGGGGTTTGCAAAATTCAACAAATCAACTCCGTCGCCCGTCGTATTCCCGATGGCAGTCAAGTTGCTGACGCTGATCATCCCATACGTATTGACTTGCAAACCATAGAGCTGGTTGCCGTTGAAAACATTCGAACCGGTCAACGTAACATTCGGCATGTTGTTGGCGGTGTTATTGAGCAATGCGCCGTAGCCATGCGAATTGTTGTTCGCCGTCAAAGAATTAACCGTGATTGCGCCGGAGGCATTGACATACAGACCTCCGGAATAATTTCCGCTGAAAACGTTCGTTCCTTTGATGGTCAGCGCCGCGGCGCTTATGTTTGCGCCGAAGCCTCCACTCACGCCGTTGTTCGTGGCAGTAATGTTATTTAGCGTAACAGCGCCCGTAGACACAATATCGAGGCCGTCTGCATAATTTGAATCGAACAGATTGACGCCGTTCAGGGTTACGGTTTTGCCCGTCGCGCCATTATCCAGGTACACGCCGATTCCAAGCGCTGAGCCGCCGTTGCCGACCGCAGTGAGATTATTGACAGCGATGTTGCCGCCCGAGATGGCATACAAACCGTCATAGCCATTATTCTCAAAGAAGTTGTTCAATGTGAGGGTAATGCCCGTATTGTTGCCGACGAACACCGCGCCATTCTGAAGATTGTTGTTGGCCGTAAGCGAAGAGGCGGCAATCGGTCCCGAACTGTAAATTTGCAAGCCGTCGCCGCTGTCGTCATTAAAAGTATTGACGCCCGTCAGCGTCACGCTCTGAGCCGTGACAGAGGAATCGTTACGAATCAACGCTCCCCAGCCGTTGTATGTTGTCCCGCCGGTATTTCCATTGGCAGTGATGTTGCTGAGCTTTACAGCGCCGTTTGTGGAAATGATCAAACCGCCGGTAAACAGGAAATTGATGTTGTCGTAGTTATTGTTGAAGAAATTCGTCCCGGTCAATGTGACGGCAGAATGAACAAGAGGGTTGAAATTATTCCTCAAGGATGCGCCATTGCCGTTTCGATTGGAATTTGCAGTGATATTGTTCAATGTGATTGCGCCCTTGCTATTGACAACCAATCCGCTGTCGCCGTTTCCATTGAACTGGCTGGATCCGCTGATTGTCACGTTCAGAGGCGTTGCGGCATTGCTGTTATCGAGATTGGCCCCGTCCTGATTCCCCGCGCCGCCGTTTGCATTCGCCACGATGTGGCTGGCTGTGATCGCGCCCTTGCTGACCACGTTCAGGCCCGTGGATGTATTGCCGTTAAAGATATTCGTGCCGTTCAAAGTCACGGCCGAGGCGGCGCTCGAACCGGAGTTATCCACTTTCGCGCCAAAAACCGCATTCCCAGCCGCCGTCAAATCTTTCAACGTGACCGCGCCGTTCGAGATGACGCTCAAGCCGTAGCCGCCATTGCCGTTGAACGAATTATTGAACGCATTGGCGGTGGAGTTATACAACGTATCGCCTGTGACGCTGATTGCTTTGGGAGAAACGATCTGGCAAATGGTGCCGTTGGATTTGCAGTTATCGAGATCGACTCCATCGCCGGCGCTGTTGTTCAGGGCAATCGCATTCGTCAACGTGATCGTCCCGGAGGAAAGCACACTCAAACCCGTGCCTGAGTTTCCTTTGAACAGGCTGGAAGTGACCACCACATTCCCGGCGCCGGCACAAGCACTGCCCGTCCATTTGCAATTATTAAGGTCTGCGCCATAACCGGCGTTGCTGCTCGTCTGAACACGCGTGAGCGTGATGTTCTTGGTGGTCGAGATGGTCAAGCCGTTGCCGCCAGTATTGCTGATGACAATATCGCTCAACGTTACGTTATTGTTCCAATTCGAGATTGTCAGAGGCCTGGATAATTGAGACGGCAGGCTGGTATTTATTGTACCGGTTCCCGCATTCCAGCCGCCCTTGATCGTCAACGTGAAGTTAGCCCAACTGCTAAAGCTGGCGCCGCCGTCTATCGTGACGGGCAAACTGGAACTGTCGGGCATCGAACCATTCTCCATCCAGATCGTCGAATTGGCCGCGAGAGGCGTCCACACGCCTGTGCCAATGGCGTGGATTAAATCATACAGATTATCGTTGACAGGCGTTGCCCCGACATTCGCAGGCGAACATCCGCCTGATCCCGGGGTGGGAACCGCCACCGACGCGGGACACCAGACCGGGTCGCTGGCGCCCATGATCTCCGCCGCCTTCTGACTCCCCAGCGGAACTTTGTGACCTTGATAATCCAGCACGACCACATTCGTCCCGGCCGG
>JBHORD010000068.1:0-1923 GCA_042408355.1 Anaerolineales bacterium
ACGGCCGGCGTCAGACGATCGAGATAAAAGTCGACGAAAAACTGCCGAACATATGGGTGGACGCGGATATGATGCGGCGCGTGCTCATCAATCTGTTGGAAAACGCCATCAAGTTTTCAAAAATCGAAACGGGCATCGAAATCGGCGCAAAGAAAAACGGGCGCGTCGTTGAATTCTGGGTGCAGGACACCGGTCCCGGTATTCCCCCATCGGAACACAAACACATCTTCGAAAAATTTGTGCGCGTCAAAGGCAAAGAACGTCCGGGTGGACTGGGCATCGGATTGGCGTTTTGCCGCATGGCAGTGCAGGCTCACGGCGGATCCATTTGGGTGGAAAGCGAAGAAGGCAAAGGGTCAAGATTCATTTTTACCTTGCCGGTGATGGATTCGAAGCTTTAAGTCGAATGAAGTAAAATAACCCTCGCCGAATCCTTCCCGCCTTTGGCCCGAGCAGGGATGGGGGCGGCACAGGAGTTTTCATGCAATCAATTGCGGACAATGTTTATATCGAAGACCATTATCTCGGCGTGACGCTGGGAGTCATTCAGGAGCCGCGCGGACTGATTCAGATTGACGCGCCGCCTTCGCCGGAAGACAGCCGCTCGTGGCGCGCCGCGCTGATGAGCTTCAGCAGCGGACCCGAACGCGTCCTGATCAACCTCGACGCGCATCCCGATCGAACGCTTGGGGCGCGCTCGATGGACTGCACTGTCATCGCACAGGACAAAACCGCACAAGTGTTCCGCTCGCGTCCGACCACTTTCAAGGC
The DNA here is from genome assembly GCA_042408355.1 of Anaerolineales bacterium. Classification (GTDB taxonomy): domain Bacteria; phylum Chloroflexota; class Anaerolineae; order Anaerolineales; family Villigracilaceae; genus Fen-1038. The sequence continues at coordinate 772 of JBHORD010000068.1, forward strand.
GCAGGGAATGGAAACCGGCGCAGACTGGGAAACCATTCCAGGCTTGGGAACAGTGCGATGGGCGCCGCCGGAAATTTCATTCACAGAGCGAATGTTTTTGCATTGGGGCGAGCAACCTGTGGTCCTGGAACATCACCCGGGACCCGCCTCGGGCGCGATGTGGGTGATTCTTCCAAGCGAAAAAGTGGTCTTCGTTGGCGATCTCGTTCTGAAGAATCAACCTCCCTTTTTGGCGCACGCCGATCTCCCGTCGTGGCTGGAGGCGCTCGAGGTTCTAATGAGCCCGGAATATCGCGGCTACACCTTCGTCAGCGGCCGCGGCGGAACCGTTTCGACTTCAATCATCAAGGCGCAGGCTGAACTAATCAAACAGATTCACGACAAACTGGAAAAGATGGCCGCGCGCGGCACATCGCCCGATGCCACTGAAAAATTGATCGAACCGTTTCTGAGTTCATTCAAATCGTCGGCAGCGCGGCACAAGCAATATGTCCAGCGTATGCGCTATGGACTGCGTCACTATTACACGCGTCATTACCACTTGGGCAACGCGGCGGAAGAATAGCCGCCAAAGATTCAACAGATTTCAAAATCACTGTGAACTCACCGCAAAAACCTTTTTAAACACGAAGGACATAAAAGGGAACTCAAAGGCAGTCTGAAAACGCCAACCCTTTGCACAGCTGATCTTGAAAAAAGGGCGCGCCTCGCGGTGAAGAGGCCTTTTTGCAATAGAGTCACATGGGCAATCTGCGGATAAAATTAAAGGCGAAATCCAATGACAGAACATTTTCAACCCCTCTTCGAAGTCACGCGCGGCAGGATCGTCGAATCGATGCATTACGGCGCAATCGCAGTGGTGGATACACACGGTCGGCTTTTGTATTCTTACGGCGACCCGCAGACGGTCGCTTTTTTGCGCTCGTCCGCCAAACCGTTTCAGGTTCTGCCTTTCGTTGAACGCGGCGGCGTGGAATATTTTGGTTTTACGCCGCGCGAACTGGCGTTATCGTGCGCCTCGCATGAAACCTCGCAAATGCATCTCGACGCGGTCAAAGCCCTGCAGGAAAAAATTGGCATTCCTGAAAGCGCTCTGCAATGCGGAGCGCATCTGCCCGGCGACCCGGAAATGTTAAAGAAAGTCATCATCGA